>JBARSW010000097.1:0-35330 GCA_049644925.1 Chitinophagaceae bacterium | reverse complement strand
ATGTGGAAGGATTTGTATCTGACAGTACAAAAACCACATTCACATTTGTTTTGAACATGGATGATTTCAACCTTGCCAGGTTTCCAAAACTATTGGCAAAACTTTTTTCAACCAGTACTATCATATTTCTATTACTGTTAATTAATTTCATTCCTTCCGATTGCAAATTGGCCCCCGATTTAATAAAGGCTCTTATATACCCGGAACCCTGGTTAATTTTAAGATGTGGCTGGCAGGTAAAAACAATAATATTCTTTTTCCCAATTGCCTGCGCATTGAGATTTGCTGAGATGCTTACAATCCTTGAACGTATTAAAGCAAATTCTTGCCGGTAACTCCCATTGCTATTGCCTGTAGTCCCGTTTAGCTGATAAGGAATTAATCCTGTTGATTTGAATTCACTGGAAATAAATTCAGCAGCTTTGTCAATTTCCGGAGAAAAAGTTTTTCTTCCTTTCATTTCATCGGATGCCAATACCCTGACAATCCTTTCAGCAGCTTTTGGATTAATTATTTCATCAATTTTCTGTGCCCCCAAAAAATTGGTTGCCACCACCAACAATCCTGTTAAATAAAATCTACGCATCGGTTTCTGTATTAAAACTCAAATCTATGAAAAGAATACCCTGTCATGTAATTTACAAGGACGAACAACTCCATAAATGGTTGTTTAAGTAACTGTAAATGTTTGTAGATGCCAAATATTAGAAGTAAATTAGTTTTTTATACTGGTAATCTTTATTTTACCAGGCAATCCCTGCTCTATTCATTTGATGTCAGAATGTGAAATGTAATTTGAAGAATATAATGTGTTAAACACTTTCCATTACAGCTCTATATTTTGAAAAAGGTATTGAAACAGACCAAATTTTTTACATATAATAATGAAAATAATACTTTCACTTGCTGTAAGTCTTTGTATAGCTTCAACGGGTATTTGTCAATTTTCAACAGGAGATAAAACCTCACCGGAAGAATTTGAAGCAATACTAAAATCTGCGAATAGAGCTACCAGGGATTTAGCAGATCTGCCCACAGCTTTTTCTTTGAAAAATTTTACCCCTACACCCCAAAACCAGGGCGATAATGGTACTTGTGTAGCCTGGAGCTCTGCCTATGCTGCCCGTACTATAAGCCTTGCAATACAAAGAAATATCAGTATCCTGGATAGTATTAATAATTATGCTTTTTCACCTGGCTATATCTACTATAAAATAAAACCTGCAACAGATAGTACTTGCAGTAGTGGAGCATCAATACTTACGGCGATGAAAACAATGACCGGCAATGGAGCTATATTAAAAAAAGAAGGAATCATCGATTGTATTCAGAACATTCCGGAAAATGTTGAAAAACAAAAAGCAACGCCTTATAAAATAAAAGATTTTCTTTCGCTAAACGAATCCTATGGCAAATTTTCAAAGAATGACATACTGAAAATAAAAAAAAGCCTGACGGAGAAAAAACCTGTTGTGGTCAGTCTGAAATGTTTTTATTCTTTCACAAAAGTTTCCGCCACCGGCATTTGGATGCCAATTGAAGATGATGAAGAAATGGGCGGTCATGCTGTTTGTATTATCGGGTATGATGATAAAATGAACAAGGGTGGTTTTGAATTTTTAAATAGCTGGGGTACTGATTGGGGCAATAAAGGATTTGGTTGGCTTAGCTATGAGCAACTAATGAAATATGGAAACTATGCAGTTGAACTGATGGATTTTGAAGCAGGAAAAACGGAAATCTCCGGTAATATAGAATTTATTACTATGGACGAAAAAATTATGCCTACACGCCGATTAAAAATAAATTCACAAAACATAACTGTGCAGGGCAAAGTAAAAGCCGATTATAGTTTATACAGGCTTACAGATACAATTGGCAGCGGGGGAAGTTTCAAAATGAAATTCAGAACTAATGCACCTTGCTATATTTATATTTTTGCAGAAGACGACAAGGCCGTTCTATCCCGCCTTTTTCCGCCAAAACCTGCTATTAGTGCAGCCATCAATTCAACTAACGCCACTTATTATTTTCCATCAGACTCTACACATGCCCGCCTGAATCCACCGGCAGGTAAAGAAAATTTTTGCATCCTTTACAGTAAATCAGAAATTGATTTTGAAGGATTGATCAATTATATCAGGAAGTCAAAAGTCAGTATTTTCCGGGGAGTGAAAGACAAACTGGCAACAAGGTTACTGGATATAAAGAAAGTAAAATTCAGAGATGATAAAATAACATTCCAGTCACCCACAGAAGACAAGTCTGTACTTTGTTTTTTTGTTGAAATGAACCATAAATAAAAGAATTGGGCTTATCATTAAAAAGAAGTAAAAAAAATAATTATGCAACGCCATTCATTTTTCACAAAAGCTTTTTTATGTGCCTGGTTGCTAATATGTGCTGTACATTCAGCCGCACAGGATGTTAAAAATGCAAGATTTTATACCGATAAAGGCGATGAATTTTTTGTAAAAAGCAAATTTGATGATGCCATTGCCAACTATACAAAAGCAATCAGCCTGGATTCCAAATATGCAACTGCATACGCCTCGAGGGGATACGCTTTGGTTCAAAAAAAAATGACTGATTTAGCCATACAGGATTGTACAAAAGCCATAAACCTTGAACCTGATTCATCAGATTTTTATTTCTACCGGGGAGAGGCATATAAGCAAAAAAAGATGCCTGATTCCGCCATACTAGATTTTACAATTGCAATCAGGTTGAGTCCGGATACTTCCGAGTATTATCAAAGTCGGGGTGAATTGTATCTACTACAAAGAATGTATGAGTTAGCGATAATGGACTATTCCAAACTTATCAGCCTTGACCCGGGCAATACTGATTATTACAGGCAGCGATGCAAGGCTTATTATTACGGCAACCAGATTGATCTGGCATTGCAGGATATAACAAAAGCTTTCAGTATTGATTCATCAAATGTCATAAATAATAATTACAGAGGTCTTTGCTATAATAGTCTTGGAAAGTATGAACTTTCTATACTGGATTTTTTAACCAATATCATCAGACTTCCCGATAATGGCAATCCATACATCAATATAATTTCTCCCTTAGTAAGGTTGAATAGATTTGCGGAAGCTGCTCTTTTTTATCAACTGTACAACGATAAGAAAAATTATAAGGACATAAATAGCCGGTTCGGTGATAAAAAATTTGAATCGTTTTTAAGCCTTGACAAATTTAAATTCTACAACCACTTTGTAAAAGCTGTTACCGCTGTTGCAAACGGCCGGTTTAATGAAGCACTGGTCAGCCTGGATTTGGCCTCAAAAGAATATGGCTCTGAACGAAAAGACGAAAACAAAAGGTTATACAGCGATATTCTTTTTTTGAATGGATTTGTTTTGGAAAAACTCGACCGGTTAGAAGATGCAAAAGCAAATTATTCGCAATCATTGATGATAGACTCCCGGCAACCAGACATTACAGATGCATTACTTGCTATTGCAAGGAAACAGGAACGTTACCGGGATTTAGATCATTCTCCCCCCGTTATTAAATTAATCAACTACAGCCAAACCCGCAGCTTTGGGATTGAAGCAGATACCGGAAAATTACAAGTAACCGGTAAAGCGATTGATCAATCAGGCATTGCATCTGTAACAATAAATAATGTTCCTGCTGATAAGATAGAAGGCGATGGATACTTTTTTGTGAACCTGCCATTAAAGTCAGGAGTTAAATCCTTAATAGTAACTGCATCAGATACATTGGGTAATAAAACAACGGCTACATTTAATATTGGAGGAGATGCAGAAACAAACAATACAGATCAAACATCCTTTCAACCTGATGCACCTTTGAAATTAGGCAAGTATTATGCTATATTGATTGCAGAGAAAGATTATGCAGATTCTACTATTCCTGATCTAAAAACCCCCATACGGGATGCTGACTCACTAAGAGCCATCTTAACAAACCAGTATACTTTTGACTCAGCAAATATTGACATGCTTTATAACCGTAGCCGGGAAGACATCCAGGAAACCATTACGGCAAGATGTAAAGCCCTTTCAAACAACGACAATCTTTTTATTTTTTATGCTGGACATGGTGATACTACACAAGATAAACTCGGGAGAGTTAATGGATACCTTGTTCCCAGTTCTGCACAAAATGGTAAGACTGCTTATTATATTACTTCTGCAGCCATTAAAGAAGCATTATTAAAAAGTAATGCAAAGCATATCCTGTTAGTACTCGATGCCTGTTACAGTGGCGCTTTTACCCGGGATCTTTCTCCTGTTGTTCCTGCTGATATAATAAAACAATACAAACTGGACAGCCGCAAAGTAATGGCAAGCGGCAACCTTGAAAAAGTACCTGATAATAGTGTTTTTATTAAATATTTTATGGAATTTTTAAAAACAAATGACAAGAACCAGCTCAGTGCAAATGATGTTTGGGAATATGTTTCTGCAAAAGTTAAAGGTTTTACCAGTAACCTTGCACAATATGCTGCCATACCTGAAGTGGGTGATATTGGTGGCCAGTTTATTTTTGAAAAAAGAAATAAATAATATAATTGTATGCGATTTACTCCATTTATAAAGAGAACCATTTTATATAATTTATTTGTCTTTAGCTTTATTTCTATTAATGCACAGGATGTAAAAACTTACTGTGTAAAAGCCGATGAACATTACCGAAACAAAGAGTATGATAATGCTATAACTAACTATTCAGCAGCCATTGGCATTGATCCCAATTATGTTTATCCTTATGTATGGAGAGGGAATTCATACTATTCAAAAAAACAATTTGATTTAGCTGTTCGGGATTTTACTCAGGCAATCAAACTTGATCCTAACAGCATTGATGCCTACAACGGAAGGGCAAATTCTTACAGTTCGAAGAACGAATATGACCTTGCCATAACAGACTATACAAAAATGCTGACCCTTGATCCTGCCAAAATCTGGGCTTATGCTAACAGGGGTTATGCTTATTCAAGAAGAAACAAATTTGATTTTGCCATTGAAGATTATACAAAAGCTATTAACCTCGATCCAAACTATACCTGGGCATATAGTCAAAGAGGGTTTGCTTACTCTCAAAAGAAGTTGTTTGAATCAGCAATAAAAGATTACAGCCTTGCCATTAAACTTGGCAATAATACTGCTATAGCATACGCCAGCCGTGGCTATGCTTATTCTATGAAATTCGATTATGACTCAGCATTAACAGATATGACAAAAGCTATTAACCTCGAACCCACTGTTGCCGGATATTATAATAGCAGAGGTTTATATTTTAATAATCTTGGAAAATATGAAGAGTCTGTTCAGGATTTTCTAACCTGCCTTTCAAAAGATTCAAATAATATCTCTGCTTATATTAATATTATATCGCCAATGGTTCGCATACAGCAATTAGAAAAGGCAAGCAGCATTTATAAACAATTTAAAGCTAAGGGAGTGAGCTCTTACCTGGACTCTGAAAAATTCAGGTTTTATAAAAATTTTATACTTTCTGTTACACAAATCAATGAGGGGAAATTGGATGAAGCATTTATAAGCCTGGAAACTGCTTCACAACAATACGGCACAGAAATAAAAGAAGAAACAAAAAGAGGTTATATAGATATTCAATTTTTGAAAGGATATATTTTAGAAAGAAAGAACAAGTTCGATGATGCAAAAATAATTTATGAGCAGTCGCTGGTTATTGATTCAAGACAGCCTGATATAAAAGAAGCACTGCAAAACATAGAACAAAAACAGACGCAAACAAGAAGTTTAGATAACACCCCGCCTGAAATCACTTTAATCAGCCCTGCTCCATCCCGTAGTTTTGATATTGAAGCAGACAATGGCAAAACACAGATTATAGGAAAAGCAAAAGATGCTGCCGGAATAACTTCTATTAAAATAAATAACATTCCAGTTGACAAAATAGAAGAAGACGGCCTCTTCTTTTCCAATATTATTTTAAAATCCGGAATAAATTCTTTGACCATAACAGCCACTGATAAAAAGGGGAATACTGCCACTAAATCCTTTACCTTAAATGCCGCTGCCGGAAGTAATCCGGAAGAAAAACCCGATCTCGCCAAGAATACAGAACTTGCTCCAAAGTATTATGCAATAATGATTGCCGGGAATGAATACAATGATGATAATATCCCCGACTTAAAAAATCCAATAAAGGATGCCAACGATTTAAAGATATTGTTGCAAACCCGCTACACATTCAATGCAGAAAATATTGATACACTATACAACCGAAGCCGGGAGGATATAATGCAGGCTATTGTTTTAAGGTGCAATGCTCTTACAGAAAATGATAACCTCATAATTTTTTATGCAGGTCATGGTACTTCAGAAAAAGATAAGTTTGGTGATGTGGATGGTTACCTTATTCCTTCTTCTGCAAGAAAAGGATTGAATGCCAGTTATATTTCTTCGGAGGACATCAACAAAGCAATTAAAAGAAGCAATGCAAAACATATATTGGTTATTGCAGATGCCTGTTTCAGTGGTGCGCTGACAAGAGCATTACCTGCTGAAACCAGCAAAGAAATAAAAAAGCAATATGAAGCGCCAAGTCGTAAAGTAATGGCCAGTGGTAATCTGGAACCAGTTCCTGATAATAGTAAATTTATATATTATCTCAAACAGGCGCTGAATAAGAATAATGAAAAATACATCAGTGCAAAAGATTTATGGGATAGTTTTTATAAAGCAATACTCAGCAACTCAGATAATCTGCCACAATATTCAGCCATAAAAGGAGTAGGCGATGAGGGTGGTGAGTTTATCTTTATTCAGCGATAAAAAACTAAAGACTCATCATTTCCTTAAACTTAACTGTCTGCCGGCGGCTTACTTCAATCTTTTCGCCGCCTTTCATTTCCAGCAGTAAACCTCCATTGAAATAGGTTTCTACTTTTTCTATCATCCTCAGGTTTACAATATGCTTCCTGTTTGCCCGGAAAAAAGATTTTTCATCCAGCCTTTCTTCCAATGCATTCAACGATTTTAGAATAAGAGGTTTATTTATACCAAAAAACACTTTAGCATAATTGCCCACACTTTCAAACAACCTTATTTCATTTAGTTTTACAAACCAGCACCTTTCTCCATCTTTTACAAAAACCTGGTCATTTTCGGTAAGCAAACTGTTATTAATATGTTCTCCTTCTGGTTTTATTTCTTTAATCTCAGCAAGCTGAAGTTTCTGAATGGCATCTGCCAGGCGCTTTGGTTCAATAGGTTTCAGTAAATAATCCAGTGCATTCACTTCAAATGCTTTAAGTGCAAACTCATCATATGCTGTGGTAAAAATTACAAGTGGCACTCTTTCCAATTCCGATAACATATCAAACCCGGTTTTCCCCGGCATTTGTATATCCAGAAAAATTAAATCGGGTTGCAAACTTTCAATCTTACTGATACCTTCATCGGCATTAGCCGCTTCCTCAATTATTTCTACTTCCGGAAACTCCTGCAATAATTTTTTGAGTTCCAACCTGGCCAGACGTTCGTCGTCAATAATGATTGCCTTCATAATTTTGGTTTTATGTTAGACTATTTGAACCGGTAATGAAATCTTTGCTTCAACCAAAGAGCCATTTATTTGTTTTATTTCAAATCTGGCCTTATCACCGTATAAAAGGGTAAGCCTGTTTGTAGTGCTGGAAAGTCCAAAACCCTCAGAATAAACAACTCCATTAATTTGTCCTGTGTTTTGTACAACCAGTTCATGAAAACCTCCTTTGAACTCTGAAATTACTTTTACCACTCCCCCATTTACCTGTTTACTGATACCATGTTTAATTGCATTCTCAACTAATGTCTGTAGCATCATTGGTGGTACAGGTTGGTCCAGTGTATCTTCGTCAATATCATATTCAATCTTTAACCTGTCTTCAAAACGCATATTTTCCAGCGCCAGATAATCTTTTACAATTAATAATTCTTTTTCGAAAGGAACTGTTTCTACTTTTTCAGATTGCATACTACTTCTCAGAATATTGCTCAGTTCCGTAACTGCTTTACGGGCCCTTTGAGGATTTTCGTCCACCAGAGCTCTAATGCTATTTAATGAATTGAAAATAAAATGGGGATTAATATGTGCCTTAATTGTTTCAAGCTCCAGTTCTTTTACCATCGACTCCAGCCTTAATGTATCCAGTTGTTGTTTCCGGCTTTTAGAAATATAATGATAAATGAAATAGAGCAGGTTCCAGATAAAGAAATAAACAAAAAAATTAAATATACCTCCTGCTATCAATAACAATTTATTATCCAGGAATTTTCTTTCCCGCATATTCAGTAAATTATTCTGAATCATCAATTCCGTATAAAGAAAAGCGCCGATCGCAGAAAAAATAAATGTCAATAGCAAAAACAGTATCACTTGCTTTTCCAGTTTCTTTTGCAGAAGATTGAGATTAATGATCACTATCCTCATCAGGTGTGTAAGCACAAAACCTATCCCTACAAATATGCCGAGGCGACTAAGCACATCCAGCACTTGCTCTTTTGTATTTAGCTGGTCAAACGAATAGGCAAAAAATACACTGATAAGCGTAAAAACTCCCCATCCTGTAACCTGGAATAACCAATATCTTGAAGTTCCATTCCACATACAGGCAAATCTAAACAATCCTGCCGCCGCTGGTATCATTAATTTACCAGTGGCGGATATATTCTACAAATGGGGAAATTTTAAAAAATAAATAATAAAAAAGCTGATTATTAGAACTTTATTCTGCAAAATATGTTAAACAATTTTTAGCAAAATAGGCTGAACAGAAACCTGTAATTTTACAGTAGCCAAAATAGCAGTCGTTAAATGCTGGTAAATTAACAGGCAATATAATGGAAATAACCCCAGGCCCACTTTTAAAAACAATTGATTCTCCGGCGGATCTTAAAAAGCTACCCCGTGAGAAATTACACCAGGTATGTGATGAGCTTCGTCAGTATATTATTGATGTAGTAAGTGTTCATGGAGGACATTTTGGTGCCAGCCTCGGAGTGGTAGAACTAACAACGGCCCTGCATTATGTTTACAATACTCCGTATGACCAGTTGGTATGGGATGTGGGTCACCAGGCTTACGGTCATAAAATTCTTACAGGCCGCCGTGATATTTTTCATACCAACCGCAAATACAAAGGAATAAGTGGTTTTCCGAAAAGAAGCGAAAGTGAATACGATACGTTTGGAGTAGGGCATTCTTCCACCTCCATTTCTGGTGCATTGGGAATGGCCATAGCTGCAAAATACAAAGGCGAAAAAGATAGAAAAGTAATAGCCGTTATTGGCGATGGTTCTATGACAGCAGGTCTTGCCTTTGAAGGTATGAACCATGCCGGGGTTGCTGATGCTGATATGCTTATTATCTTAAACGACAATGGCATTGGTATAGATCCGAATGCGGGAGCCCTGAAAGAATACCTGACGGATATAACAACTTCTCCTACTTACAATAAGGTAAAGGATGATGTATGGAAACTGATGGGTAAATTACCTGTTGGTAAAAATTTTACCCGTGCAATGGGCCATAAACTGGTTGAAGGATTAAAAGGTATGGTGAGTAGCAGTGCCAATCTTTTTGAGGCATTAAAAATCCGTTACTTTGGACCTATCGATGGACACAATGTGGCAAAACTGGTGGATACCCTAAAAGACCTTCGGAATATTCCCGGCCCAAAAATTCTGCATATCGTTACTACAAAAGGCAAAGGCTATGCTCTTGCAGAAAAAGACCAGACCAAATGGCATGCTCCTGGATTATTTGATAAAGTAACCGGTGAAATCCAGAAGAAAAAATATGATCTTCCTCAACCACCAAAATACCAGGATGTATTTGGTCACACCATAATTGAACTGGCAGAAAAAAATGACAAGATTTTTGGCATTACTCCTGCCATGCCTTCCGGCTCATCACTAAAACTTATGATGGATAAGATGCCGGACAGGGCTTTTGATGTCGGCATTGCAGAGCAACATGCTGTAACGTTAAGTGCCGGTATGGCTACACAGGGACTGAAAGTATTTTGCAATATTTATTCATCCTTTATACAAAGGGCTTTTGACTCTGTGGTGCATGATGTGGCATTACAAAAACTTCCGGTGATTTTCTGTCTTGACCGTGCCGGGGTAGTTGGCGACGACGGACCGACCCACCATGGTTGTTATGATATTGCCTTCTTCCGCTGTATTCCAAACATGATTATCAGTGCCCCGATGAATGAAGCTGAGCTGCGCAACCTCATGTATACCGCTCAACTGGAATCCACCTGCCTTCCTTTTGTTATTCGCTATCCAAGAGGTGAGGGTGTGATGCCGGAATGGAAAACAGAGATGAAAGAAATTGAAATTGGCAAAGGCAGAAAATTGAAAGATGGAAAAGATATCGCTATCCTTTCTTTAGGCCATACAGGGAATTTTGCAGCATCGGCAATTCGTGATGTAAAGGATGACGGATTAAACCCAGCGCATTATGATATGCGGTTTGTGAAACCATTGGATGAAGAATTACTACATGAGGTTTTTGGCAAATACCAAAAAATAATAACCGTAGAAGATGGAACAGTTGTAGGCGGTTTCGGTTCGGCTATACTTGAATTTATGAACGAACATAATTATAAAGCCGAAATAAAAATACTTGGTATACCGGACCGTTTAGTGGAACATGGCACACCCAAGGAATTGCACAGGGAATGTGGTTATGATGCGGAGGCCATTGCAGAAGCTATCAGGGAAATGATAAAGCAGACGATTTCTGTTGAACAGTTAATTAAATAATTCACTTTCAGCTTAAATATTAGTTTATGAAAAAGATAATCATCGTTTTTATTCTGTTATTACCCCTTTTTCTGTTTTCACAAACTGGTATTAACCTTGGCATTAAAGCAGGACTGAATTTTGCCAACGTAACCAATGCTTCTTCGATAAATACTGAAAACCGCACCGGGTATTTGCTGGGTGGTTTTATAGCTACCAAATCAAAAAAATTATTGGGGTTTCGTTCAGAGTTAATTCTTTCCCGCCAGGGTTATGATTATAAAACCAATACTAATACCGGAACAGTAAATCTTGATTACCTGTTATTACCACAATTACTTACGATCCGGTTTTCAAAATTTATCCAATTGCAAGCCGGTGGACAGGCTGCTTTTCTATTAAATGCAAAAGTGGATAGCTCCAGTGGGAATGGCAATGGAAGTTTGTTCGATTACTTCAACCGGTTTGATTATGGATTTGTAGCCGGAGGCGAGGTATCTCCTATCAGCGGATTTTTTGTTGGCGCCAGGTTAAATACCAGCTTTAAAAAAGTCACACAGGATGCACCGAGTGGTGGCAGTTGGCCTAACTTTATTCCCCGATTGGATGCAAAGAATAATGTGGTTCAAATTTACGCTGGCTGGCGGTTTTAATTTTTATATAGCTTTAACAAACTTGCTATAATTACGCTTATGGATACTCGTTGAGTAAGCATCCTATTCTTTTACTCAACTGCGATACATGAAACTCTTACGACTTTTTTTACTTGCAGGCTTTGCCTTAGTTGCCATTTCCTGGTTTTCCGGTTCTGCATTATGGAAAAAAGCAAAAGCGTTTCACCTTCCTCAAAAAGAAGTCAGTTACCCTGTTTCAAATAATATTGAAAAAAAACTGGAAGAAAAAGCATCCCTTGCAAAACAGTTCATCCGGCAAAAAGGATTCAACGATAAGATTTGTTTTTTGCTCGACATGAGCCTTCCTTCCGGCCAGAACCGATACTTTTTTTTATGATTTAAAAAAAGACAGCCTTTTGCATGCAGGTTTGGTAGCACATGGCAACTGTTATCAATATTGGCTGGAAGGCAGACAGTACAGCAATGTGGTAGGGAGTGGTTGTACTTCTCTGGGTAAGTATAAAATCGGCAATCCATATACTGGAAAATTTGGCTATTCCTATAAATTATATGGACTGGATTCTTCTAACAACAATGCTTTTGAAAGAACCGTAGTACTTCATTCACATAGTTGTGTGCCTGAAACAGAAATCAATGATGAAATCTGCCAGAGCAATGGTTGCCCTACGGTATCCCCCGGATTTCTACAACAATTAAAACAGATTATTAATACATCAAAAAAGCCATTGCTCCTCTTAATTTATGAATAAAAAAGCCGTTCCAAAAATGAAACGGCTGCACTGAAAAGACAGTATTTTTACAACTATTACTTAAAACTTTTTACCAGGCTGGCTTCCATGGTAATACTGGTATTAAGCAATTTGCTTATTGGACAGTTTTCTTTAGCATCCTCTGCATATTGAGGAAAATCCTTTGCTTTTAATTTAGGAACTTTTGCTTTTACTTCCAGATGGCTCTGTGTTATAGCACCGTTCTCCAAAGTAATAGTGCATTTTGTTTCTATACGGCTGGGTGCAAAACCAGCGGCTCCCAAAACAAAACTCAGCTTCATTGAATAACAGCCTGCATGAGCAGCAGCTACCAGTTCTTCCGGATTGGTATAAGTACCATCTTCAAACCGGCTTCTGAAATCATAATTCTTATTTTTAATTACTCCGGATTGGGTAATCAGTTTACCGTTTCCTTCTTTGCCTGAGCCTTTCCAATTGGCTGTTGCAGATTTTTTCATTTGTATAGTTTTATTGTGGTTGAATAATATCATCCATTTCTGCAAGCCGGTTTTCCGGCTCGTTGAATTCTATAATAAAATTGTTTTTACCCTCCCCGATAAGAATTTTCAGAAATCGTTGTTGCACCAATTCCAGCAGCGATAAAAAAAGGAATATGGCATGAACCCTGTTCTCGCATTTATCAAAAATCCTTTCAAAAGACATATTCTTTTCTTCCCTGGCTAATGTCAGCATCCGATCCCTGCTTTCTTCCATTGTGTAATTGTACTGTACAACGGTATGAACCGGCTTATTAACACGGTCATTATATTTTAGCATCGCCCTTTCAAAGGCCCGCATCAGTTTAAACAAAGTGATGTTTTGTATCTCTGTTCCTTCCCCTTCCTCTTCCCCTATTTGAGACATTTCTTTCTGAATATTACCTCTTTTCACCATCAGCATTCGTAAAGCTTCCATTTCGGCCATTTCTGCCGAGGCTTCTTTGAACCTTTTATATTCAAGAATTTTATTAACCAACTCCTGGCGGGGGTCAATTTCATTACCCTGGGCATCAATTTCTTTGCGGGGCAATAACATTTTGGCTTTTATCCGCATCAGGGTTGAAATAAAAAGAATAAACTCACTGCTCAGCTCAATATTTAATTCTTCGCTCTGATGAATAAAATCAAGAAAATCATTTATAATTCCAGTTATTGGAATATTATAAATGTCCAGTTCATCCCTTTCAATAAAAAAAAGCAAAAGGTCAAAAGGGCCTTCAAATTGCGGTAGCTTAATCTGGTAAGAAGTATTCTGCACTTATTTTCTGATTAACTTTTAAAATAAAGTCCTGCTAAAAAACAGGACTTCACAAAAGTAAGGGAAACGGAGCATCGTTTAGAAACCCGTTTTCCACTATTATTTTTTCAAGGCATCCCTGATTTCCCTCAGCAGTGTAATATCTTCCGGAGTGGGAGCAGGTTCTGTTTCTTCCTTCTTCTTTGATGCGTTTATTGCCCTGATAATCAGGAAAAGAACAAAGGCAATCAAAATAAAATCAATCACGGCCTGCAGGAATAAACCTACGGGAAAAACAGTTTTCCCAATAGTTAAACTAACCTCAGACATTCCTCCTTTTCCTAAAACCAATGCAATAATTGGCATAATTATACTTTGCGTCAAAGCAGTAATAATTTTTCCAAAAGCCCCGCCAATGATAACAGCAACGGCAAGGTCTACAATGTTGCCTTTCATGGCAAACTCTTTAAATTCTTTTAGCATTCCCATAATTAATAATTTTTTTTGTGAATAATAATAGTATACAAACAGGAAGTGTAGATGGGCTGTAAATTTAAGTTTATTCTATTAATTAGATTATTTTTTCATACCCGGGAATTTCATATCAAGTCCCGTCAACAATTCATGGAGTTGGGTGGCAATAATAAATTCTTTATACCAGTTCTGGTCTGCAGGAACAATAGTCCACTCCGGACTATTACAATTTTCAAAACAATCCTCATACATTTTCATATAAATATCCCAAAGCTTAGCTTCTTCAAAATCTTTCTCATTATACTTCCACATTTTTGCCGGATCCTTCATTCTTTCGCTCAGCCTTTCATGTTGCTCTTCCGGTGATACATGCAGGTAAAATTTAAGAATATGAGTATTATTATGCTCAATTAACAACTTTTCAAAATCATTAATAGCCTTCATCCTTTTAGTTGCAGTTTCCTCATCGCACCACTTATGTACTCTGGTTACTAAAATATCTTCATAATGAGACCTGTTGAAAATCTGAATCATCCCTTTTGCCGGAGTGTGATGATGTATTCTCCATAGAAAATCATGTGACAATTCTTCTGGTGTTGGAGCTTTATATGATTCTACAGTTACACCCTGTGGGTTCATATTTCCGAGTACATTACGTATTACCCCATCTTTACCGCTGCCATCCATCCCCTGTATTATTACCAGAACAGAGTGCTTGTTTTCCGCAAAAAGTAAATTTTGCAGATCATCAAGTTCTGCAACCATTTTTTGGGTTTTTTCTTTTATTTCATCTTTGTCCAGTCCTTTCGGAGCCCTTGTAGATATTTCGCTTAACCTGATCTTTCCCATTTTATTTATTATTTTATTCTGCAATATACTAATCTCTAAAATAAATTCCGGGGACTGATTTGGTTTTATGACATTTGCCATTCTTTATGAATAGCCGCATTATCAACTGGGTATTATTTATTGTCCTTTGTGTTATTTGGGGCAGTTCATTCATTTTAATGAAATGGGGTTTGTATGATGCAAACCAGCAGCCGGTTTTATCTCCCTACCAGGTAGCAGCATTACGAATGCTATCATCCGGCCTTGTGATGTTGCCTTTTTTATTTACCTCATTGAAAGGGTTGCCCCAAAAAACAATTATTCGTGTATTAGCCAGTGGTTGGCTCGGGAGTTTTTTTCCTGCTTTTCTTTTTTGTATAGCTGAAACTAAAATAGATGGTGCATTAACAGGCAGTTTAAATTCCCTGACGCCCATTTTTGTAATAATAACCGGCAGTCTTTTTTTCCAAATTAAAACGAACAGTAAAAAAATTCTGGGGGTTGTTGTTGGATTGATTGGAAGTGGCTTTCTGTTATATGCAAATCTGACCAAACCTCCGGGTTACCTTGCTTATACCGGTTTTGTAATCCTTGCTACTGTTCTCTACGGATTTAATGTGAATATGGTGCATCGTAAACTTTCTGGCGTTAGTTCTGTACAAATTGCCACTATTGCCTTTACAGGATTAATTCCCCCTTCTTTAATTGTTCTTTCTTTTTCCGGATATTTCAATCTGCCCCTTGCCGAATCTACTTTTGTTTTAAGCACAATTGCAAGTTGTATTCTGGGAATATTCGGTACGGCACTGGCCTCTGTATTATTTTATGTGCTGGTAAAAAGAGCAGGTGGCCTTTTTGCATCCCTTGTTACGTATGGCATTCCTTTTATCGCTATTCTCTGGGGCGTTTATTACAGAGAGAAGGTGACCGTTTTGCAGGTCATTGGCTTATGTATTATTCTCTTGGGTGTTTACCTTGCCAACAGGTCTGAAAAAAAGAAAGCAACACTTGCTGATGTTGCTTAACTGATATTTTCGATTGAACTTTAAACAATCATTATTTCTTTCTCTTTTAAGGTAAGGTGTTTATCAACCATCGTTATAAATTTATCCGTAACCTGTTGAATTTCTTCTTCTGCATCCTTGGCTGCATCTTCACTTAATCCACCTTTTTGTAATTTTTTAATATTTTCTATTGAATCCCTGCGGAGATTACGGATGGCTACTTTAGAGTGTTCTCCCTCAACATGACATTTTTTTACCAGTTCTTTTCTTCTTTCTTCTGTTAAAGGTGGCAGAAAAAGACGAATTATAATTCCATCACTCTGTGGATTAATTCCAATATTAGCAGCGATGATTGCCCTTTCAATGGGTTGCAGCATATTTTTCTCCCAGGGTTGGATGGTTAATGTTCTTGCATCCATCACATTAATATTCGCAACCTGGTTTATCGGCATATTAGAACCATAGTAATCAACCATAATGCCATCAAGCATTTGAGGGTTTGCTTTTCCAGCTCTTATTTTAACCAACTCTGCTTCCAGATGATTTATAGCCTTCTTCATGTGGTCTTCTAAACCGGAGATAATTGAAGTAACTTCTTCCATGATATAATATTTTACTGATTTATTAAAAAACTCCGTTCTTTTACAAAACTGTTTATAGCAAATCTAATAAAAGAGTGGAAATCAAAAAAAAGGAAAGGTATGATTCTCTACTGTTATCAGATTCTTTAACAGTATGTGTAATCAATTCTTCTTTTCAGCAGCTTGTATTTCTTGTGTCAGGTTTACAATTTTAGAACTGGTTTTAAGCTGAGTGGAGCCAGAACTGCTCGTAGCAATAAACATTCTTCGTGGTCTTTTATGATAATAGAGAAATCCCAGTCCTGAAAAAGCAACTACTAATATGATAGAAAGTATCAATGTAGTACCTAGTGATTGTCCAAACCATGCTAATAAAATAAACCCAATATTAATTGTGACACAGGTAAATGTTACTTCGGCATGATTTAGCCCTCTGTCCAGTAATAAATGATGCACATGATTGCGATCTGGCGTAAACGGCGATTTACCTTTTAATATCCTGATAGAAAACACCCTGAGTGTATCCAGTAAAGGAACAATAAGAATGGAAAACCCGATAGCAACAGAAGCTGAAATAGGAACAACTACCTGTGGAATATGAGCCACGTTAATAAATTTGATTACCAGTATGGAGTTAACCAACCCAACTAAAAGAGATCCTGAATCACCCATAAAAATTTTAGCAGGATGATGATTGAAAATTAAAAATGCAACCAGGCTGCCTGCCATAGAAAATGCCAGTAATGCATATGCCTGGTAATCTATGACAAAGAAATAAGTGCCAAATACCAGCATAGTAAGAATACCCAGGCTTGCTGCAAGCCCATCTATACCATCTATCAGATTAAATGAATTAATTACAACAATAATCGTAAGATAAGAAAGTGCTAATCCAAAAGCTTCTGGTAATTGCTCAATTCCAAAAAGGCCATACATGCTATCCAACCGGATACCACCCAAATGCACCAAAATAGAAGCTGCAATAATCTGGCCTATAAATTTTTTGGAGGCTGAAAGAATTACCAGGTCATCTTTTAACCCCAGGAAAAAAATGATAAATGCTGCAGCAAAAAAATATTGAAACTCCGGATTCAGGTAACCTTGTATTGAAAGCAGGGAAGCGAGCATAAATCCTCCAAAAACTCCAACACCGCCTAAAGAGGCAATTTGTCGGGTATGCACTTTCCGCTCATCAGGTATATCATAAAGTTTCTTTTTTTCTGCAATCTGCATTATAATAGGTATGGCTAAAAAAGATACTATAAAAGAAACAGAAGCAGTTAACAATATATCGAGGAACATGTAAGCAGTATTATAATATAGGTACAAAAATAGGTTTAATGTTCTTTGGTTTCGCTGCTAGCAATTTTCTCAATGTAAACAAAACATTAAGTTTACTAACTCACAGGATAAATTGAACTTGAAGTGGATCGGTCGGTGGATTTTCTATCAAAAAAAGCTTGCATTTTGTAGTGCAACCCGGATTTGAACCGGAAAGATACGAAAAGTTTAAAATTATCCGATTTTAAAAAGTCGAGCTTATCTCAATTGCCTCGCAAATAAGTAGTTATAGTACGAATGGTTCATGGCTTTTGAAGCTGTCACCCGGAATAGCTTTTAGATACATTGATTGTCATATTTCATTGTATACCAATATAATACATCAAAACTCAGTAAATAATAAATATGAAGACAATGAAGATGTTTTCCTTTTTCAACAGGCACCTTATCCCCACAATTTTTTTTTTGCACTTTCAAGTTAATTTGATACAAATGAACCAACGATTTTGTGAAAAAGATATTCCAGACTTCAAGTAAAACTGCCTGCTCATGACTATTTACTAATAGTAAGAATCTCATTTTCGGTTTTGAAGTCTGGGAAAGAATATGGCAATTGAGGTTATTGAGTATTTCTTTTATTCACTCCTCAATGAAAATTCCTGGCTGGCTGCTTTCCTGGAAGGGAGCCAGGATGCTATCAATGCAATTACAAATACAGTTGCACCTACCAGTAAAAAATCGGACATCCGGAGTTTTACCGGAAAATAATCAATAAGAAAAGAACCACCTTGCAAAGGAATAAGATGATAGGCCATCTGAAGCCGAGCAATAATAAAAGCAATTAGCATTCCAATACACCCACCTATTAATGCCAATAAGATTCCTTCACTTAAAAAAATCCGTTGGATAAAATTTTTATTTGCTCCCAAAGCATGTAAAACACTGATATCCTTTTGCTTTTCAAGAACCAACATAGTCAATGCGCCAATCATATTAAATGCCGCAACCACCAGGATTAAACACAAAACTGCATATATAACCCAGCGTTCTGTATTCATGATGGAATAAAGACTCCGGTTTTGTTCATACCGGTCCTGAATTAAATATCCTTCACCAAAAAATTCTTTAATGGCACTTTTAGCCTCTTCTGTATTTGACGGATCTGTCAATATTATTTCAACTCCGCTATATTCATTTGCACCTAATTTCAAAGAACGTTTTAGAAAATCAATATTGGTAATACCATATTTATTATCAAAATCCTGCTGAATCAGGAATGCAGCTGAAGTATTAATTGTATCACTGCTGATATCCTCCAGCATATTCAACTGTGCATTGTTACTTTTCCTGGGTAAGTAAATATTTAATTTAAAAATATTTCTGTCTGCATAAATACCCAGTGCATCTTCCACCCCTGCGCCCAGGATTAGTTTGGGAACTTCTTCATTGCCAATATTATACTCTCCGTTAATTAAATGATCTGCCACTCCGGATGTATAGCGGTAATTTTCATCCACCCCTTTTAAATATATCACTGATTGATAATCCCCATTTTGTAACATGGCCTTTTCCTCTACCACCAATGAAAAATTTTTAACACTGCTGAGGCCTTTCAATTTTGATAATTGTTCAGGAGTAACATTCACCAGTTTACCGGAAACCGGAGAAATTTTTATATCTGCATAAAAAGAAGAATACAGTGATTTTACCAACCCCTCAAAACCATTGAACACACTAAGCACTAAAATAAGTGCAGCTGTACCAATAATAATGGCGCCAATGCTGATCCTGGCAATGATATTGATAGCATTGGTGGATTTTTTTGCTTTAAAATATCGCCAGGCAAAGAGAAAATACAAGTTTGAGGTTTGAAGTTTAAGATTTGTGTTTTTGCAATCTCGTCAATCATTCTCCTTATTGGCTGGTGGATTCCCTTCATTAATCTGCTTAAATATTTCTTCCATTTTAAATACATGATCCAATGTATCGTCCTGGAAGAATTTTAATACAGGAATGCTCCGCAATTGATGCCGGACATTTGATGCCAATTCTTTTTTAATTTCATGATGACGGTCTTCAATTTTCTTTAAAGCTGCTTTCACATCCTTTACCTGGAAAAAACTCAGGTAAAACCTGGCTTCCAGCAGATCTGGTGTCACTTTTACCGAAGAAATGGACACCATTCCACCATCTATCATATTTAAACCTAACCGCTGAAATATTTTATTTATCTCTTCATTCAGCAACCCGGCTATCTGTTTTTGCCTTTTACCTTCTTCCATAAGTTAATTTTATTTGATGTCCGCCCCTTCTTATGTTTCTTCCTGAGATAAAACTTCATCATTCAAGCCGGAGGACAACGTAAAATTAGTTACTTTGCCCCGTTTAAGCGACCCCCGAATTATAAATGAAGAAGTATTCACGGATTTTTGGCTATTTAAAAAATTATAAAGGCAGTATTGCACTTTATTTTCTCTGCATTATACTATCTATTGTCTTTGGTATTGCTTCTTTTGGTATGCTGGCCCCTTTTTTCGACCTTATCTTTAAAGGTGATAGTACGGGCCTCAGCAAAACCATTGACAATCCGGCTATGGAATCGTTGCGGAATTTAATGTTAAACCAGGCAGGTAAACTTTCGTCTGTGGGTGCCTTAGCACTAATATGTGTAATAATTGTAATCTCCATTCTTTTAAAAAACTTATTCGTTTACCTGTCATTTTATATTCTCAATCCGCTGAAAAACAAAATTGTCAATCATCTGCGTACAGAGATTTATCATAAAATATTGCAACTCCCCATTGGCTACTTTACCGAAAAAAGAAAAGGTGACCTCATCAGCCGCAGCACGAATGATGTAGGAGAAGTGGAGGGCTCACTGGTTGGGGCACTTGAGGGCTGGATAAGGGATCCATTGACCATTATTATAAACTTTGCTGTACTTTTTTATATAAGCCCGCAACTAACAATCGCCATATTGGTTTGCATTCCTGTTATAGGTTTTATTCTGGGTCGTATTTCCAGAACATTAAAGAAGCAATCCAATGAAGCTGCCATTAAGAACGGCGAATCGCTATCCATAATGGATGAAACATTAAATGGACTCCGTGTAATTAAAGCATTTAATATTGAATCGTTGCTCCGATCCCGGTTTGAAAAAACAAATGATGAATTGCTGACTGCCAAGAATAAAATCAGCCGTCGCCGGGATATGGCCTCACCGGTTTCAGAAGTGCTGGGTGTACTTGTTTTTGTAGGTATTCTTTGGTTTGGTGGTCAACTAGTGCTGGGAAACAAAATTCCACTTGCCCCCTCAACATTCCTTGCTTACCTGGCATTGTTTTATAATATTATCAATCCGGTTAAAGCATTATCTACTTCCTTCAGTAATATGCAGAAAGGCTCTGCGGCAATAATACGAATTGAAGAAGTACTTAAAACTCCTGTTACTGTTGATGACAACCCGAATGGAAAAAAATTAATTTCATTCAATCATGCTATTGAATTCCGTAATGTCAGTTTTGCCTATGGCGATGCTGTTATACTCGACAATATCAACCTCATTGTAAAAAAGGGTCATACAGTCGCACTGGTTGGTTCATCCGGGGCTGGAAAATCAACAATGGCTGATTTAGTACCCAGATTTCATGACGTTACTAATGGCGAAGTTTTGATTGACGGCATAAACATTAAAGACTATTCACTTCATTCTGTTCGAAGCCAGATGAGTATAGTAACTCAGGAGCCGATTTTATTCAATGATACCATTGCTAATAATATTGCATTGGGTTTTGAAGGAGCCTCAGAAGCTCAAATTATTGAAGCAGCTAAGATTGCCAATGCACATGACTTCATCTACAAAAAAGAAGGTGGATACAACAGCAATATTGGTGACAGGGGTACCAAACTCAGTGGAGGCGAAAGGCAACGGTTGACCATTGCAAGAGCCGTATTAAAGAATCCTCCGATATTAATTCTGGATGAAGCCACTTCTTCTTTGGATACAGAAAGCGAACGTTTAGTGCAGGATGCCATCAACAATATGATGCAAAACCGGACCAGTATTGTAATAGCACACCGACTTTCCACCATCCGTCATGCCGATGAAATTATTGTACTGCAGAAAGGAAAGATTGTTGAAAGAGGGAATCATGAACAATTGCTTTCGCAAAATGGATTTTACAGAAAGTTGGTGGAAATGCAGGAAGTGAAATAATTCAAAATATTGGACTAAAAAGTTTTTCCATTTGTTAGCTACTATGCCGTTTGACAGTTTTCAATTTGCAATAACTCTAAAAAAAATATCTAAGAAAAAGTAATGTTTACAGACTCACAAACTTGGCAATACTCTCAAACAATGTCGCAAATAACCCTTCAGACATAAAAAATGATAACATCACAACTTATTCTTGACACTTTTGAGTTGGTATTTGATGGACACGAATCAAAAGACTTACTTAACAAGCAAATCAATTATTTGAGTATTGAAAAAGTTGACCATACTGGTGTTGGACTTTTTATATATTTCGCAAAAGACGACAATATTTATTCTTACAAAGTAAAAGATGTAAATGATTCAAAGACTTCAGTCAATAGAGGCATAAATGAACCACTGTGTGGAATAGAATTAAAAAATGAAGATTTGAATATTTTAGCAGATGTTATTGTTCATATTAATGATGGCATAATTGACTATCTCGAAATTTTCCAAAAATATCATCCAAGCTACCCACAGACAGAGCCTGAACATTATGAAATATATCAAGATTGGTTAGACAAATCAAAGCGAAAAATAATCACAAGATAATCCCAACAATGCCAGGCCTTTTTAGTTATAAGGAATAAGGAATAATGTACAATTTTTCATATCTTACCAAAAAGTGAGTATGAAAAATACATTCCCTTTCCTTTTCCTTTTTTTTGTAACGACTTCTTATTGTCAAAATACAAATCCAGGAAAAACAAAAATCATTGCTGGTTTATCGGCTCCTGAACTATTACATGCAGGTATAACACACCGTCTTGCTAATACTAATTTACTGGGAATTAATGCCGGTGTTGGTCCATCTTCTGGTTCCCTCTGGCCATCAATAAGCCTGGAACACCGGTTATACCTTGGAAAAAATGACCAACGCACCAGTCAGAAAACCTGGTTCTTGAGACAAGGCACTACTTTTTTTCCATCGGCCAAATCATCACAGCAATTCACCTTTAATTTTACGGGAGGTAAAGATTTATTATTCAAAAAACCGGGTAATGGCATTACTATAGATGCCGGCTTTTTTTATCTGAATGAAAGTGAAAGTTCATCAATAATGCTTATCAGATCATTAAATCTGTGGCCGGCACTCAGGTTTGAATTGTTTTTTTCTTTGTAAACAGACATCGAACCTGTTTTACTTTTTCAGCACTTCCCGGCTGATCACCATCTTTTGTATTTCACTGGTTCCTTCTCCAATGGTACACAATTTTGCATCCCGGTAAAACTTTTCGACAGGAAAATCCTTGGTATAACCATAGCCACCAAAAACCTGTACAGCATCGTTAGCTACTTTTACTGCCACCTCGCTGGCATAATATTTTGCCATAGCCGCTTCTTTGGTCATGGGTAGGTGGCGGTTCTTTAAATCGCAAGCCTGCTGTATTAGTAATTCGGCCGCTGCAATTTCTGTTGCCATATCGGCCAACTTAAATGATATGCCCTGAAACGCAGAAATAGGTTTATCAAACTGGTGTCTTTCCTGTGAGTATTGAAGGGCCGCTTCATAAGCACCTTTGGCAATTCCCAGGGCAAGAGAAGCAATAGAAATTCTACCACCATCCAGTACTTTCATTGCTTGCTTAAAGCCTTCACCAACATCGCCAATACGATTAGTGTCGGGAATGCGGCAATTATCAAAGATCAACTCTGTAGTTTCACTGGCCCTCATACCGAGTTTGTTTTCCTTTTTACCAGCATTAAAACCAGCCGTGCCTTTTTCCACCACAAAAGTTGTAGAATTATTTTTTGTTCTTGGTTCGCCGGTACGGCAGATCACTACGGCCACATCACCACTTTTTCCATGTGTAATCCAGTTTTTCGTACCGTTAATTATCCAATCATTACCATCCTTAACAGCAGTACACTTCATATTACCAGCATCACTTCCGGTATTTGCTTCTGTTAAACCCCAGGCGCCAATCCATTCAGCAGTTGCCAATTTTGGAAGCCATCTTTTCTTTTGTTCTTCATTGGCAAAAGTTAGAAGATGACCGGTACACAGAGAATTATGTGCAGCCACACTCAATCCAATTGACCCGCATACTTTAGCAATTTCTTCAATCACAACTTTATATTCGAAATAGGTAAGTCCGGCACCACCATATTCATGAGGAACCAATACTCCCATCATACCCAGTTGTCCCATTTCCTTAAAAATATGAATAGGAAAAATCTGTCTTTCATCCCATTCCATTACATGCGGTTTAATATACTGTTGGGCAAAATCCCTTGCTGTTTGTGCAACTTGTTGTGTATGTTCTGCTATTTGAAAATTCATAAGCTATTTAACTAAGTGAAAAAATAACTATGCCACTCCAAAAAGGGGTGGCACAGTGTTGACCTTTAAAAGTAGACAAGCAATCGTTATAGCAATCATTAAAGGTTGTGCAATTTAAAGAAAAAAAATAAACAAACTAACAAATGTTAGCTACTTTATTTCTAAAATTTGTCTATCCCATGCAAGGTGGATATGTTCCGGAAGTTCAGCTTCAATATCTGCATGTAACCCTAACTGGTGGGATATATGGGTGAAATAGGCCGTTGGCACTTTTAATTCCAGTGCCAGTTCAATGGCTTCGTCCAGCGTAAAGTGTGAAATATGTTTCTGCTTTCGAAGGGCATTTAAAACCAGCACCTCGCTTCCTTTTATTTTATCCTTTTCAGCATCATCAATTTGATTGGCGTCGGTTATATAAGTAAATTTTCCAAACCGAAAACCAAATACCGGCATTTTCAGGTGCCAAACCAGGATAGGAATAACGGGTATGTCACCTACCATAAATGGGTCCAGATTGATTGGCCGAATATTTAATTCTGGAATGCCCGGGTATTTAAAATCAGCAAATGCATAATAAAATTCCCTTCGGATGGCGAGTTCGGTTGGAGCATCAGCATAAATACTAATATGCTTTTTTGTAAGAAAATTGAAAGCTCTTACATCATCCAATCCGGCTAGGTGATCTTTATGAGCATGGGTAAAGACAACTGCATCGAGATGTTTTATTTTTTCCCGAAGCATCTGGTATCGGAAATCGGGACCAGTATCCACCACCAATGTGGTTTTAGCTGACTGAACAAGGATACTTGAGCGAAGACGATTATCTTTTTTATCTACAGAAGTACAAACTTCGCATTCGCATCCTATCATGGGAACACCACTGCTGGTACCAGTACCGAGAAAAGTAATTTTTAAAGGCGGGCAACTCACAGCGTAAAGTTAATTAGTAAAACTGATTGCAATTTGCAGGATTGTTCAGTAAAAAGCCAAACTGAATTTTTTCTTATTTAACCAATTAACTCATTTCCATTTTCTTCAGTTTCCAATTTGGAAATTATTCCATTATAAAGTTTTTTGGATTCTTCAGTAAGTAATTCAGCATTAATATCCAACTGGGGAATAAGGTCGATCAATGTATTAATACGGCCTTCTATTTGTAAAAACTTATTTAATACAACTACTTTTCTTGCCTCCAGAATGCAGTACCCACTTTGGAAAGTTCCCCGTTCATATCGCAGCACATAACCGGCCTGTTCAGGAATGGATTCTAATTTATCAAGCGTTGTTTGTGTATATTTCATAGTGAATTGCGAAAGGTAAATAGTCAATAGTGAATTAAGATGCAAATGTAAAACTAAGTGATGTTAAGAGACAGTAAATTAGTTTGTTGTTTTCCACAATCCATTCCCTATTCACCATTAACTTTTCACCTTATTTACTCTGCATCTTTATCACCGGCACTATCATTTCCTCCAAACTTACTCCTCCGTGCTGAAAAGTATTCCGGTAATAATTTACATAGTAATTGTAGTTATTGGGATAGCACAGAAAATTGTCTTCCCGGGCAAAAATAAAAGACGAATTTATACTGGGTACCGGTAAACCAATTTCACGGGGATCCCGGTAAGCTAACACCTCTTTCGGTTCATAGTTCAGGTTACGTCCATGTTTATACCTGAGATTCGTTGTTGTTTGTTTATCTCCAACCACTTTATTTGGTGTTTTTACCCTGATGGTCCCATGGTCTGTTGCCAGCACTAATTTAATTTTTTTATCTGCTACTTTTTTTAATGCCTGGTGTAATGGAGAATGTTCAAACCAGGAAGCAGTAATACTCCGGTAACTCATTTCATCGCCTGCCAGTTCTTTCAGCACTTCCATTTCGGTTCTGGCATGGCTTAGCATATCAACAAAATTGTATACGATAACATTGATATCATTGTTCAATAGATTATGGATATTATTAACCAGGTCCAGCCCGGCCTGGTTGTTTACCACTTTTGTATAGGAAACTTTCAGGTCTCCTTTTCCCAATCGCTTCAGCTGTGCCCGGAAAAACTCCTCTTCATGCAGGTTTTTTCCACCCTCTTCCTCATCATTTTTCCATTCTACCGGAAATTGCTTTTCTATTTCCGCTGGCATCAACCCGGCAAAAATGGCATTTCGGGCATATTGAGTTGCCGTAGGCAATATGCTGTAAAAGCTTTCTTCCTCCAGTATGCGGAAGCTTTCAGCAAAAATTGGCTGAATGGCTTTCCATTGATCAAACCTTAAATTGTCTATCAATACAAAAAACAAAGGAGTGCCTTTTTCTGCATGTGGTAATACTTTAAACTGGAACATGTTATGGCTCATAACAGGGCCATCTTTACTTTTTGGAGAAACCCAACCGGCATAATTCTTCGACACAAATTTGAAAAATTCTGTATTAGCTTCACTTTTCTGATTTTGCAGTATTTCCTGCATTTCCGGGCTGTCACTTTTTTGCATTTCCAGTTCCCAATAAATCAATTTTTTATAAATATCCATCCACTCATTGTAGTCAGGATTACTGTTTAAGGCAGTGAACAAATGACGAAATTGCTGTTGATAAGCTGTTGTTGTTTTTTCTGCCACTAATCTCCTGTTATCAATTATTTTTTTCAAACTCAGCCATACCTGGTTAGGGTTTACCGGTTTTATCAGGTAGTCACTGATTTGAGAGCCAATAGCCTCATCCATCAGGTTTTCGGTTTCATTTTTGGTTATCAAGACTACCGGTAAAGACTGGTTGATTTCTTTAATTTTGGCCAGTGTTTCCAGACCGGTAATACCCGGCATGCTTTCATCAATAAGCACAACATCTACCTGATTTTCTTTAACATAATCAATTGCATCAAACCCATTGGTGAAAGTTTGAACTTCGTAGCCTTTGTTTTCTAAAAACAACTTCTGTGATTGCAGGCTTTCTATTTCATCGTCTACCCAGATAATTTTTGCGATTGCCATTCTAATAGTTTATTGTTTTTTTCTTTCTGATTAATTGTTTTAAATCCTGGAGAAATAGAATCACACCTGAAGAGCTAAGAATTTCAAATTTTTAGCTGGCGGCTTTCCTTATTTCTTCCAGATCAGGGCCGGGGTCAGGTAAAAATAGCTTATTAATTTCTCCCTTTGTACTTTTGTCGTCAGTCCATTAAGGGCCTTTAACAAAACAGCAACAATGCCCGATGTCCGCAAAATTATCAACGACCCGGTTTATGGCTTTATAACTATTGACCATCCGTTGGTATTACAAATAATTTCTCACCCATTTTATCAGCGTTTGCGCAACATACACCAGATGGCATTTGCCCATTTAGTGTATCCGGGTGCAGTACATTCAAGACTGCATCATTCATTGGGTGCATATCATTTAATGTGTACGGCGCTGAATGAATTGAAAAGTAAAGGAATTGAAATAACCCCTGCAGAAGAGTTGGGGGCCAAAATAGCTATTTTATTACATGATGCCGGCCATGGACCATTTTCGCATGCACTAGAAAATGAATTGATAAAAGATGTTCAGCATGAAGCCATTTCGCTGATGATAATGCAAAAATTAAATGAAGAACTGAATGGACAATTAAAAATGGCTATTGGCATCTTCACCAATAATTATCCAAAAAAATTTTTACACCAGTTAGTTTCTGGTCAATTGGATGTGGACAGAATGGATTACCTGAACAGGGATAGCTTTTTTACCGGGGTAGCGGAAGGTGTAATAGGCTATGACAGAATAATTAAAATGCTCACTGTTAAAGATGGAAACTTGTTAGTAGAAGAAAAGGCAATCTATTCCATTGAAAAATTTCTGGTGAGCCGCCGGCTTATGTACTGGCAGGTTTACCTTCATAAAACGGTAGTAAGTGCCGAAATGATGCTGGTTAAGATTATCCGCAGGGCGAATGAACTGATTTCATCAGGTGAAAATGTGGCCGCTGCATCCGACGAATTGGATTTCTTTTTACAAAAAGCAACCACTCCTTCCCTCACCGAGCAGCATTTAGATATTTTTTGCCGTCTTGATGATTATGATTTGATGGCAACTATTAAAAACTGGTGTCATCATCCTGATAAAATATTATCAACACTTTGCCGTTCTTTAGTGGAACGAAAATTGCTGAAAGTAAAACTACAGGCAGAGCCTTTTGATCCGATATTCATAAAAGAAAAAATAAAAGAGGCCAGTAGTTTACTGTCAATAACTGAAAAAGAAGCGGATTATTTCGTTTTTACCGGTGTAGCCAGTAACACAACTTATGATCCCGGTGATGAACGAATTAATATTTTATTTAAAGATGGAACAATTAAAGATATTTCACAGGTTGACAATGCGCTGATTCAGCACAATCTGAAAGGCACAGTAAGAAAACATTATATTTGTTACCTCAGAAGTTCTTAGATTATAGCCCATAATTTTTAGCAAAGGCTTTCATAATGTGAGCTATATTACTTGAACTATGAACTAAATAAATTTCATGCAATTTCCGGCAACACAAATAGCTCTGATGATTAATGGCAGGATTGAAGGTGAACCCAACACTTCAGTCAGTTCTTTTGGTAAAATTGAAGAAGCCTGCAAAGGGCAACTGACTTTTTTTGCCAATCCAAAATACGAAGATTACTTATATACGACACAGGCATCTATTATAATTATTAACGATGCCTATGAACTAAAACAACCAGTAACAGCCACTATTATCCGTGTGGCAGATGCTTACTCTGCCTTTGCTACTTTATTAAGTAAATACCAGGAAATAGTTCAACAGCAATTAACCGGAATTCAACAGCCCTGTTTTATTGCAGCTACTGCTACCTATGGTGAAAATGTTTATGTAGGAGCCTTTGCATATATCGGAGAAAATGTAAGAATAGCAGAGAATACTAAAATTTACCCCAATGCATTTATAGGGAATAATGTAATTATTGGCAGCAATACTTTCATACACCCCGGTGTAAAAATTTATCATGATTGTAAAATTGGAAATAACGTAACTATACATGCAGGCACTGTAATTGGAAGCGATGGCTTTGGTTTTGCTCCGCAGGCAGATGGTAGCTTTAAAAAAGTACCCCAGCTTGGAAATGTAGTAGTGGAAGATTTTGTAGAAATAGGGGCAAATGCCACAATTGACAGGGCCACTATTGGTTCTACCTTAATAAAAAGTGGTGCCAAATTAGACAACCTGATACAGATTGCTCATAATGTAGAAATAGGAAACAGTACTGTAATTGCAGCACAAGCAGGTATTAGCGGTAGTACAAAAATCGGAAATGGAGTAATGATAGGTGGACAGGCAGGCTTGGCAGGGCATTTACAAGTGGCCGATGGTTCAAAGATTAATGCTCAGTCCGGATTGGGCAAATCATTAAAAACTCCCGGCACTGCTGTTACCGGCTCTCCGGCATACGAATATAACAGAGCCATCCGCAGCCAGTCAATGGCCCGTAACTTACCAGAACTGGAAAAAAGAATCCAGGAACTGGAAGCAATGATTAAAATTTTGATAGCGGAGAAAGTATCCTAAACCAGTAACACTATTTCTTTTCATGAAAATCTCCGGTTTCACTTTTGTTCGTAATGCGGTTAAGTATGATTACCCTGTTGTGGAATCCATCCGTTCCATTCTTCCCGTAGTTGATGAGTTTATTGTAAGTGTCGGGAATTGCGACGATGGCACCCTTGAACTTATTCAGGCAATCAAATCGCCCAAGATTAAAATTTTTCATTCAGTATGGGATGAAACACTTCGGGAAGGTGGTAAAGTGCTGGCAGTAGAAACAGATAAAGCCTTTGCACAAATAAGCCCGGATGCGGATTGGGCATTTTATATGCAGGCAGATGAAGTAATACATGAAAATGATTTACCCAAAATTGTACAGGCTGCTGCAGAACATTTACCCAACAAAAAAGTTGAAGGCCTGATCTTTAAATACATCCATTTTTATGGCACTTATGATTATATCGGGGATTCCCGCCGCTGGTATGATCATGAAATCCGGCTTATCCGGAACAATAAGAAAATATACTCCTATCGTGATGCACAGGGCTTTCGAACGGGAAAAGATACCAAACTGAAAGTAAAACAAACGGGGGCATCGGTGTATCATTACGGATGGGTACGGCACCCTCATAAACAATTAGAAAAGCTCACTAATTTTTATAGTTTGTGGAATGGCCCTTCTTATGCTGCACCAGCGATTGGGGAAAAAGACCAGTTTGATTTTTTAAAAGATGCCGATTCATTAGCTATGTTCGGGGGAGTTCATCCAGCTGTAATGCAAAAAAGAGTGGCCGAAAAGAACTGGAAGGCAGATTTTGATATTTCCAGGAAAAATTTTGGATTTAAAGACAGGTTACTCTACCTGGTAGAAAAGAAAACAGGTATCCGGCTTTTCAAATTCCGCAATTATACAATCATCTGAGAACAGGAAAAGTGATTATATTCATTTTTTATGAATAGCTATCTTTGCCCGGCTTTAAAAAAACAGGTAAATTAAAAAATACTGATAAATGGAACATAGTTTTAATCCGAATAAACAGCATACATTAAAAACATCCGTAAGTATTTCAGGCACGGGCCTGCATACCGGAGTGTTAGCTGATCTTACTTTAAAGCCTGCGGCTCCAGGTTTTGGCTATCAGTTTCAGCGAATTGATTTGCCAAATCAACCTGTAATAAAAGCGGATTGTGATTTAGTTACAGATGTTAGCCGCGGCACTACCCTGGAAGCTAATGGGGCTAAAGTAAGTACGGTGGAGCATGTTTTAGCCGCACTTACAGGAATGGGTATTGACAATTGCCTGTTGGAAATTAACGGACCAGAGATGCCCATTATGGATGGCAGTTCACAACCTTTTGTTGAACTGATTGAAGAAGCAGGCATTCTGGAACAGGACGCTGCTAAAATCTGGTACAGTATTGATGAAAATATTTTCCATTATGATGAAGCCAAAAGAGTAGAAATGGTGGCAATGCCTTCAATGGATTACCAGGTTACTACCCTGATAGATTTTAATTCTCCGGTACTGGGCACACAACATGCCGGCCTTAAGAATATCAGCGATTTTAAAAAACAAATTGCACCCTGCCGCACTTTTTGTTTTTTGCATGAATTGGAGATGTTGATAGAGCACAACCTTATTAAAGGCGGAGATGTAAACAACGCCATTGTTATTGTAGATAAACCGGTGGATGATGCGGAAATGGAGAGATTGAAAAAGATCTTCAAAAAAGATAAGATTGAAGTGAAAAGTGAAGGGTATCTTAACAACCTGGACCTTCGTTTTCCCAACGAGCCAGCCCGACATAAATTACTTGATGTAATTGGAGACCTTGCATTGATTGGATATCCCATTAAAGCCCGGATCATTGCAAACCGGCCGGGACACAGCACCAATGTAGAATTTGCTAAAAAAATTAAACAATATATAAAGAAGAATAAGCAGACAAGGGGTATCCCAATCTATAATCCTAATCAACCCCCGGTCTATGACCATCAGTTTATTGAAAAAACATTACCCCACCGTTACCCGTTTGCCCTGGTAGATAAGGTTATTGAACTGAGCGATACACATATTGTTGGAATTAAGAATGTCACCTTTAACGAATGGTTCTTCCAGGGACATTTTCCCGGCAACCCAGTAATGCCCGGAGTTTTACAAATTGAAGCATTGGCACAATGCGGTGGTATACTTGCCATTAACCTGAGCGGGGATGGACAATATGATACTTATTTTCTGAAAATTGATAACTGTAAGTTTAAACAAATGGTTAAGCCCGGCGATACCCTGATTTTAAAAATGGAATTGATGGCGCCAATACGCCGCGGAATTTGTGAAATGAAAGGGACTACCTATGTTGGAAATAAAGTTTGCTCTGAGGCGGAGTTGGTGGCACAGATTGTAAAAAGATGATGATACCCCAAACCCTATCCTTCGATATACTCAGGAGGGCATTAGAAACATTCAAATTCAAGCAATATTACAAATAGCTAAAATGCCCGTTCTATGGGCATTTTCATTTATCCACAACCAATAAAATTTGGGTCAAAAAACGGGTCATTAATCCGGGTTAAGAGGGCATATTTTCGTACATTTGTCGGTATTCATTTTTTCATTTCTTACAATAGTTTTTTATCCTTTTTATGACCACAGAAGCAAAAGAAAAAGCAGCCGCCATTTCCGCCGGATATAGTGCCGATAGTATACAAGTTTTAGAAGGCCTGGAGGCGGTTCGTAAACGGCCAGCCATGTATATTGGTGATATCAGTGTTAAGGGTCTGCACCACCTGGTATATGAAGTAGTGGACAATTCTATTGACGAAGCATTGGCAGGATATTGTAAAAATATTACTGTTACCATACATGAAGACAATTCTATAACCGTAGAAGACGATGGCCGTGGCATTCCAACCGCCATGCACTCTAAAGAAAAAAAATCTGCACTGGAAGTTGTAATGACCGTTTTACATGCTGGTGGTAAGTTTGATAAAGGCTCTTATAAAGTATCGGGTGGCTTGCACGGTGTAGGTGTAAGCTGTGTTAATGCATTAAGTAAATTATTGCATGTAACTGTTTGCCGTGATGGAAAGATATTTGAGCAGGAATATAAAATAGGTGTTCCTCAATATGCCGTTCGGGAAGCTGGCATCAGTGATAAAACAGGCACCAAAGTTCGTTTCTGGCCGGATGATTCTATTTTTATTACCTCCGTATACAATAAAGATATCCTGGAAAGTCGTCTCCGGGAATTATCGTACCTGAACCGTGGTGTTCGAATTATACTTATAGATACCCGTGAAAAGGAAGAAAATGGTACCGATTACTCCAATGTTTTTTATAGCGAAGGTGGTATTGTTGAATTTGTTGAAATGCTCGACAATAATGCAGGTCGCAATTCACTTATCCCAAAAGTAATTTTTGTAGAAGGTCGTGATGAAAACACCAATGTATCAGTGGAAGTAGCATTAAGTTATAACAACAGCTACAACGAACATATTTATTCTTACGTAAATAATATCAATACCATCGAAGGTGGTACCCATGTCTCCGGTTTCCGCAGGGCTTTGACAAGGGTTTTTAAAAGCTATGGCGATAAGAACGGTTTATTCGAAAAAGCCAAAGTAGAAATTGAAGGAGATGATTTTCGTGAAGGACTGAGTGCCATTATTTCTGTAAAAGTTCCCGAACCTCAATTTGAAGGACAGACAAAAACCAAATTGGGAAACAATGAAGTAATGGGTGTGGTGGATTCCACAGTATCAAAAGTATTGGAAGCTTACCTGGAAGAAAATCCAAGGGAAGCAAAAAACATTGTTTCAAAAGTTATTTTGGCAGCGCAAGCAAGAGCTGCAGCTCGTAAAGCAAGGGAATTGGTTCAACGTAAATCAGTATTGACTGGCGGCGGCTTACCTGGTAAACTTGCTGACTGCTCTGACCGTGACCCTGAACGTTGTGAATTATTCCTGGTTGAGGGAGATTCGGCTGGTGGTACAGCCAAACAAGGAAGAGACAGAAGTTTTCAGGCTATACTGCCATTAAGGGGTAAAATACTGAACGTAGAAAAAGCAATGGAACATAAGATTTATGATAATGAGGAGATCAGAAATATGTTCACCGCTTTAGGAGTGAAAATGGGAACCCCGGATGATCCAAAAGCACTTGACCTGAGTAAACTCCGCTATCACAAGCTAATCATTATGACGGATGCTGATGTGGACGGTTCTCACATTGCAACATTAATTCTCACTTTTGTTTATAGATATATGACCGAACTGGTAGAGCAAGGCTATGTTTATATTGCTCAGCCACCTTTATATCTTATTAAAAAGGGGAAGGAACAATCTTATGCCTACAACGAGAACCAGCGTAAATTCTGGATAGAGAAATTAGGCGGAGGTAAAGATGATTCTGTGAATATTCAGCGATACAAGGGCCTTGGAGAAATGAATGCAGACCAGCTCTGGACAACTACCATGAACCCTGAAAGCCGGACACTGAAGCAAGTAACTATACAAAGTGCTGCCGAAGCAGACCGTATTTTCAGTATGCTTATGGGCGACGAAGTGGCCCCCAGAAGGGAGTTTATCGAAAGCCATGCGAAGTATGCAAAATTGGATATTTAAATATTAACTAACTCATAATTAGATACTTAGTCCTGAAATTTCAGGACTTTTTTGTGCCTGTTCATAAAAAATACCCTTCAAAACGGCCGGAATGCTTACTTTCAAGGATTAAAAACATAAAAACTATTGACCATGTCTGATGTAAAAATCACCGCTTACAATGTAAAAACAAAAGAGAAAGGAGTTGAGATGCACGATGCAGTAATTACAAAAACTGCAAAGGGAGCCTATATGGCCCAGGGAAATGATGGAAAAGGTAATAAGCTTACTACCCTGATGGGTGCAGAAAAAGCTTTGGCTGCTATCAAAGCCGGAGTGGCAAAACAAGGCTGGGAATAAAGCCAGAATTTTTTTAATATACCTGTCCCGCTTAAAGCGAGACAGGTTTTTTTATTGTTTAACCAGTTTGAAAGTTTGCTTTCTGGTACCAGCCGATACTTCTAAAAGATATAATCCATTTGTAAACAGGTTGCTGTTTAATCCAATATTTTGTTTTTCTACAAACCCGGTTCCAACTACCCGGTTTTGAATAACCACTTTTCCATTTGCATCATACACTTTTATTGTAATAGCTTCTCCTGTTGCACCCTGGTATATTAAATTGAAAATACCTGAAGAAGGGTTTGGAGTAACCTGCCATTTAATTTCATCATCGAATACAACCGGCCTTATGGCTGAATATTTAAAGCTGCCATCAATATCAATTATTTTCAACCGGTAATATCGAATTCCAAATTTATAGGCCTCCTGATCAATAAAACTATATTCCTGATCTATTACTGAATTTCCCTGGCTATTTATCTCTCCAATTTTGCTAAACCTGTTTAATTGATAGTCGCTATTTCCACGGGCCACTTCAATTTCAAAGCGGTTAACGTTAAATTCTGAAGATGTTTTCCATTGAGTCTTCACATCCTTAGAACTAACTATTTTTTGTGCAGTAAAACTTACTAACTGAACCGGGAGTGGATGATTATTATCAAATCCTCCGTTATTCAACCAGAATTCAGAAAAGTCTTTAACCTTAAACTCAGCATAGTATCCCTTGTCAAAAGGTATTATTCTGA
>JBARSW010000096.1:0-2432 GCA_049644925.1 Chitinophagaceae bacterium | reverse complement strand
CTTTCAGCAGAGAAGGGATATGATGAAATTGCTGGCTCATATTTTTATTTTGATTTGATAGTTATTAATCTCTCATCCATTTTCGCATAGAAGGGTAAACTGGTTTTTCAGGGTCTTTATCATCCTTTTTTTCCAATGCCATGCCTATCCATTGCAGCATCGGTACGCCAAAGTAATGTCCTTGTTTAAAACTTTCGGCAATACTGCTGCCTCCTCCTTTATATCCATTATCATGAAAAACAAAACCTGCATCAATATCCAGGTGCACACAGGCAGCGTAACTCCAGGCTATTGCCATCATTTCTTCTGCTTCCCGTTGTTCTCTTGTGGCAATAGTATCTGCATTCAGCAAATGTCTTTCTGCCGGCGGTACTACAGCAATATGTCCGGCTTCATGTAAAATATCTCCGGGGTATTTAAACTTTTCCATATCCACCACAATTTCTCCATTAATAATACTTATGCCTGGTAAAAAACAATTATCATCCAGCGGCATAAAGTGAATGGCAATACCAATTGATTTTAAAAACTCAAGGGCTTTTTCAAAAATCATGGATTCAGAAGAAGTAATTGCTGTCATCATTACGTCGAATTTTTTTTTATGGTTATCTGTAAATGTAAGTTTATTTTCATAGCAATATATGAGTGAAAAAGCATTTTTATGAATGACAGCATCAGCACTTTATCACCTTCATCGGCAATGGGCCGGCTTGGCATTATGCACCTGAAACGATACTGGGAAAAAGGCCAGTTAAGAAAAACAGGCAAACTGGCACACGATGCCTTGTTTCAAGAATGGAATTCAGATAATGCTTTACTGGCAGCACTGGGACTTGGGTTGGAACAAACCATCATTCAGGTATACAATGCCCCCGGTGATTTTGCAGCATTTGAAGATTGGGTAGAAGCCACTATCAAAGACGGGTATGACCAGGAAAAAGTAAATTCATTTAACGAATTTATTGTAAGCCAATCTATAACTGCTGATAAAAATAATATAGAATCGGTTTTATCAGAAAGCGACCTGGCTTTCTGGAATAGTAATGGCTATATCATCATTCGTGATGCGGTGCCCAAAGAAGACTGTGAAGCATCGGTGCAACTGATCTGTGATTTTCTGGAAATAAATAAAGATGATGCGTCTACTTGGTATCAGTCACATCCCGGCAGGCAAGGAATAATGGTACAGTTTTTCCAGCATTCACTGCTTGAAAAAAACAGGCAATCATCCAAAATAAGAAAAGTATATGAGCAGATATGGGGACGAAAAGATATTTGGGTAAACACAGACAGGGTTGGTTTTAATCCACCAGAAACAGACTTTTGGAAATTTCCCGGGCCACGAATGCATTGGGATGTAAGTTTACAATTACCAATACCATTCGGATTACAGGGCATTTTATATTTGGCAGATACAGCCGCTAACCAGGGTGCATTTACACTGGTGCCTGGTTTTCATAATCAAGTGGAATCGTGGTTACACAGTTTGCCACCTGGCGCTGACCCAAGGAGGGAAAACATTGATGAACTTGGCCCTGTACCTATCGAAGCCAATGCCGGTGATTTCATCATCTGGCATCATGCACTGCCACATGGCAGCAGCCCCAATACTTCCACTATTCCCCGTTATGTTCAGTACATCAATTATGCTCCACTGGATATGGAAGTTAGAGAAAATTGGATTTGACTTTTAATTCCGCTTACCATGTACACCTCAACATTTAATACACCCATTCTCTCCCGATCTCAATACGATTCTTTTTGCAAAGATGGATTCCTCCGCTTACCAGGAATAATTCCTGCATCACTATTAAATCGTTTGAGAGAGCTGTTTGATGAGCTCATGGATTTATCTGGGGGAAACAGTGATAAAGTAGTGTTTCAAAACAAAGGCAACGAATATGTAACAAACCTGGAAAATGTGTGTAACAAAGGAAATCTTGCCTGTCTCGAACTGTTAGGTTATTATCCCATACTCAGTTTGGCTGAAACAATTTGCGGGCCTGATTTCTTTTTGATCCAGGAATTTGCAGTAAATAAAAACCGGGGCGATGAGCTGCCAGTACTTTGGCATCTGGATATGGCACATCAGAGAAGTGGCAACTGTTTTACAATGGGCATTTATCTTGACGATGCAGAGCTGGGCGATGGGGCATTGAAAGTGGTGCCGGGCAGCCACCTCGACAACCGAACAATTTGTGAGCTGAGTAAAGAGCCGCATATTGAAGTACCGATGAAAGCCGGTGATGTGTTGATTCATGATATGATGCTGGCTCATAGTTCAGATCCTATCCGCATAAACCCCCTGCGCCGTGTTGTATATTTTGAGTTTCTGTCGGCGGCACATGTAAAAACTGAAAATATTTATACCGATGAACTGGTTATTCGTCGCACCCGTTTATTGTATGCTGCCAGCCGATACTACCTGGCAC
>JBARSW010000095.1:0-1968 GCA_049644925.1 Chitinophagaceae bacterium | reverse complement strand
TCAGCACCAGGTCACTCATCACTTTAAAAGTACGGCTAATGCCATATTTGCTTTTACCATGTACCCTTGCATGATGTTTAACATCAACCTGTGTTATCCTTGCTCCCTGCAATTTTGCTAAAACTGGTATAAAGCGATGCAGTTCTCCATAAAGACCCAGTTCTTCTGCAATTTCTCTTTTAAATATTTTAAGCGTACAGCCATAATCCTTTATGTAAACACCTGTCATCCGGCGGATAATTGCGTTAGCAATTTTGCTGGGAATTTTTCGGAGTATGAAGCCATCTTTCCTGTTCTTTCGATTACCGGCCACCACATCCCAATCATCTTTTTTAAGTATGTCAAGCATCGGGGGGATATCAGTGGGGTCATTCTGCAAGTCACCATCCAGTAAGGCTACATATTTCCCTGTCGAATAGTCAATACCTGCGGTCATGGCAGTACTTTGTCCATAATTTTTTCTAAGTTCTACCAGTTTTGTTCTTTCATCAGCATTTTCCAGGATCCGCTGTTTGGTATTGTCTGATGAGCCATCATCTACCAGTATAAGTTCGTAATCAATATTCATTAATGCGGAACGAACTGCTTCCAAAAGAGGTTTGATATTCTCCTCCTCATTCATTACTGTAATTACTACTGATAATTCCCGCATAAATATTTAGTTGTTTACGAAGGTACCGCTATTACGGAAAGAGAGCCACCTTGAGGCGGCTCTTTGCAATCTATTATTGGAAGATGAACAATTAAATTATTCCTGCTAATTCAAGGCTCTTCTTTTTTAGTTTTCTTATTTCGATGTCTTCAATTACCGGGTCGGGTGTTAGCAGCAATGAATTATTATTTTCTTTCCACCAGGAATTTTCTTTCAACTCATTAAAAGAAATAACACCGATGAGGTATTTTCTTTCTTCCTCTGAATGCCATTCCTCAATCCATTCAAAATGTTCCTTTGGTATAAAGTCGAGATCATCAAAACTGACGTACACTCTCAGGTAAAAATCATTGGTTAATTCCTGCGGTTGATGATGGTACAACTTTTTATATTCATATTTATACTCGTAACGTAAAGCAGAAATATCACTTAATACTGCTGAAGCAGTAGGAAAGCTGCCAGCTCCTTTTCCATAAAAAAATTGCTTATCTGCAAAACCACTTTCAATAACAACTCCATTGAATTCATTTTTTACAAATGCCAATGGGTCATCATGTTTTACAAATTGTGGTAATACAAAGGCTCCTACTTTTCCGGATTTGAGTTTTTGCGCCTGCGCTACCAGTTTTATCTCCTGATTTTTTGCTTTGGCAACATTGGCATCTGTGGAATGTATATGCTGAATGCCGTTAAAAAGAATATTATCAGGCGATGTAAGAATACCATATGCATGGGTAAGCAGGAATGTCCATTTATTTACGGCATCGTACCCTTCCACATCCAGTTTAGGATTGCTTTCTGCAAAACCAGCCTGTTGTGCCAATACTAAAGCCTGTTTAAAATCAAGGCCTTCTTCAATTATTTTAGTAAGGATGAAATTGGTAGAACCGTTTACAATGGCTTTGATGGAGTGCAGCAGGTCGTTATCATAATACTCTTCTAAATTACGTATAACGGGAATGGAGGCACAGGCAGCCGATTCATAAAGGAATGATCTGCCTGTTTGTTGTTGTAATTCCAGTAATGCCGGGAAATGTTCAGCGATCATTTTCTTGCTGGCACTAACCACATCCTTTCCATTTTTTAACGCAGTAGAGACGATTTGAAAGGCCGCATCCGCATCATCTATTACTTCTACAATTACATTGATGTCCCGGTCATTCAGTAATTCTTCTTTATCGGTTGTAAATAAATTGGCAGGAGCATTTCTTTTTTTGCCATAGTTTTTTATGCATACTTTTTTAATGGTAGCTTTTAGAGATGGTGTTTGCTGTAACACTTTGTAAAGGCCTTCGCCTACTACCCCAAAACCAAAA
>JBARSW010000094.1:0-3404 GCA_049644925.1 Chitinophagaceae bacterium | reverse complement strand
TTTAATTTTTCTGGAGTTCTTATTAAGGTTTACCCTTTTCAGAAAGTTTCCCTGAAAATTTTCTTGCTTTATTGGTGTAATAGGTGAAATTCGTGGTTCATGAAATGAGTCATTCTTTGCTATTTATTGCAGTGTGAGTATTATCGGCGAATGGCAAAAGACAAATTTCAAAAACAATAATTTAACATTGAAAGCCAAAGTTTATAAATCTACGGGCAGTTGGTACATCCTGAAGGATGATGCCGGAAGGTTCTGGAATGGCCGGATGAAAGGTGTTATGAAACTCGATGATATTACCAGTACCAATCCTATTGCCGTGGGTGATTGGGTGGAAGCTGAAATTGAGAATGAGGAAGATAAAACAGCCATCATTGATGAAATTTTTGACCGGCATAATTATATCAACCGGCAAAGCCCCCGGCATAAACACCAGCATCACATTGTGGCGGCCAACCTCGACCAATCCATGCTGGTTGCCACATTAAAAGAACCTAAAACTTCTCAGGGTTTTATTGACCGTTTCCTGGTGGCATCAGAAATGTATCATGTTACTCCTTTTATTGTTTTCAATAAATCTGATCTGTACCGAAATAAGGAAATGGAAAAATATGAGCTTTGGAAAGCAATGTATGAAGCTGTTGGCTACAAAGTTTTTTTAATAAGTGCTGAAAAAAAGGAAGGAGTCAATGAGGTGTTGGAATTACTGAAAAATAAAATTACTCTGATCAGCGGACACAGTGGTGTGGGCAAATCATCTTTTCTGAATGTGGTATTTCCGGAAATAAATTTAAAAACCCAGGATGTAAGTGGCTGGAGTGGAAAGGGGCAGCACACCACAACATTTGCCGAAATGTATGATCTGCCTTTTGGGGGAAGTATTATAGATACTCCGGGAATGCGGGAATTTGGGTTAGTGGATATTGGGAAACAGGAATTATCTCATTACTTTCCTGAAATGAGAGACCGGTTAAATAGCTGCCAGTTCAATAACTGCCTGCATATAAATGAGCCGGATTGTGCTATTAAAGATGCTGTCAGAAATGGAGAAATACATGAAGACAGGTATGTAAGCTATGTGGGAATCTTCGACTCGATAGAACAAAAGAGTTATTGAATCAGGCAATATTTCGTTGCCCTTCGCTAAATAATTTTACTTCTAGTAAATTGGCAAGATCAATCACTGCTTTATTGTCTTTGGTTAGTGCATCACGGGTCTTGGTAGGAAAAATAGACACACCATTGTAAATACTATAGTGCAGTGTCATGTCATGACCTTTCAACCGGAACTCCCAGTCAATAGTATCAAAATCATCTTCCTTATGGGAAAACTTTACATGAAGATCCTGGCTAAGGATATTTGCCACACGATAAAATTCTTTCAATCCGCCGTTATCAGCAATGATAGCTTCGGTACAGCCTAATGAGGTTCGTAGGGTGAGACTCATAGTTAAGGTATTTAATTATTATCATAGACTGGATTCAACCAAAAACCGCTGCATCAACCAATAAATTAACTCCGGAATTTTTTGGCCCTTTTTACATCTTTCATGGCCTTGGGGTCGCCACTGGCAATTTTTTCAGCTCCTACATTTTTGCCATTGGTGGGGCAGCCTGTTTTGCGTTTAAAGATATTGCTAACCATTCCGCAGGAAGAAGCTAATACCAGGAAACTCAGGCCTATTGCTAAAAATCGAAGTTTCTTCATAGTTTTCAACTTATTTGGATAACGAACTTAACAAGAAATAATTGCCTGTCCTATAGGAAAGATACGAGTCCTGAACTTACTCAACTGGCAGGCAGGTCTTTAGTTAAAATGTTGTAAAAGATTTTTTTGGATTAAGGTTTCACATCAGGCTCCTGACTTTGCATTCCCGGCTCTTCCCGGAACCAATCAGCATACCGGATATAATTATTGGCAATGCGGTCAATCTGACCATGTACCAGTTCCTGTGGAATGTCCTTTACTTTTTTTGCGGGCACCCCGGCATAAATGCTTCCTGCTTCGCAAACGGTGTTTTCCAGCACCACGGCTCCGGCCGCAATGATGGTGTTACTGTGAACCACTACATTATCCATTACAATAGCTCCCATACCCACCAGCACATTATCATGGAGGGTACAGCCATGTACAATAGCATTATGCCCGATGGAAACATTGTTGCCGATGGTGGTTCCATATTTCTCAAAAGTGCAGTGAATACAGGCACCATCCTGCACATTTACTTTATTACCCATTTTAATAAAGTTCACATCGCCACGGATAACCGTATTGAACCAGGCACTGCAATTATCACCCATTATTACGTTGCCAACAATGGTAGCGTTGGGAGCAAGAAAGCAGTTTTCTCCGAATTGTGGGTGTTTATCTTCTACGGGTAAAATAACTGGCATAAATCAATTTGTAGTTTTTTGTTTGAAGTTTGATGTTGATGTGTAAAGTTGGGAATTTCTTTGTGTCGTTGCATATTCTTTGCGTCCTTTGCGTGAAATATTTATTAATTGAATCAACGGGAACTTTTTTTAAGGCATGTGGGCCAGACATCGGCAGCACCATTGGCACTGGAAATAGTAAAAGCAGACTGCTGCACTTTATACGGAGCAGATGGAAAAGAATACATTGACCTTATCGGAGGTATTAGTGTAGCTAATATGGGGCACCGCCACCCGAAAGTGATTGAAGCAATACAAAAGCAGTTGGATGCCTACCTGCACATCATGGTTTATGGAGAATTTGTGGAAGCCCCACAGGTACAATATGCCAAACTGCTTACCGAGAACTTACCGGCAACGCTCAACTCGGTTTATTTTACCAACTCTGGCGCCGAAGCAGTGGAAGGGGCGATGAAGCTGGCCAAACGTGTTACCAACCGTACTCAGATCATTGCCTTCAACAATTCTTATCACGGCAGTACACAGGGGGCATTGAGCATTATTGGTGACGAATACTGGCGGAATGCTTTTCGACCGCTGTTGCCGGATGTAATGCACCTGCCATATAATTTGTATGATTCGCTGGAAGAAATAACGGAGCAAACGGCCTGTGTAATTGCAGAGACAGTACAAGCAGAAGCAGGCATTCTTGCTCCGACAAAAGAATGGATGCAGGCCCTGCGGAAAAAATGTACTGCAACCGGAACGTTATTAATATTGGACGAGATACAGGCAGGCTTTGGAAGAACCGGTAAACTTTGGGGCTTTGAGCATTTTGAGATTGTACCCGATGTACTGTTACTTGGCAAAGCTTTAGGTGGTGGTATGCCGTTGGGGGCTTTCATTACAGACAAAAAATTGATGGATGCTTTTACTGAGAACCCGGTACTGGGCCATATCACCACATTTGGTGGGCACCCTGTAAGTTGTGCAGCAGGTATGGCAGCCATGAAAGCATTGCTGGAAGAAGGGTG
>JBARSW010000093.1:0-9294 GCA_049644925.1 Chitinophagaceae bacterium | reverse complement strand
GTTATCAAAAAAATCAATTCAAGTCCCAGAATACTTTTGATGTCCAGGGGCTTGGGTTATTCTCAGCTGCAACATTAGCAGGGTTGTAATTGTATTCATTTTGAGGATACCTGAATCTAACAGGGATGTTTGGAGAAGCATTCGCAGCCATTGTATATGGTACATTGGATGGGAACCCTGTTCTCCTAAAATCTGACCATGCCTCAAACGGTGTCATACCAACAGTTGAAAAGTACTTCTGAGTTACAATCAATTTTATTTTATCAGTAGCACCTGCCCAGTTTACAAATTGATTACCTGAAGTTATATAAAGATTGGCTTCAGATGCAGCATTCGTTACGCCTAACCAGTTATAAGATTCTCTTATTGCATCTTCAAATGCAGTTTGCGCACTTCCTGAAATATATCCTCTTTGTTTTGCTTCTGCCTGCATAAACATGCTTTCCACAGAAGTAATAATCCATTGTGCCTGAGCAGCAGTTTTTGCCAGGCCCTTGCCTGCAATAGCTGAAGAATTATCAGATTTGTAAGGATCACTATTAGGGAGATTTTCACCAAAATTGTAACCATAGTAAGAATTACCATTCAAGGGTTTAAGAGCTGGCTCATAATAATATTGATAGCGGATATCATTTGCTCCTCTTAAGTTATTTAAGGTAAAGTTGTTAGCTCTATTGAATTTATCAAATACCTCTCCAACAGCGGTTAGCTTATACGCATCCCAAAAAGGATTTTGTTTGTTTGTAGTGGCAGAATATATAGGATTTACTGATGCAGATTCACCGGCCATCAGATAACCATCAGCAGTAACTTTCTGTAACTCTGTAGTATGGTTTAACAAAGTAGTATAGGCTAATCTGAGTACCAGCCTTAGTCTTTGTGTATTAATGAATTTTTTCCACTTTGTAATGGAACCGCCTAACATAATATCAGCTGATGTGATTTTAATATCAGCACCAGTCTGAACTGAATTTAAAAGGACAAGTGCTTTGTCAAGTTCGGACAACATATCCAAATAAATTGCTGACCCTTTATCATAAGCAGGTGTAATATTATTTGCCAGATCAAAGGCTTTTGAATATGGAACATTATTGTAAGTATCTACCAGGTGCATAAAGCCTACTGTCTTCATTACTCTTGCTATTGCCTGGTAAAAATTCTGGTTAGTTCCAGTTGTTTTATTAATAATAGTTTGGTAATCATACAAATTATTGTACCAGGCAGCCCAGGTTCCCTGGCCGAAAGTGGTGGTAATATTATATGTTTCAGATTCTGTAGAAGGACCATAGTCACCACCCCTTGCCCACCAGCCCATCCAATGAGATAGTGTGCTATAGTTCTGTGTCATAATCCGTCCAGTTTCATGCATAGCCTGAGGCAATAACAAATCACTTGTTATTGAAACGGCTGTTGGGTTATTTGGATTTTCATTGATGTCAAAAAACTTTTTTTCACATCCTGAAACCAGAAACCCTAAGGCCAATGTTGCAATAAATATCTTTTTCATTCTGTTGATTTTTATTTTAATTAAAAGGTAAGGTTCAAAGTAGCACCCATTGTTCTTGTTGCCGGGTTAATTGATGAAGTGGTTACCCCATTTGAGTTTCCTCCATCAAAATTGAAATCCGGATCAGTAAACTGGTTAGACTTTGGTACCCATAAGAAAAGATTCCTTGCATTAGCTGTAATACTAGCACTTTTAAAGAATTTAGAATTTCCAAAAATTGATCTTGGAAGTCCATAAGTCAATGAAACTTCACGAATTCTCCAGCTATCGGCACTGTAAAGGAAATTTGTTTCTGCCTGACGGTACACTCCAGTATAGAAATCTGTAACATCATTAATGGTGATATTCTTGTTTTCAATATACTTACCAGAGGTTGGATCCAGATATACAGAATTAGGAATTACAAATCTTTCCCTGTTGTTATACGCTGTAGCGGCAGCAACTCCGGTCCAGGCCATTTCGTTACCAATACGACCATATCCCATATGCCCTGTTTTGTATTCTGCAACCACATTAAATGTCAGCGTCTTCCAGGTAACACTTGGAGTCAAACCTATAACCCATTTTGGATTTGATCTTCCGATTGGCTGAAGGTTAGGATTTACTGTTGGAAGACCAGTACTTGTACTAACAATTATTCTTCCTAAACTATCTCTATCATAATCTTTAACCATAAAAGTAAAAGCCGGCCGGCCTACAACTGCGTAATTAGAAGCATTTGTAAATCCACCAACAAATATTCTGTCAAGACCCGGGAAAATACCAATTACATTACTGTTATTATAGGAAGCATTTCCGGAAAAATTGATCTTCCATTCTCCCAATTTTAATAAAGGAGTTACTGCAAGGTCAAATTCAATTCCCTTATTATCAAATGATGCGGCATTCACTTTTGTTGAAGTATAACCAGTAGCAGATGATACCTGAACCCCGATAATCTGATCAGTATTTTTGTTAAGATAATAACTTGCACCTACTGATACCCTGTTTTTAAAGAGATTAACTTCAACACCAGCTTCATAGGTTTCAATAAACTCAGGTTCTATAAGTGGATTAGTTAAAGAATTATTAGCCGTATATCCTGCCAGATTACCATAAGGGAACCCTCCGGTTTGGCTAAAGGTAGGTGCCAGTTCATATGATCCAACAGCATCGGCATTGCCAGTCTTGTTCCATGACAACCTCAGCTTCATGTAGCTAAGAGCTTTGCTTTTTAAACTTGGAAAAGCATCTGTAAGTACCAAAGCAGCATTTACACCAGGGTAAAAATAAGAGTTCTTAGAAGGGTCAAGCCAGGATACAATATCATTCCTTCCTGTGAATTCTAAATTAAACCAGTTTTTATACTTCAGCCCGGCTGAACCAAACACAGAAAATAACCGGTTTTGAGAAAATGCATTTCCATCTCCACCTTCATACTCACCAACTCTGTTTGTAACTGCAAATAAACCAGGAACTACTATGCCTGTATTAGATATCCCAATTCGTTTAGATTCGCTCTGCCTTACATAAGTACCAGCAAGTGCATTAACGGTGAAATTACCAACTGCTTTTGTATAAGTACCAAAGAATTCAGAGGATATACGATTAGCTCTAATGCTGTTTTCGCTTACATATCCTGGAATTGTAGTATTAGTATTTACGTTAATTGCAGCATTAGCAATTTGCCCGGTTGAAATAGATTTAACATCCTGATTTCTAACATTACTTGCAATACGCCAAGTAAAGTTTAAACCTTTAAACATATTGTAATTTAACTCCAGGTTTGCCAGAATTTCATTTTTCAGGCCAAATTCACGCCAAGTATCAATTGCCATGTATGGGTTAAGACCATAATGGTTAAAATAAGTATCAAACCCGGAAAAAGGATCATTTTTCCAATTCTTATAATTTGTTAGTGGAACCTGTGCAGGTGTGTTAAAAATGAGGTTCAATAAACCTGAGTTTAAGCCAACATTATTTCCGGCATTATAATTTGCCATTCCTACATCATCAAAAATTTCATATTTGCTCCGGATGTAATTGACACCAATTCCAATTTTAAATTTACCAAACTCTCTTGAAGAGTTCAACCTCAAACCTGTTCTCCTGTTTTGATCACCAGGAACAATACCTTTAAGAGATACATCCTGCACACTGAAGAACATATTTTTAGCATTTATAGAAACATCATTCTGTATGGTAACACCAGTATTAAAGAATTTTTTCCTTGAATTATTAGGAGTGTATGGCACTAATTGCCTGGTACCATCTTTCAGATCAGAACCCAACGGTACTATGCTGCCATCAAAAGCAGGTCCAAAAGACCAGTTTTCATATTCTGTATAGGAACCATATCCACCGCTTCCAAACTGCTCCTGGAATTTTGGATAAAAAGATATTCTGGATACCTGTGTTGTATGAGAAAAGCTTACTTCTGTTTTATCCAATTTTGTTCCTTTTTTGGTTGTTACAATAACAACACCATTCCTGGCATCCGGCCCATAAATTGCAGCGGCAGAAGAACCTTTCAAAATGTTAATATCCTCAATATCGTTTGGATTAATTGAAGAAAAATAACTCATTTGAGTTTGAACGCCATCTAAAACCAATAAAGGATCATTATTTCCAAGGATAGAACGGATACCACGAATATTGATTTTTACATTTTCAAAAACGCTGTTATCCATTGTAGCAATGTTAACCCCAGAAACTTTTCCCTGTAAACCATTAAGTGCATTTAAAGGAGATGATTGTGTTAATTGCTCATTTTTTATTGTTGCAGTAGCATAACCAAGATCCCTTTGCTGGCGTTTAATACCCAATGCTGTTGTTACGACAACTTCTGATTCTGTTTTTGTACTTGACTTAACTTGAATAGTAAAAGTGCTACCCGCACCTACTGTAAAATCAGTTAACTCAATATTGGCACCGGTAACTTCTAAAATATCCCCGGTTTTTGCCAAAATGCGAAACTGTCCATTGATATCAGCAGCAACACCAGTTTTGGTGTTCTTAATCCGAATGGATGCCCCAGGTACAGGAGCCCCAGTTTCATCGGTCACAATACCGGTAATCGTCCGGTTTTGACCAAATGCAAATGCAGCAAAAAGCATAAGCATCGTAAACAAAGTAGTGATTTTTCTCATGTTAACGTTAATTTTAAGTTTAAAAGCATTGATTATCAGGGAAAACCGTCAATTTCCCGAGGTAAGGCTTATAAATAGAGACATGAATGCCACTAATTATGCTGCCGCAAGTTAAAAAAATATTTAACAAATAGTTTAAAATCAATAAAAATTATTGAACCATTTAAATGTTATATATCTCAAAAAATCCACCTGAGCTGAACTTTCAACTCAGATTTTTGATTTCCGTCAATTTCATCGAGACCTGAACCAACCGATTCTCTGTTTATATATATAGTTTGAGCCCACCTGGCCCATAGTGAAATTTTTTTATTTATGTCATAATTGAGATTCAAATAATATCGAAATCCCTTATCATAAAAGGCCGGTATGGAATAACTATACAATACATCATTCTCGTATGCATAAATTCTGGAATTGTATTCATCGGTTTCAAAATATTGTAACCTCAACACTCCGGAAAATGATTTTAGCAACGGCTTGTAATGTATATCAAAAAAAGTTAAAAAACCATTTTCATTATTTTTTCCTTTTTTATTGTACCATAGTAATTCAACCCTGTTTCTTAATGTAATGGCAGAGTTTATTTTGAAACCGGTTTGTGTTCGCCAACTCTGTTTTGGTATAGAAATTAAAAAATTACTTGCCGTAGTATTATCCGGGAAATTACTTTGTTTAGTTTCATTTCTGAATCGGGTATAAATCTCAACTTGTTTATTGGGTGTATAAGTTATTTGAGCAAAAAAATCTTTCCCGTGGCTGGGCGCATCTACCTGGTATTTCAGCCAGGGAAATTTGTAGATATCGCCATAGGCATCCAGTCGCCATCCGATTGATGGACGGATGGTAACCCCCGCATAAAATCCGGTTTCATTTGTTGGATATGTATTCTCTGTAAAAGCATTTCCGTTGATTGATTGAAATTTTTTACTGATTGTTCTTTGTAAAAAAGAAAAATCAACCCGTGAATCTACACTGATCAGGAGCCCATTGATGAAAGCCTTATTAAAATTTTTGTCTGTTGCCGCTTCACCGAATAAATGAAGATTTTTGTAAGTATAACTGTAGTCAATACTGAAATTATTCCATTCTTTTCCGCTGATGGCATAAAGATTATAGGGCTCGTTTCTTTTTTGTACCGGCAATGAAAAATGATAATTAATACCATTTAACCCGATATGAAATTTATTTCCCCGGTAAATAATATTGCCCCCTAATGCTGTTTGATTTAGTTTATTCTTATCAGCAATTTCGTTTATAGTCCGGTTATAACCGGATGTAAGAAAGGAAGAAATAAAATCCTCATTGTTTACAGTGTCTGCCACAAAATTTGCACTCAACTTCCTGATAGAAGCAAAAACGGTTGATTCAATTTTCCCCTTTTTAATGGTAATGCCGGCACCCCGGTGAAAATAAAATTCGCCGGCAGAACTGTATGGACGTAATACAGCTGATTGCCGCTTAATTCCCATTGTTTCTACACTTTTTTTAAAAGCAAGCCCCTGCCATTGTATTAAACCCTGACCCATATTCACTGTAAAATCTCCAAGGGCCAGCGATTGTATAACCCCCATTTTCCTTGCAAATAAATGAAAGGAATAAAAATCAAATCCTTTTGTTTGTGCACCTTTTAAAAATTGCTCACCTGCATCTTTATCTCCCAATACACCAAATTGTAAAAGATTTTTGTATGTGTACCTGTAACGGAATAAAATGCGCTGCGGACTTCCCAGGTATTTTGTTCCTCCTGATGAATTATCAAAACCATTTGAACGTTCCAGCACCTGCGATAACCGAAGCAATAAACTGTGTTCCCCCTCATTGAATCTTTTACCAGCTTCTTCTGCAAAGGAATTCGGTGCTTCAATTTCTATAAATGGCAATAATCTTTTTATAGTATTTATATCCCAGGATGGCACAGCTTGCAACTCATAAATGCTGATCAATTTACCAAATAGATTTCTGTATGCTATAAGATTTGCAATTTGTAAGTCAGTTACGATTCTTAATTGTTTTAACTCATCAGCTTCTGCCGAATTTAAATTGAGCCGGTGTTTCCGGAATTGCTCCAGTTCCTGCAGGTATGCATCATCTTCTGTTTCTCCCTGGTCAGCATCTGTTTGGTTTTCCAGTTGCTGTTCGTTAGCCACAGTTATTTCCTGGCTCCATCCTTTTACCGGACAGAACGATAACACAAAGTAAAACAGAACCAGTATGCAGCTTTTTTTTATCAATTATTTATAGTTTGATTTCCTTTTGATTCAGGAGACTTTAAATTAAATAACAATAATAATCCCGGTGAAATTCCTAATTGCGGATGATAACCGGTTGTTAAATCCAACCTGAAAGATTTTATGGTTACTCCCAATCCAATATAGGCGGAAGATGTGGCAGATGACATTCCTCCCCTGACCATCAGTTGTGGTATGAATTTATATTGAAATCCGGCATTTACATTTACAGGCTGGTCTTCTTCTTTCTCCAGTTCGGCACTGATTAAAAATTTTTCTGAAGCATCAAATCCAAAACCAATTGCATAAACTGAAGACAATTTTTCCTGATTGTCTTTACCATATTTTCCTCCAACCGGATTATTCAGATGAATCCCGGCATGTAACTTATCAGTAAGATGAAAAATTGTCCCTATTTCAAAACTTACAGTTGCTGCATTGCCATAACCAGATGATATACCGATACCATTATAGTTAAATTGAGTTCCTATATCAACTTTGCCACCCAGGTTTCTTCCATAGGCAAGTCCGATTTGAGTTTCATTATAATCGGCAAATCCAAAATAGCCAGCTTTCAACCCAAAATTTCCTGACAATGTAGTAACTCCAACGGCAGCAGTATAGCTAGTCAATTCACTTAACAAAAACCTTCTTTCACCATAAATAGCAGCGGAAGAATTTTTTAATTGTGCCAATGCAGCCTGGTTAGTTGTAAATGAAAATACATCGGTATGGTTTATACTATAGGCGCCTAACCCTGTATATGCAGAAGCGGCAGACCTACGAAGGGTTTGGCTATTTGCACAACAGGTAACTATAATGAAACCCAAAAAGAGGCAGGTAATTTTTTTAATCAAGTCTTCGGATTTAAAAAGGAAGTTACATGCTTGATATTTTACAACAAAATTAAAAATGTCAAAGCTTACCTTTGCGCCATGCAACTACTAGATGGAAAGAAAGCTGCCCAGGCAATAAAAGATGAATTAAAAATTGAAGTGGCCCAGTTATCAGCCGAAGGAAAAAAGATACCGCACCTTGCTGCCATATTGGTTGGTACTAATGGCGCCAGCGAAACCTATGTGGCGGCAAAAGTAAAAGCCTGCGAAGAAGTAGGATTCAAATCCACATTAATCAGAGTAGAAGATACTATCAGGGAAATGAAACTGCTGGAGGAAATTCATTTACTGAATACAGATCCAGATGTAGATGGCATTCTTGTTCAATTACCCCTTCCTAAACATATTTCTTCAGAAGAAGTAATTAATTCTATTGATCCCGACAAAGATGTGGATGGTTTTCATCCGGTTAATGTGGGAAAAATGATGCAGGGGCTTGCAACTTTTGTACCTGCAACACCACATGGAATAATGCTGATGCTGGAGCATTTTAAGATTGATACAAAAGGTAAACATGCAGTGGTAGTTGGGCGTAGTAACATTGTAGGAAGGCCCATGAGTGTTTTATTAAGCGGCAATACTAATCCCGGCAACTGTACGGTTACGTTATGCCACTCACATACAAAAAATCTTACTGAATTTTGCCTCCAGGCAGACATACTTGTAGCTGCATTGGGAAAGCCGGAATTTGTAACGGCAGAGATGGTAAAGGAAGGTGCAATTGTTATTGATGTTGGAATTACCAGATTGCCTGACGCAACCAGAAAAAGTGGTTTCAGACTGAAAGGAGATGTTCATTTTGAATCGGTAGCCCCTAAATGCTCCTGGATAACACCCGTACCTGGCGGAGTGGGACCAATGACAATTGCGGCACTGATGAAGAATACTTTTCATTCCTGTATGCAAAAGAATTAACTTCTGATTTTCATTGATTATATGAATTGAATGCCATGAACGAAGTGATGAAAGAGAATGTACATCTGCCTGTAATGGAACATTTCTACACCATTCAAGGTGAAGGTTTCCACCAGGGTAAAGCAGCGTATTTTATCCGTTTGGCAGGTTGTGATGTGGGCTGTGTATGGTGCGATGTTAAAGACAGTTGGGATGCTTCAGGATATCCGCTAAAAGATATTGCATCTTTGGTAACATTAGTTAAAAAAACTCCAGCTGAAATAGTAGTTATTACCGGCGGTGAGCCCTTAATGCATAACCTCGATGAATTGACAAAAGAGCTAAATGCAGCCGGCCTTAAAACCAATATTGAAACATCTGGAGCACATACATTAAGCGGCACCTGGAACTGGATATGTTTGTCGCCAAAAAAATTCAAGCCCCCTCTTCCAGAAATAGTATCATTAGCCCACGAATTAAAAATAGTCATCTTCAATATTTCGGATTTTGATTGGGCTGAAAAATATGCGTCACTTGTTAGTCCTGACTGCAAACTTTATCTGCAACCGGAGTGGGAAAAGGCGGCAGAAATAACCCCCAGGATTGTTGACTACATCATGGCCAATCCAAAATGGGAG
>JBARSW010000092.1:0-1715 GCA_049644925.1 Chitinophagaceae bacterium | reverse complement strand
CAGCGCTGCAATCCCATAAAACAACCGTAAGAGATTTTATCGATAATAAGTCGCTGGCAAACCCATCTATTGATGAGGTTAAAAAGCATTTTCCCGGATTCAGCGATTATAAAGCCATTCATTATCTTATCAATCATGAGTCGTTTGATTTGAGTGCAGCCATGCAGGAAACGATTGAGGATATTGAAATAAAAAACAAGTTCAATCCTACAAAAACACAGGCCGAAGAAATACTGCAACGATACAGCCGTATCAGGCATATTATGCAGCAGACAGTTACCGAACCAGACCCGATGCAGAAATCACTGTTTACGGAGCGACTGGACAATATCTTTCTGCACCGGGTGTGGGGTTATTTAATCCTGCTGGCTGTTTTATTTTCATTATTTCAAAGTGTATTCTTGCTGGCGCAATACCCAATGGACTGGATTGAATTGGGGTTTTCAAAAATCAGTCAATACCTATCTTCCTCACTGCCTGCTACCAGATGGACCGATTTATTAATAAATGGAGTGATAGCCGGGTTAAGCGGCATTCTTATGTTCGTTCCGCAAATTATGATCTTGTTTGGGTTGATCACCCTGCTGGAAGATTCCGGATATATGGCCCGTATTAGTTTTTTGTCAGACAAGCTTATGCGAAAAGTAGGACTGAATGGTAAAAGCGTAATGCCGATGATCAGCGGCTTTGCCTGTGCGGTGCCGGCCATTATGAGTGCAAGAAATATTGAAAACCGGAAAGAACGGTTGCTGACAATATTAATAACACCGCTGATGAGTTGTTCGGCGAGGCTGCCAGTTTACACCATTCTTATCGGACTTGTAATACCCAAAACATATGTATTCGGTTTTCTTGGAACACAGGGCCTGGTGATGATGGGATTATACTTGTTGGGTTTGGTAATGGCAATGATTGTTTCTTATGTAGCCAAATGGTTTATTAAAATAAAAGAAAAAAGTTTTTTCATTCTTGAATTGCCCACTTACCGATCACCCAGGTGGAATAATGTATTGCCGACGATGATAAACAAGGCCCGGATATTTGTTTTCGATGCCGGTAAAATCATCATGGTAATCAGTCTTATTTTATGGGCATTGTGTTCCTTTGGGCCGGGCAATTCGATGCAAAAAGTGTCGCAGCATTATGAACAATTGAAAAAGCAGCCGGGTGCCAACACTCTTCAGCTTAACAAAGAATTTCAGACAGCGAAGCTGGAAACCTCCTATGCGGGAATTCTGGGAAAAACACTGGAACCTGCCATAGCTCCGCTGGGGTACGACTGGAAAATTGGCATTGCATTAATTACGTCATTTGCAGCAAGAGAGGTTTTTGTTGGTACTATGGCCACCCTGTATAGTGTGGGAGATTCTGATGAGGGAAGTTTATTATTGAAAGAAAAAATGAAAGCTGCCGTTCGTCCGGATGGAAAGCCAGTGTTTAATCTTGCAGCTGGTTTATCACTCCTGATATTTTATGTATTTGCCATGCAGTGTATGAGCACACTGGCGGTGGTAAAAAGAGAGACCCGAAGCTGGAAATGGCCGATCATTCAGTTAATTTATATGACTGGACTTGCTTATTTGATGAGCTGGATAGTGTATCAGATTTTCAAATGATTTTATTTTAATACCGGCTCCCATTTATCCTTCGGCTCAAAATATTCCCACAACATTTTTGAAATTTTTTTGGTTAATAGCCAGGCTTCGTTACTGTCG
>JBARSW010000091.1:0-3495 GCA_049644925.1 Chitinophagaceae bacterium | reverse complement strand
GTTATTTGATTCAGTATGATAAAATACGTTCTGCACTTTTTTTAAGAATCATAATGTAATATGTGCACTACCATACTACGTATTTATCTTACAATACCCTATTCCTGAAAACACCAGATAAAACAATACCAACTCTAAGCTTTCTAATTTTTTATGCTTATCAAACTTTGTTTTTTCCAGGTGGATAGATAAAAAGCCATTCATAAATTATTGATTAATTTTAGAACATGGAAACACCCAGGCCCAAGCCGGTATTTAACCGCCGCATCTTTTGGGATGTGAACTTTGATACATTAGATTATGATGGCAAAGCCTCTTTTATTATTGAAAGGGTTTTTGAGCGGGGCGATGTGGAGGACATCCGCCAGTGCCGGAGGTATTATGGTGATGTTATTCTCTCCAACGCATTAACCAATGCCCGTTGGATTTCTCTTTCTACAATCTGCTTGGCCACTGCTTTGTTCAATAATGAATTAACAGATTACAAATGCTACAATACAGCACAATTGAACCCCGAACACTGGACGTATTAAAAGGCCTGATGCAAATTCCGGCCCTTAATGATTTTTACCTGGTTGGAGGTACTGCCCTTGCATTATATTTAGGACACCGGGTGTCTGTTGATATTGATTTATTTTCCACCAATGATTTTAATAATGAATCTTTAATAGCACCACTGGAAGATAATTTTCCCGGATTTAGTTACAGAAATACCCATAATCCCATCGGGTTATTTGGATTTATTGATGGGATTAAGGTTGACTTTGTAAAACACCATCATCATCCACTGATTGATAAAACAGTAATCGAAGACGGGATTCGTCTTTTAAGTATCCCGGAAATAATGGCCATGAAGATATCCGCCATTATGAAAAGAGGGGTTAAGAAAGATTTCTGGGATATTGCTGAGTTGCTCAAACAATATACGGTAGAAGATTTTATCAGGTATTATACCAAAAAATATCCCAGCCAGCAACTGCTGGTTTCTGTTCCATTTGCACTTACTTATTTTATAGATGCCGAAGAAACGGAAACCCCCATCAGCCTCAAAGGTCAAACATGGTCTTCTGTAAAGAAATTCATCCAGCAAAAAGTAAGTGATTATTTGCGGTAACAATCTTAACTATCCATAATACGGACTAATCATCCAGTAAACCACCACTCCCGAAACCGCCACATAAAACCATACCGGCCAGGTAATGCGGACAAGTTTTTTGTGTTTGTCAAATTCGCCTACAAGAGCCCGGTAGGTAGAAAAAAGAATAAAGGGAAGAATAATACCTGCCAGCGGTATATGGGTGCCTAATAAAATATAATAAATCATCCGGCGGCTTCCCACTGCAGCTTTTTCCAGTTCACTTATTATGCCATCATGATTAATATCTCCAAACCTTGTTTCGCCGGCAAGTAAATGATGACAGATATAACTGATCAAAAACAAAACAGATAAAAGCATAGCACCCATCATCAGTTTTTTGTGTAACAGGTAATTTTTATTTTTAACTGCGACCAATGCTATCAACAGTAAAACCGCCACACAAGAATTAATGATTGCATTTGCTTTAGCAAATAAATGGATATTGAAACCGGGATTTATATTCAACTTTACCCGGCTCAATAATACCACGGCTGCAAAAACTACTGCAGAAAAAATATATATTAGCGTCTTTGCTTTTTTATCATTTTTTTTCCAGGAAGCGGGTAACATGGTCTATGATTTTTTACGTAAAAAGAAAAATAGTAACCCCACACCAAGGATGGCCATTAGAAAAACAACTGCAATCAGTTGTAGTTTGCCGGCAAAGAAACTTTTGGCATTCGGGTTTTTTTCCATCGTTAGCAAAACAAGGTCATTGGATAAATGGGTCAATGAAGCAGAATCAAGTCCATGATAATATCCCCGCACATGCCTGTTGCTGTCTATCAGTACAAAATGGTCGGTATGTATAAAATCTGTATCAATTCCTTCTCCATCTACCAAACCAATTTTCATCTCATTGATGGCAAGGTCGTAGATGGCTTTTTTATCTCCGGTAAGCAGCCACCAGTTCTCCGGATTTATCTGGTACTTATCGGCCCAGTATTTCAACCGCTCCACAGAATCCCGTTCCGGGTCTATACTGAAAGAAAGAAAATGAACAAGCTTATTGGTTTTATCTCCCACTCTTTTTCCATTATTGATAGATTCAGCCATCCGCTTCATATTTCTTGTAAGTCCGGGACAAATGGTAGGACAATGAGTGAAGAAAAAATCGGCAATAATAATTTTTCCTTTCAGGCTATCCCAGGTTACCGGCTTTCCTTCCTGGTTATGTAATGAAAAATCCCCCACCTGGTGCCATACTGTATCTATAACCTTTTTTTCTTTCTTAATTATTGTAACCACAGAATCCATCAGGTAATGAGGCGGCATGTGTACCGCATTTTCACTTTTATTTTTTACAAAAAAATAAGCGACCAATGGCAGCAGCAGTGCCAACATAATAGCATATAAAGCATTCTTATTCACGGTTCAGTATTTTATCACCCCTCAAAAATATTTCATCTTTTCTTATTCAACTTCCTATAAAACAATCAAAAAAACCATTAAACGCCTTTTTATTTACAGGCTTCGCTTAATGGTTTTGTTTCAATATAATTAGTTCAATACACCCTAATCCTTTGCACCCGGAATAACAACCGGGGCTGGTTCCGGTTTTACTTCACCATGCTTTGCAGGCATTGTGCTCTCTTTAAAATGAAGGTCGTATTTATTACGAAGATTCTTATAAGAATTTCCATCATAAATAAAGGCAATAATAAACCAGATGAATAACATCAACGGTACTACTATCGTCATAATCATATTCCTTATTTCATCACCAAGATGCATAAAGACAGATACAATATAATATGCTTTAGCCAATGTAAGAATACAAACCATCCCTTTAAACATCAACACCAGGGTATGGTTAGGATTTTCTCCTTTATGTATAGTATAAATAATAAGACCAACGGCCAGTTCTATTACCGTAATTACGGATAACAGGATGGTAGTCTTTTTTACTTTTTTCCTGAATGATACATCATCTGCAGTATGATGATGAATAGTTACTTCTTCAAAAGCCGGATGTTGCATAAAATTCTAAAATTTCAAATTAATAAATTTCAAATCCCAATCTCAACTTCTATATGGGATTTTCTTTCTTGTTTTTTATCAGATAAGGTAGAAACAAAGGAAAACAAATACCCAAACAAGGTCCACAAAATGCCAATACAACCCGGCTTTCTCGATCATCAGGTAATGTCCCCTGTTTGCAAATACATCCTTCTTTGTCATCAACAGCATTATAATATTAATGATAACACCAGAAAAAACGTGGAAGCCATGGAAACCGGTGATACCGTAGAAATAACCTCCAAAAGCAACGGGTCCCGGTGTTCTTACATGATGCCCGTTATGTACAGCCCCTTCTAATACCGGCCCCCACGGGTTATGCCTCATGGTTTGTCCCC
>JBARSW010000090.1:0-2497 GCA_049644925.1 Chitinophagaceae bacterium | reverse complement strand
TAAACACTGTGTTCAAATGTTTGGGCCATTTTAATTGCATCTGATGGGCAGGCCACAACACAAAGGTTACACATAGTACACAATTCAAGATGATATACCAGTTTGTCAATCGCTTTCTTCTTCTTTCCTTCCGGGGTAATATCAAATTTGGTAATTACTTTAATAGTTCCATTAGGACAGGCCAGTTCGCAGGCAGTACAGCCGGTACAACGGTGTTCGTTCTTTTCATCATGTGGCATTACCACTTCGCCTTTAAATCTTTCTGGTAATACCAAGGTATCACGGTTGTCAGGATATTGCTGGGTGATTATTTCTTTATGATGAGTGAAATAATACAGCGTTCGCCTCATGCCGATAAGCAATGATTTAATACCACTGTAAATTTCTTTTATGTATTTTGTTATAAACATGAGCTTTGAGCTGTTAGCTATGAGCTACGAGTTGTGTTTTAAAAATTGTTGAATAGCGAACCAAAAGAACAAGTGTGCGACGCAACGAAAGTTCAATCAAGGAACTTTAGCTGGTAACATAAACTCATCCCAATTTTCTTAAGAACTATTTTTCTTTTAACCGCCCCTCCAAGGAGAGGATTCCCTTTTCACCACTCACTTTTCACCTTTCACTAAAAATGCCACCCCATTATTGCCATTGCTGTTACTATCAGCAGGTTTATCATACTGATTGGTAATAAATATTTCCATTCCAGGTTTAGCAGCTGGTCAATCCTTAACCGGGGGAATGTCCACCTGAACCACATAATGACAAATATGAGGAAGAATGTTTTTCCAAAGAACCATATACTGGATGGAATATAATCCATTACATGATTGAAGCCGGACCAATTACCAATATGAAAGGGCATCCATCCACCCAAGAATAATGTGGCTCCGATTGCACATACAATAAATACATTCACATATTCCGCCAGAAAGAATAAAGCGAACTTCATTCCTGAATACTCTGTATGGAAACCAGCAGTCAATTCAGATTCTGCTTCTGCCAGATCAAAAGGTGCCCTGTTGGTTTCTGCTGTTACAGCAATTAGAAAAGTGATAAATGCAATGAAGGCGGGAATATGCCCTTTAAAAATCCACCATCCATCTCTTTGTGATTCTATAATGTGAGAAACCTGCAGGCTACCGGTAAGTACAACAATTGCAAGGATGGAAAGACCAGCCGATAATTCATAGCTCACAATCTGTGCACAACTGCGCATGGCACCCATCAGTGAATACTTATTATTACTGGACCATCCGGCCATTAATATACTTATGACCATGATTGAAGAAACTGCTGAAACAAACAGGACTCCAATATTCAGATCCCACAATTGAAAATCTTTTGCGAAAGCTATAGGTGCCATTAACAACATGGCCACTATCATGGCAATAAAAGGAGCAAGATTAAATAATAATTTATCCGAGCCAGTAGGTGTCAATCCTTCTTTTACTAAGAGTTTTAAGGTGTCGGCCAACGATTGAAACATTCCTTTTGGTCCTACCCGGTTTGGTCCAAGGCGAATCTGTATCCAGGCGGATACTTTTCTTTCCATTATTACCAGCACTAATCCCAATGCGGCGAATAAACCAATAACTGCAACACCGGCAATAACCATTTCAATGATCATTGTCATAGTCGGGTTGAAAGTATTACTCAACCATTTATGCAATTCGTTTGCTATGTTAGAAAAACTCCACATACTTTGCGAGGCGAAGCCGAAGCAATCCCCTCAAATTTTTTATTTTGTTATCTCCTGTACTACCCTGCCAGCAGGCAGGTTCTATTCAATTTTTCACCCCTAAGGGGTTCTAAATTCATTCTTCGTTTTATTTCTCCGGGTTTCACCCGGAGTTACCAACATTCAGCCCCTCCGGGGCTAAACAACATCTACAAAATATTAGTTTCATTACCTATAAAAACTTCATAAATAATCGGAGTCCAGGAACCCTCCTTTGGAGGGCAAGGAGGCCGTTTATCTGTCTATATCTGGTATTACTAAATCTAACGTTCCCATCATCGCAACCAAGTCACCAAGCTTACTCCCACGGGCAATATGATCCAATACAGAGAGATTCGAAAATCCCGGTGAACGGAATTTAATCCGGTACGGAGTGGTGCCCCCTTCGCTAACAATATAAACCCCCAGTTCGCCCCGTGCTGTTTCCACCCTGGTATAAAATTCTCCTTTTGGTAATTTTAAAACAGCTTTTGTCTTGGCCTGAATTTCTCCTTCAGGGATATTATCTATCAATTGTTCTATTATATGGATAGATTGCTGCATTTCTCTGATACGAACCATATAACGGGCAAAAGAATCACCAGCAGTTTCCAACACTTCCTCAAACTCCAGTTTGTCATATATTTCGTAGGGATATACTTTTCTTATATCAGAACTAACGCCACTTCCCCTTGCTGTTGGCCCTGAACAGCCATATGAAACAGCATCTTCAGGTGATAGATAACCAATGCTTTTCATCCTGTTTTGAAAAATAATATT
>JBARSW010000089.1:0-4315 GCA_049644925.1 Chitinophagaceae bacterium | reverse complement strand
CACACACTGAACATTTCAGGAGGATCAGACAAGGCTACCTATTTTGCCGGGTTTACATACAATACAAAGAACAGTAATTTTGACGGACTCGGTTTTAAAAGATACTCTTTCAGGGCCAGCAGCGATATTAAACTAACAACTGGTTTAAAACTCGGATTATCTTTAAGTGCTAACCTGTCTGATAAAAAGAATACATTCAATAAACAGGGTAACGAAAGCCTTGATAACGACTGGAAAACACTTATTGGTGAATCACAGTTCAATCCTCCATATATTAAAGGATTACCAATCTTAATCCCCGGTGCTGGTACAAGTTCAAATATTAATACGTACCACTATTTTGGTGTACATGATTTAGATAATTATACGAGTTCTTATAATAACGGGGTAAACTTTCAGGGACAACTGTCGTATGAATTTCCTTTTGTAAAAGGTTTGAAAGCGGCTGTTAACTTTAATAAGAGTATTTCAAACTCCTGGGGCAAACAGTACGGTACAAAGTATAATGTATATGACTTTAATAAATTAGGTAACAAAGGCCATATTCTGGGCGATTCAATTCTTAGGTCATATACCTGGAGTAATGGAGACAGGGTTCGGTTGAATCCTAGTATTGCTACCAGCTATCAATTTAATACAACCGTTAATTACGACAGAACTTTTGGAAAACACCAGGTGAATGCCTTATTCGGTTATGAGCAAAGTGAATCTTCATCCAATGGCCTTGCCGGAATGGTGGAAGGAGTAGTTGTAGGTGGGCAGGATAATCAGAACTTTGCAACAGGAACACAAACTTCTTTTGAAACTATTTCTGAAGAAGGCCGGATGGCCTATATCGGCAGATTAGATTATAACTATGCCAGTAAATATTTATTACAGGTCCAATTCAGGGCAGATGCCAGTCAGAGATTTGCCCCTGAAAACAGGTGGGGTTATTTCCCTTCAGCTTCAGTAGGTTGGGTAATTTCTGAAGAAAAATTTTTCACCAGGTTGCAGAATACGATAAACTATCTTAAAATAAGAGGTTCAGTCGGTTTTCTTGGCCTGGATGCAACAAAATCATATCAGTGGTTAAGAAGTTACTCTATACAAACAGGTAAAGCAGCGGTTTTGGGTGGAAATGGCGACAGGGGACTGGCTGTTGTTTCAGGAGTAGATCTGGCAAACCGGGCTGTGCATTGGGATAATGTAGATAAATACAATGCCGGTATTGATGCAAGGTTTATGAAAAACAGGCTTTCTGTTTCATTAGACGGATTTATAGATAAGCGTTCCAATATGCTTTCTAACCTTACTTCATCACCTTCCATACTTATTGGAACAGCTATTCCAACTGAAAATTTTGGTAAAGTAAATAATTTCGGATTTGAAGCCTCTGCAAGCTGGAGAGACAGGATAGGAAAAGATGTTACCTATAATGTAACTGCAAACTTCTCCTGGAATGATAATAAAGTTTTGATTACCGACTTTGCTAAAGGGGATATTGGAACTTTCAAAGACCCAACTGGTAAATCCAGCGATATGGGATATTATGGATACAGAACTATAGGCTTACTCAGAACACAGGCTGATGTGGATGCTTATGTAACAAAAAACAACATTACAAATATGTTGGGTTATGTTCCAGGTGGCTCTAACCCAATCAGGCCGGGTATGTTAGGTTTTGTTGATATCAGGGGAAAACAAGATCCATTAACAGGCAAATATGCAGGTCCCGATGGTATTATTGACGCCAATGATCAGGATTATCTGAAAGAAAAATCTGATAATCATTATGGATTGGGAATAAACTGGGGTGTTTCTTACAAGGCTTTAAGCTTAAGTGTTCAGATGGGAATGAGTTGGGGTGGTATAAGTACGGTGGAAAGTGCTGCCAGGAAAGTGGGTAATGCTTATTCTAACCGGCCTGCTTTTTGGACTGACCATTGGACACCAACAAATACCGGGGCGACTTATCCTTCACCCTATTATACCAGTACATATGATGTAGCAACGGATTTTTGGTGGAGAAGTTCATTTTCATTCCGGGTAACTACACTTAATCTTTCATATACACTTCCATCAAAATGGTTAAGTAAAATAAAGATGAGTGGGGCAAGAATTTATTTTGTAGGTACCAATCCGCTTAATTTATTCAATCCGTATGATTATAAGGATAATGCGAATGGATCTTATGATGTGTTCCCGCAATTACGTTCTTTTAATATGGGTTTAAATATCAGCCTTTAAATCAAAAAATAATTAAAATGAAAAGTTTTAAAATAATTAGTACAGTTGCCCTGTTGTTTATTTTGGGTTCATGTAGTAAGGTTTTAGATAAAACCGATCTCTCCAAAATGGAACCGGACCTGGTATTTAATGATTCAATACTGGTGCAACTTAATATGGATAATATCTATGACAATAATCTTCCTTTATGGGGAGGGCAAAATACCAGCAGTGTATTAAGCGGGGTTCAATCTCAGTTGTCTGATGAGGGACAGTCCTCTGGAAATAAGTTTATTGAGGGTACTATGAGTTACGGAACAGATGAACCAAAAGATTTTGGTACATCATTGAATACCAATAATACACAACCTTCCAATAACTGGGGCAAAATAAGGCAGCTTAATACATTTATTACTTCAATTGAAAACAGCCCTTTGCCAGATTATACAAAACGCAAGTTTAGTGCGCAGGCAAAATTTTTTAGGGCATTCAGGTATTGGGATATGGTTAGGATTTATGGTGGAGTACCATTGGTCTTAACACCATTAAATGGAGTGGGTGGGGCAGCAAGAGATTCTGCATTATTACCAAGAAATAAAACATCTGAATGTTTTGCACAAATGGTTGTTGACCTGGATTATGCCATTGCCAATCTTCCGGGTAAATGGACAGCCAATACAGATTGGGGTAAGATTACAAGAGGTGCTGCTGCAGCATTTAAAGGAAGAGTGTTGTTATATTATGCCAGTCCAATGTTTAATCCAACCGATCTGGCAGCAAGATGGCAGGCTGCCTATGATGCAAATTTGCAGGCAAAAGCAATTTTAGATGCTAACGGGTTTGCCCTGAATAGTAACTATAAGACTATGTGGTTTACTGAGCTAAATAATCCGGAAGCAGTAATGGTTACCGGGTATAATAATTCCACAGGCGATCAGACCAAAAAGAATAATGGATGGGATAAGTCATGCAGGCCATCCTACCTTCTCGGCAGTGGTTCAAATCAACCCACCTGGGAGTTAGTTCGTTCTTACCCAATGAAAGATGGTAAAATGCCCGGAGATATTACCGGCGCCTATACATACTACGATACTTTATTTTATAAAAACAGGGATCCACGTTTTGATGCAACTATTGCCTATAACGGATGTACTTGGCCTTTGGATGGGAATGTAAACCTGAGGTTATGGACATATTATGAAACATCTTCCAAGTCTACAGAGACTTCCGCATCCAATACTGGTTTTTATTGCCGGAAAGCTGTTTCAGAAGGTGCATTTACTTTCAGCGATCCCCAATACAGTGGAACAGACTGGATGGAAATCCGTTATGCCGAAGTATTATTAAACCTGGCAGAAAGTGCAATAGGAATTGGAAAAGTTGCAACCGGAGAAGAAGGTTATACCGGAATAACTGCTGTTAGAAAAAGAGCAGGTATAACTGCAGGATCAAATAATTTGTATGGCTTAAGTGCCGGATTGACCCGTGCACAATTATTTGACGCAGTTCTGGCAGAAAGAAAAGTTGAATTTGCATTTGAGGGTAAAAGGTTTTGGGATCTTTACCGCTGGAAAAGAATGTCAGATTTACAAGGCTGGTACAGGAATCGTTTGAGGATTGTTCTTAGAACTGGTGCCGGAATTCCTACCGCAACCGATCTGAAGAATGCAACAAGTCCCAGCTTTCGTGATGTTCAGAACATGGATAATATGATGGCTAATTTCTTTACAACCATCAGGAATAATAATCACGATAATCTCCCGACTTCAGGTAATGTAACAAAGTTGGATACTAATCCTATCAACTTCTTGACTACTTATTATTTCTTCCCTGTTCCTATGCAGGCTATTTCCAATAACCCGAATTTAACTCAGAATAATAATTGGAGTGGCACATATGACCCACTGCAATAAATAATATGAAATTTTTAAGAAAGAGAAGACATATTCTTCTCTTTCTTTTTTAAAAAAAAATTCTAAGTGTTCACAGTTCATCTGCATGAAATACGTCTAAATGTTCTAATCTTTCATCAATGAAACATCAAGTAAAAAGCTTTATTGCCGTTATCATTATTTTAGCTGTAACTGGCAATGTTAAAGCACAATAC
>JBARSW010000088.1:0-11129 GCA_049644925.1 Chitinophagaceae bacterium | reverse complement strand
TACCGGTTGGTGCTGAGGCAGAAAATTACTGGTTACCAGTTCTTCTTTGGTATGAAAATTATGGTGCTGTATTTTATTGCCGGGTAAAATTTTGCCGGCACTACTGATAAAATAAGTCGGCAATTTTTCTTCACACAATTCTACAAGGTGTGATGTGTTGGAGGAGTTGTATCCACCCACCACAATGGCAAGGTCGGCAGGGATTTGCAGCATTCCGCTTACGGCAGTCTGGTTATCATTTGTAGCATAACAGAGAGTGTCGTTGGTATCGGCAAAGCGTTCTTCTATATTAGCTGTTTTGTAGGTATCAGACATTACCTGCTTAAGATAGTTGGCAATAGCTTGTGTGTCACTGGCCAGCATAGTAGTTTGGTTTACCACACCAATGCGTTGCAAGTCAGTTGTTACATCAAAGCCTTCCGAATACTGGCCATTGAATTCCGAATAGAAATCATTAGCCGGTTTTTCGCAGGTGATGTATCTGGCCAGTTCAATGGTTTCTTTCATGTCTTTTACCACCACTGAGGGGGCATTGCTGGCGGCATGAGAGAAAGTGGCCCTTGTCTCTTCATGTTTTGGTTTTCCATGAATGATGATGGTGTAATCTTTTTTAGCAATCACTTCACTGCGGTTCCAAACTTTTTCTACAAACGGACAGGTGGTATTGTATTTTTCCGTTTGAATGCCAATGGCTTTTAATTTACTTTCTATTTCAAGGGTAGTGCCAAAGGCGGGAATCAATACAATATCATCGGGAGTTATTTTTTCAAAAGGAATCAATTGTTTACCATAAGTATCCTGTAAAAACTCAATGCCATTGGCAATCAGGTCGGCATTTACCTGCGGATTATGGATCATTTCGCTTAATAAATAAATTCGTTTGCCCGGATTCTCTTCTATAGTACGGAAAGCTATTTCAATCGCATTTTCCACCCCATAACAAAATCCAAAATGACGGGCAAGGTATATCTGAAGCGGCCCAAAATCTAACAGGGCAGGAGTGAAGTCTTTTTTCATCTTATCCATTTCTTTCCGTTTCTTCTTAATAGCGGAAATCAACGGGCTGCGGTAGATGATGGGGACTTCAAAATTTTTCATGATGCAAAGATAATTCAGTTTAGCGTTTGAGGTTTCGGGTTTGGGGTTTATGGTTTAACTTGCAAAAAAAATAACAATGCGACATATATTATTGTTCGTCTCTTTTAGTATTTTGATTGCTTCCTGCAAACTGATGCCGAAGAAAGACGAAAATAAAAAAACAAAAACTATCAACACCATGATGAAGCGTTTCAAACCTGTTGACTGGGCGAAAAGTACCAATATTTATGAAGTTAATGTGCGGCAATATACCCCCGAAGGTACTTTCACTGCTTTTGCACAGCAGTTGACCAGGTTAAAAGATATGGGAGTGAAAACACTCTGGTTTATGCCTCTTACTCCTATTGCACAAAAAAATAAAAAAGGTTCATTAGGCAGTTACTATGCCTGTTCTGATTATACTTCTATCAACCCGGAATTTGGAACATTGGATGATTTTAAAAACTTAGTAAAGCAGGCCCATGAGATGGGAATGAAAGTGATAATTGACTGGGTGGCCAATCATACCGGATGGGACCATGTGTGGACAAAGGAACATCCTGATTATTACTTGAAAGATTCTGCCACCAACGATTTTAAAATTGCTTCGGGCATGGAAGATATTATTGAGTTAGATTTTAAAAATACTGCCCTCCGAAAAGCTATGAAGGATGCCATGAAATTTTGGGTAGAAGAATGTGATATTGATGGCTTTCGTTGCGACCTGGCCTTTTGGGTGGAGCTTGATTTCTGGAAAGAAGCAAGACCAGAGCTTGATGCGATAAAACCACTTTTTTGGTTGGGTGAATTTGATGAACTGGAAAAACCGGAATATGGAGAAGCTTTTGATGCAAGCTATACCTGGACATGGATGCATAAGACAAAAGAATTTTATGAAGGGAAACAGGATATTGATTCATTATTGTTTGTATTAAAAAAATATGATGATCTGGGCGACAGTACCATGCGGGCATGGTTTACCACCAATCATGATGAGAATAGCTGGAATGGTACCGAGTATGAAAAATATGGAGCTATGGCAAAAGCACTGGCCGTGTTCAGTGCTACCTGGAATGGCGTTCCTTTACTTTATTCCGGACAGGAACTGGGCAATACAAAACGGATAGACTTTTTTGAAAAGGACACAATTACAGGCACTGAAAATGCTGCGGAGATGACGGCGTTTTATACAGCCCTGCTGAATCTTAAAAATAATAATCCTGCACTTAATGCCGGCGATACCACCGTAACCACTTACCGTATAAAAACCAGTGAGCCAAAAAAGATAATAGCTTACTTGCGTCAAAAAGGAAACAAGGAAGTGCTGGTAGTGCTGAATCTTTCAGCCAATAAAAATCTGCGTTTCGATATGGCGGACAACCATGTTTCCGGAGTATATAAAAATGTATTTTCCGGTGCGGCCAACGATTTTACTATGGACAAAACTTTTGAAATGCAGCCATGGGAATTTTTGGTTTATGAAAAATAACCCTTGATTTAATGAGTCGGGTTTGGCAATAGCGGTTTTACTTTTTTACCGGTACTGGTATATTCAAAAAGTGCTGTCTGGTAAATTTTATCCGGTATTTTAATGCCGGGTAAAAATTGCTTTAATTGATTTTTTAATTGTTGCTCATTAAAGTCAGTGGCCGGCTTCATTTTTACAAAGGCAATTATGATCTCGCCTTTTAAATTTTCCTTTTGTCCCATTACCAATACATCTTCTATGGAGCCAATTCGGTGCATTTCGTTTTCAATTTCAGCAGGATAAATGTTTACACCTCCTTTTAGTATCATATTATCTTTACGTCCGCACCAGGAAAGATATCCTTGTTTATCTTCTTCAGCAAGGTCACCGGTATGAATCCATGAATCAGTAGAAATATTTGCCAAGTGAGATTGAATCAGCAATTCTTTACCACCTGCTGGTAAAGGTTCAAGTCGGTATTTTACTCCTTTTAGTGGTTTGCCAAGTGCACAGATATTTTTTTTCAGCTGGTTATAATCAGCAATAAATGAAGTACTGGCTTCGGTACTTCCGTATAGGCTGAAAATATTGGTGGTACCCAGGTTGCTGGTAATACTTTGTAATATGATTTCATTTAAAGGGGCGCCTCCGCTAATTACCAGGCAGATATTATGCATTGAGCCCTTCAGGGATTCTGCTATCTGGTATAATGAGGTTGGTACTCCGGCTAGTAATTCTATTTCCTCTTTTATTATCCGATTGGCGATTTGACTCTGGTCTTTTTCATTAGTAACCATCGCCTTTTTTCCAAGTACTAATGCGAAAAATAATGCTGTATAACCAAATCCATGTGAGACGGGGATTGAAATATAAACAGAATCTTTTTTGTAAATGCCTGTTTTAATGACAAGGTCTGTAAATGTTCGCAGCCAGTAAAAAACACCGGTTTTCTTTTCTATCAACTTTGCATTACCGGTAGTACCGGAAGTAGGGAAAATAACAGCAGCGTATTTTTTCTTGATTATGTGCTCTTTAATTCCCACTTGAGAAATAGTGATTAAGTTATCAATATTAACTGCATTTTCAAGAACTAAATGCGTCGCTTCTGTTGAAAAAAGGCTGCATGGTTTAGATTGGTTGTTGCGTATCCTTATTATTTCATTTATATGAGCCTTTTGATTAACCAGGATTATTTTTATGCCAAGGTTCTGGATAGCATATTTGGTTATAATATGGTTTATGCTATTGCCGCAAACCAATATGGCCACTGAATCTCCTTCTAGGTTTATTTTATGATGAATTACAGCAGAAAGATTTAAGACATCTTTATATAATTTTTTAAAATTTACCTGGTAGATTCCATCTGTTATGGCAATCTTCCCAGCATATCTATCTGCTGCATATTTCAATAAAAAACAGAGATTGTTGCCATGCAATCTCTTTGCTTTAAATAACAGTAGCAGGGAACGGGGAGTAAGAAACCGGAGTTTTATAAGTTGATAAATGAACCGCATGCTACTTTTTATTTCTTAAATAAATTACCTGCAGGCGGTACCATAAATTGGGGAACAAGGCAGATAGAAAAAGAGGGACACCTGTCCACCAGGGCCGGTATTTTCTTTTCTTGTATGTTATACAGTTTAAAATGGCATATGCTGCTTTTTCTTTACTCATTGCCGGCCGCTTGTGATTTTTTTCATTAACCATACTCATCCTGGTTCTGACAAGTGGAAGGTAAACACTGCTTACCATTACCTTTCTTATACGCAGCTCCGGTTCCATGCATTTAAGCCATTGGTCAAAGGCCACTTTTGATGACTGATAGGCTGACCAGCCGGCAGTGGGGGGAAGCAGTGAATTTAATGTGGATACATTTACAATCTGTCCTTTTAGTGCTAATATTTCCGGCAAAATTCCCAGTAATAATTGTACAGGCCCTGTGAAATTGGTAGTAGTACAACGTTGTGTATCGTGAAAACGGTCAAGGGAATTAATGAGTCCCCGGTGAATAGATTTCCCTGCGTTATTAATAAAAATATCTATTGCTGTTTCATTTGTTTTGAAATTCTGTATTAAATAATTTATTTGTGATTCATCCCGAAGATCAGTACAGTAAGTAAAAATTTTGCAGGGTTTGTTAATGAATTGCTGTTGCAGTAATTCTAGTTTCTCTTCTGTACGGGCTACCAAAATCAATCTAGTTTCAAAGTCGCTCAGAATTTCGGCCAATAAATTTCCAATACCATAACTGGCTCCTGTAATTAATATTGTTTTATTTGAGACATTTTTAGCTAAACGTTTCCTATTAATGTTTCTTACCGGGTACAAAAATTTTTCCAGCAAAGATTGTTTGTTGTCGTCATGGTAATCTGGAATTGATGAAGGCTTCATGTAATGGTTAATACACAAAAATAGCACTATGTAGAAGTAAAAAAAAGCCGCCCCAAAAATCCGGGACGGCTAAATGAATATTAAAGATGTTTTTATTGCAAATTTATTTTCAATGGATACCTGTAAACACCATCTGCATCGGTATAAATTCCTTCCAGGTAAATGCTTTCTCCGCGAAGACTGATAATTGCTTTATTGAGTTCATCAATACTGGTAATATTATATCCGTTTACACTGGTAATGATGAATCCTTCTTCCATTCTTGTTTTACTTAAAACTCCACCTGCTATAATTTTTTTAACCATCACACCCCCTTCAATTTCATATTTTTCGGCGGTCTTTTTGTCAATTGTTTCCAATTCGGCACCAATTTTTTCTCCAACTCCGGATGCTGCTAACTGCTCATATGTACCTGTTTTTGCAGATAGGGTAGCTGTTTTAGTGTACTCTTTTCCATCCCGTTTGTAGGTTACATTTATTTTATCCCCTGCATTATAGGAGGAAACGGTAGCCTGAAGTTCGTTCCAGGAATTAATGGGAATATCATTTATTTTAGTGATGACATCGCCCTTCTGCAAACCGATAGTTGCTGCCGCACCGTCTTTTGCTACAATTCCAACATGAGCACCTTCACCGGCATTAATTTTTTCCTGGTCGGCAGATATACCCAAGTAAGGTCTTTTAACGTCGCCAAATTTAATAAGGTCATTTACTATTTTCTTAACCAGGTTAACCGGAATGGCAAAAGAATAGCCTGCATAAGTTCCGGTGGGTGCATAAATGGCTGAATTGATTCCCACCAATTGGCCATCGGTTGTTATCAACGCTCCTCCACTGTTACCCTGGTTAACGGCAGCATCAGTTTGAATAAAAGACTCAATTGGTGTTTGGCTTTGTCTGCCATTGATACCTATATTCCTTCCTTTGGCACTTACAATACCAGCCGTAACCGTTGTTTCGAGGGTTAAAGGATAACCTATTGCCAATACCCACTGACCAAGTTTTACATTGTCAGAATTGCCATAAATCAGGAATGGGAATCCAGTTCCATCAATTTTCAGCACGGCAATATCGCTGCTGGCATCTTTACCAATTACTTTTGCTTTGTAGGTTTTCTTATTATTAAGTGTCACTGTAATTTCTTCTGCCACTCCGTCACCACCGTCAGAAACAACGTGGTTGTTGGTTATGATATAGCCATCATCGCTGATTATTACACCACTACCAGAAGCTTTTTGCTCTGGTTGAATCTGAGGTCCAAAATTATTATTGAAGAATTGCTCAAAAAGATCTTCAAAGCCATTGCCACGGTTGTTATTGCGGGGCAGACCGTTACTGATTTTTTTAGCAGGAATCCTTGTTTTAATATGGACTACTGCCGGTACAGCAGCATTGGCTGCCTTTGTAAAGTCCACGGGTTCGCCTGCACCTGCAGCATTTTCAAAAAAGCCAGCATAATTTACCGGTACTTTTCCATCTGCCGTTTGCACAAAGCCGGATGATTTTTGATTCGTGACTTTGCTATAGATCCAAACACTGCCAATGGCGGAAACGGCACTCACCGCAATGATTAATAAAAGCTGTTTTAATTTCATAGTGTTTTAAACTTTAAAAGGTTAATATTTCTTCAAGGCATTTTCACAAATTTTGTGCCTTTGCATACAAAGTAACAAACTGTCAGTATATAACAGTTTACCTCTTACTTAGTTTAACAAATCATTTACCAAGACCTTCGTACTTCTAAGCCCTGTAAACTTACAATGTTTTTTATTTTATTGGGACCAATTTTTCAGAGATTCTTTAGAAAACGGAGAGTATCCACACCATCTGCATATTCGGAAACTGAGGGGCTTTGTCCCTTGCCAAAAGGGACAAAATCCTTGCCTACTATGCATTGCAGGTCATTATTATTTTCAAGGGATTCGGTCAATTTGTCGGGGTCTGATAAAAATTCATAATTCAACTGGCTGATTGGGGAAAAAAGGGATGGTTCTTCTACCAATAAAAGTGACCCATTGCTCATGTAATACTTCTTATTCAGTAAATGAAGCGCCAGGTTATAATCGTAGTTGTTTTTGTATTTGTGGTGATCCGCCAGGTAATTATATTTTTTAAAAGCTTCTAAAAGTGGTATAAAATCATATGCTTCGGGTACATATATTTTTGTAACATTCCTACAGCCCAACCCAAAATAGAGATACACATCATCTGCCAGTTTTTCAAGTTCATTTGTTGTTTCCACACCGGTTAAAATAGCCACTGAAGTTTTATTTCTGCGAATAATATTCGGGTATTTATCAAAATAATACTCAAAATAACGGGAGGAATTGTTGCTTCCCGTGGCGATATATGCGTAACAGCCTTTCAGCATTTCAGAAAACTCCACCCGGTTCTGAACTTCCGGTTCCCAATCTATCAATTTTTCTACCAGGTGTTTAATCAGAACCTGGTCCCTGGTAGAAGTTTTCAAAAGAGCATAGTGGCCACTAATAAAAGCACATAAAAAGTCGTGAAATCCAACAAGGGGTATATTACCTGCCATTACAATACCAACCTTTTTCGGATTTTCATTTTTTTCATTAATCTGGTAGGTGGATGCCCATTCAGACAAAATATTAATTTGCAGGAAGTTTTTGCCGATATTTTCTGATGCATTATTAACGAATTCAGGAATGAACCAGCCATTTTCCCACCCGGCTTTTTCTTTACAAGCTTGCCAATTTTCATTTGTTGATAAAATATATTCTCCCAGCCTTGATAATAAATTAATTCGGTATTGTAAATTCATTCCGGTAAGTTATTTTTGCATGTCAAAAGTAACGACGAACCCTTTAATAAAAATTTAATTACTATGGCAATCAAGATTACAGAAGAATGTATTAACTGCGGCGCCTGCGAACCAGAGTGTCCTAACAACGCAATTTATGAAGGTGGTGTGGAGTGGGCTATTGCTGATGGAACTTCAGCAAAAGGCTCTTTTACATTACTGGACGGTACTGAAGTAGATGCAGATCAAAAAAATGCACCTATTGCTACAGATACCTATTATATTGTTCCTAATAAATGCACCGAGTGCCAGGGCTTTCATGAAGAGCCTCAGTGTGCAGCGGTTTGCCCGGTAGATTGCTGTGTTTCTGATGATGCTTACGAGGAAACAGTAGACCAACTGGCTGCCAAGAAAGAGTTACTGCATGCCTGATTTTTTCTGTGTGCATAAGTTCTGATCAAATTTCAGAAATCTTTCTAAATTATTTTCTACCTTACGGGTATATCTCAATATACTAGTAGTGCAAACTACTATTTGTGTAACGGGTGATATTTCCCGTTGTAAAAAGGTGAAGGAGAAACGGCCTTCACCTTTCTTATTTCCATTCACCGTTAATAGATTTTTGAATCAGTATTGTTTAAAAATTTGCCAGCACGACAGTTATTGTTAATTTCTTACATTTTTTTTGTTAATCCCTTCTGAATTGCGTTCCCTTTCGTTGGGCATCTTGATTATTTCCATAATATTTGCATTCTGTATGATGACTTACGGATAAGTATAACTTTCTATTCATTATAAAAGCATGAAAAAAAATATTGCATTGGTAACTGGCGGTTTTTCCGGCGAAGCTGTTATCTCCTATAAAAGTGCCGTTACTATTGATAAAAATCTTGACAGAACTCTTTTTGATGTTTATAAAATTGATATTAATCCACAAGGTTGGTATTATGAACTGGCAGATGGAAGAAAAATTGAAGTTGAGAAAAATGATTTTTCTCTGCAGATAGATGATAAAAAAATAAATTTTGATGCAGTTTTTATAGGCATGCATGGTACTCCCGGCGAGGATGGAAAATTACAGGGATACTTCGATATACTTGGGATACCTTATACTGGTTGTAATGCTGCTGCTTCGGCCATTACTTTTAACAAAGGATATGCTGTAGCTGTGGCGGGTATGGAAGGTATATCCGTTGCAAAGTCAATCATTCTCATAAAAGAGAATTTTAGAAGTTCCGCTGAAATAATTGAGAAATTAAATTTCCCGGTATTTATAAAACCCAATAACGGCGGTTCCAGTATTGGTATGTCAAAGGTAAATTCAACATCAGATAACCTGGATGCTGCCATTGAAAAAGCATTTAAGGAAGATAACCAGGTATTGGTAGAAGAAATGATTGAAGGAAGGGAATTTACAGTTGGAGTGTTTAAATCAGCCGGACACATCATTGTTTTACCATTAACCGAAGTGAAAGCGGATGCAGATATGTCCTTTTTTGATTTTGAGGCCAAGTATCATGGAAAATCATCAGAAACTACACCTGCTGTAGTGGAAGAAGTCATCGCCCAAAAGTTAAAAGAAACAGCAAAGCAAGTATATTCTGCGTTCAACTGCAGTGGCGTTATAAGGATTGATTTCATTTATAATGAAAAAGAAGGAAGGCCTTTTATGCTTGAGGTAAATACCATACCAGGTCAAAGTGAGGCCAGTATCATTCCACAACAGGTGAGAGAAATGGGATGGAGCCTGCAAGAATTTTATACTAAGCTGGTACAGGAATGCCTTAAGGCATCATAAATAAATTTCAATATGTTTAAGTTTATAACACATCGTCCTCTTTGGTTAAATATCCTTGCCGGGATTATTCTGGCACTGGCAATTTTTTCTTTATTCCTTTTATCACTGGACTGGCTTACCGGACATGGTAAAGCAGCAACAGTTCCTTCAGTAGCAGGAAAAAATTATGAAGAAGCAAGGAAGATATTAAAGAAAGCAGGGTTTGACTATGAGATACAGGATTCTGTTTATGTGGATACAGCGGCACCCATGACTGTAATAAGGCAGTTTCCGGAAGCTGACGAAGTGGTTAAATCTAACCGTACGATTTTATTAATTATCAGCCGGGCTATTCCTCCCGAAATGGAAATGCCAAACCTTGTAGGATATAGTTTGCGTAATGCAGAAATGGTGTTAAAAAATATGGACTTGAAAATTGGCGATACAACTTTTAAGCCTGACTTTGCTAAGAATGCTATACTGGAACAGTGGTATAATGGGTCTAAAATTGAACCTGGAACAAAAATCAGAAAAGGAAGTGTTATTTCACTTGTACTTGGTGATGGTGTTGGTGAAAGAGAATTTTCGGTGCCTGTTATTACCGGGATGCAATTTGGTGATGCAAAATCTCTGTTAGAGGAAAATGGTATTATCATTGGTGCTATTGTTGCGGATGCCAATATTTCAGATACTTTGAATGCCTGGATATATAAACAGAATCCTCAGCGTTTTGATGATGAGAAAAGACTTCAGCGAATTCGTTCGGGGCAGACAATGGATGTTTGGCTTCAGGCCGACAAACCAGTAAAAGATAGTGTAGAAATTCCTTTACCATTATAAAAATTTGGATTATGCAGCTTATTACCGTTGAAGAGTTAAAGGCCCGCATTGATGCTGGTGAAAAATTAAATTTAATTGATTGCCGGGAGCCACATGAATATGCAGAATTTAATATTGGTGCAAAATTAATTCCGCTTGGATTGATACAGCGAATGCAAATTGATGAATTAGAGGATCTGAAAGAGGAAGAGATCATTATTTGTTGCCGCAGCGGCAATCGCAGCGGAAAGGCCTGTTTATTCCTGGATTCAATTGGATTTAAAAATACAGTCAATCTTACAGGCGGCATGCTTGCATGGCAAACACAGTTTGGAAGTGCAACGTAATTATTTCTAATTTCATTTTTGTGGGTTTACTTTTTACAATTGTTAGACTTAGGTCTTACAATTTGATATTTATTCCCATCAGAAAGTTTATTCCTGCCATTGGGAAATAATAATTCTCTGTAACTGTTTCTCCACCCGTGATATAACTATAGGTATAACCATTAGGTTCATAGAGCTCACCAAAAACATTGTTTACCTGCGTAATAAGATTAACTTCTTTCAGCCATTTCTTTTTGAAAGTATAAATTGCTCTTATGTCCTGTACAAAAAATGAATTTAGTACACGACTATTATTTTCTGTGTTATCCAAAAATTGCTTACTTACATATTTACTTAAAAAACTCAGTTCTGCATTTTTGAATGGTATGATATTTAGCGTTGTTCCGCCAACAATTGCAGGTGAATAAGAGATGTTTGTTGAAGTGTAAGAAATTGATTTTTGTCCCCCATTATCATAATCATCAATGAATTCTGTAAAATCAA
>JBARSW010000087.1:0-2192 GCA_049644925.1 Chitinophagaceae bacterium | reverse complement strand
GAGTAATCATGCCATCAGCAATAAGTGCGGCACCACCAATCATGGCAGCTATAACCAACCATCTTTTTCTCCTTCTTACCAGGGCAAATAATGAAAAAATGCAACCCTCTCCGTTATTATCGGCATTTAAAGTTAGAATTACATATTTAAAAGTTGTTTGCAGCGTAAGTGTCCAGATGATACAGGAGAGACTTCCAACAATTAGTTGCTCAGTAATTATTTTTGTGCCAATTATTGCATTAAAAACATAAAGAGGAGAGGTTCCAATATCTCCGTAGATAATACCAAGAGCAATTAATAATCCTAATGGGGTAACTTGTTTTGTATTAACTGACATTTTATCTGATCAATTTAGCTTTTACCTCTTGGCTAAAAATAAAGCAGTAAAAGTATATAAAAAACAGAAATGAGAACCGGATATAATTAATTGTCTGTACTTTCTATCACCCTTTTTAATTTAAGATTTGTCACAGGTGAAACAATTAAAGGAAATTTTTCTACAGTTACATTGGCAAGATCCAACCCAAATCCCTTTTCTTCTGATAAGCTAAGATCTTTTAGCCAAAAATGGAACTTCATCACAATTCTTTCAAAGAATGGCAGATCATTGTCCTGGCTCAGGTATTTCTCCATCACCATAAATTGGAAATCACCTACTGTACCGCTATTGGCAAGGCTTTCATAACGACTGATAATATTTACTTCTTTGTTGGCCACCAGGTCCTCAACTACTTTACGGAACATAAGGTTTATTCGGGGTTCCATACGGAAACCTAACCGGAAGTCAACCCTGATAATATCATTAGGTATGATATGTTCTACAATGTATTCACAGGTATAAGGATCATCTACAGTGTCTATATGTACAAACCAGTAGATGTCTGCTCGTTTGGGTTTTCTATTTAATATTGAGTAGATAATCTTGTGCTCAATCTCGTTTGGGTTGTTGGCACTTGTCATATAGACAAGGTGAGTAGCATATTTGGGCACAGATTTATCATTACTTAACTCTTGTATTTTGGGTATATAATGTTCCATGCGGACAAACTCCACGTAGCGGTTCTTGATTTTTCTGGCTCTGAACCATACATACATAACCAGGAACATTATCAATCCAATAAGAAGTGTGATGTATCCCCCGTGAACAAATTTTACTAATAATGCAATGAGATAACCGGTTTCAATCAAAAGGTATGACCCTAAAAAGATATATATCCAGTAAGACTTAACCCGGCTAAGCACCAGGTAATTGGTAAAAAGTATGGTGGTCATCAACATGGTAACAATAATAGCTAAACCATATGCGGCCTCCATATTAGATGATTTCCGGAAATAAAGGACTACTCCCACGCAACCAAGGAACATGATAAAGTTTATTGCCGGAATGAACAACTGGCCTTTGGCTTCTGAAGGATAACGGATTTTTAATTTTGGCCATAAGTTTAGTCGCATTGCTTCACTAATTAAAGTAAATGCACCTGATATCATTGCCTGGCTGGCAATAATTGCGGCAGTGGTAGCAATTAATACCCCCGGAATAATAAACCAATGTGGCATCATATCATAAAAGGCGTTAATGCCTAATGAATTTTTAATTTCATCAGTAATAAGCAGACCATTTCTGTGTGATAATAGATTTGCCCCTTGTCCAAAATAATGAATCAACAAGCAAATCTTTACATATATCCAGGATTTACGAATATTTTCCCTGCCACAATGGCCCAGGTCACTATATAATGCTTCTGCACCGGTAGTACAAAGAAACACTGCTCCTAGTAGCCAAAACCCTTCCGGATAATTTTTTAGAAAACTGATTGCATAATATGGGCTGATTGCTTTAAAGATTGAAAGATCATCAAATACATGAATGGCACCCAGAACCAGCAACATGGTAAACCATATAAACATTATCGGCCCAAACATTTTGCCGATAGAAGCCGTTCCAAACTGTTGCATAAAAAAGAAAAGTGTGAGAATGGTAATTACAATTATAAGTACCGTATTACTTCCTTCTTCAATACCGAAGTAAGGTATTTTCTTCAGTCCCTCTACCGCAGAGGTGATAGAAATGGGCGGAGTAATAATGCCATCAGCTAATAATGATGCCCCACCTATCATAGCAGGTATTACCAGCCATTTTTTTCTTCTTCTTACCAATGCATAAAGAGCAAATGTACCGCCCTCTCCCCGGT
>JBARSW010000086.1:0-12019 GCA_049644925.1 Chitinophagaceae bacterium | reverse complement strand
GGAAAATAGAGTACATAAAAGTTCCAGAGTTCCCAGTTAGTAATTTTTTCAAAAAATTTCTTCATTTTCATTTCAGTGCAGCAAAAATAGGTTTCCTGCAAACACATTACTACTTTTTTAGCTAATTCTTACATTTAAGAGTGAACTTTGATGGATATTCGAAACTGTCAATCCAATTCCCTATTTAACTTTTTTCCATTATTTGTAAAACTTTTTTAATCGTTATACTGGAAAAATGGTAACCTTTGATTATTGGTAATAATAATTACCCATTTTAAGTAATATTGCTATTGAAATCTTAAGTTATATGCATGTACCAACTGTTGCTGAATTATTTGCTGAAGGGAAAAGTCCTGAAGTATTATTTTGGGTAGGCTGTGCCGGTAGCTTTGATCAACGGGCACAAAAAATTACCAAAGCGTTGGTTACGATTCTGAATAAAGCAGGGATAAATTTTGCTATTCTTGGAAAAGAGGAAATGTGCACCGGTGACCCTGTACGAAGAGCCGGAAATGAATTTATGTTTCAGATGATGGCATACCAGAATATTCAGCTACTGAATAACTACGGAATCAAAAAAATTGTTACCGCCTGTCCGCATTGCTTCAATACATTAAAAAATGAATATCCTGCTTTGGGTGGACAATATGAAGTAATACATCACACTACTTTACTGCAACAATTGATTGATGAAGGCAAAATTAAGCTGAAAGAAGGCGGCACATTTAAAGGCAAAAAAATTACTTTCCACGATAGCTGTTACCTGGGGCGTTCTAATAATATTTATGAAGCACCCCGAAAAGTTCTCGAAGCGCTGGATGCAGAACTGGTAGAAATGAAACGCTGCCGAAGTAATGGACTTTGCTGCGGAGCAGGCGGTGCACAAATGTTTAAAGAGGAAGAAAATGGCACTAATCGTATAAATATTGAACGCAGCAATGAAGCACTTTCTACCGGAGCAGAAGTAATTGCAGCCGCTTGTCCCTTTTGTAATACCATGATGACTGACGGTGTAAAACTGGCAGAAAAAGAAGATTCAGTACAAGTACTGGATGTAGCAGAAATTATTGTAAACTCAATTGAATAAAATTGAACTATGAACCTAGAATTTAAACAACTACTCAATAACAATTTTGATCCGGGCTCTAAAGTGTGGATATATCAGAGTAACAGGGTTTTTACAATGGCAGAAGCTCTGAACATAGAATTGTTCTTAAAAGACTTTGTAACTATATGGACAAGCCATGGCGCACCGGTAAAAGGAGAAGCCCATTTATTTTTTGGACAATTTATTTTATTATTAGCAGACGAATCGGCTACCAGTGTGGGAGGATGCAGTACCGATAGTTCGGTGAGAATGATAAAAGATATAGAGCAACATTACAATGTAAATTTATTTGACAGGACTACTCTGGCATTTGTTATTAAAGACAAAATTCAATTACTTCCACTCACCCAGTTGCAATATGCTTTAGATAATGGATTTATTACTGATGAAACTTTGTATTTTAATAACATGGTACAGACAAAAGAAGAATTGGAAAACAGTTGGATTGTGCCTCTGAAAGTAAGCTGGCTTGCCAAGAGAATTTCTTTTTCGCAGACAGTAAAATAACTATACTTCGTCAGACCGGGACGGTCAGACGAATATCAGCGGAAGTAGCTCACCTGGTAGAGCGACAGCTTCCCAAGCTGTAGGTAGCGGGTTCGAGTCCCGTCTTCCGCTCAAAAGTCTCGCAGGTTATTAAAGAATCTAATTTTAAGATTCTCCTATGTAATGGATTTTCAGATCACTTTGCAGTTGCAGTCTTAATTACTGGTTTATTCGCCGGCTTGGTAAAGTTATAACCCAGGCTCACCCTAAAATTTCTTGTTTGCGTTGTATTGTAACTCTGCAGGAAAAAATTGGGGCCGTAAGTAAAATTCCTTGTTTTCTGTAAAAAGGGATCAATGACATTCAGTGTAATAGTGAATCTCTTATCAAAAAATCTTCGTTGTATTCCCAGGTTCATACTCCAATTCCAACGGGCAAAACCCTGCGGATTAGCAAAACGATTGAATGTAAAGCTTCCTGTAAAACTCATAATATCTTTAGGTGTCCAGGTGTTATTTATGTTTGAAGTAAAAGAGCCTCCGTTTCTATAGCGTCTTATTGTTTTATCAAATTCGCTGTATTCATTGTATGTATAGCTGGCACTGAGATTTGACCTCAGCTTTTTACTGATAGTAACACCACCCCAGGTACTGATTTCATATTCTTTTCGGCCACTGATATTTTCCCAGGTAACCTGGGTTTTTCCATCGGGCAACAATGTTCTTACCTGGCTAAAAATATTTTCGACAATATTATATCCCATACCAATGTTCGCAAAGTATATTGGTTTTGTTTTTCCAAAAATCAAATCGAAATTATGAGCCGTGGATGCTTCCAGCTTTTCATTTCCAAAACGAACATTGTAGGGATCTCCGAAATCAATTGTCGGATTTAGTTCATTTATACCCGGACGGCGAATGCTGCGTCGATAAGAAAAAGTCAGATTATAAGCTTCTTTCCAGGTGTAATTAAAATTTGCCAGCGGTAACCAGGTCCAATAATCATTTTTTGCATCCCTGTTTTCTTTGTATAATTCAAACCATATCATTGTATTTTCGGCGGTAGCCCCGGCTGTAATACTCAGATTTTTTTTGAGCATCTGTTTTACAGAACCACGAAAATTCAAAACTGTCTGATGAAATCGAAACTCATTGCTTAATAAATCGGATTTAAAGAATAGACCTTCCGGCTTTTTGAGATAAATGGTATTGGTATTTATATGACTATTTGTTCTGTTAACTATTGTTCCAACTGACAAAAATGTGGTTTTGTTTTTTAATGGCCGGTTATAATCAACACGAACTGTATAGCCATTATTTCTATTTTTGTTTATTTGTTTTTGTGTGGAATCTATTCCATTGGGCAGATGAGCAGGTGTAAAAAATTGCTGAAAAAAATCCCGGTTTGAGCTACTTACAGAAAGGTTTGCACTGGTAATTATTCTAAAGGTTTCACCCGGAATTTTCCCTTTTTTCAAATAGGATAAACTGGTATTGGGACTATAACTATCCCCTTCACTGCCAATAGTTCTTTCACTTAACCTGTAAATTTCACCCACCCTGTTAATATTGGTATATTCTGTAGATGTTTCGTTATGGTAATTATTCTGATTGAATTGCAATACAAAATTGAATGATTGCGTTTTGGAAATATCATAATCCATATTCACCCTGAAATTAGGCCTCAGGAATTTGCTCAGGCTGTTATTCTTTGTATTGAAAAAATTGGAAGAATCTGTATAAAAATTATTTCTGATTGAATAACCCTCACCTACTTGCCGACCATAACCCACACCACTGTTAATAGCCAATGAAAATCCTTTTTTCCGGTAACTATAGCTTCCACTAATTGCAACTTCACCTCTTGTTCCAGTCGATATATGCAGTCTACCTCCTTTTCCAACTTTTCCTTTTTTGGTTACAATATTTATCACCCCGCCCTGTTCATTGGCATATTGCGGAGGTGGATTTGTCAGAACTTCTATTTTTTCAATAGAACTTCCCTGCATTGATTCCAGCAAATCCTGCAATTGTTGTTGATTCAGTTCTACGGGTTTGTCATCAATAAGTATTTTAGGTTCTTTACCCCTTACCGTTATTTTTCCGTTTGGATCTTTAGAAACTAAGGGAACATTGGTAAGCAGATCACTAACATTACTTCCGGCAGAAAGTGCAGATTCACCGGCATTGAAAGTTATATTACCTTCTTTAGATTGAACAAGGGGCTTTTCTGCATAGATAATAACTTCATCCAGGTTTTCGCTGCTTTTTGTTTTTAAAATAATGTCTGTTAAGTTGAAATCAAACCGTTCTACCCGAAAATGAATACTGTCAATCTTTAAAAACTGCATTCCCACATATGCAAAAATTAATTTATAGAAGCCAAGTGATATGTTACTGAATAAAAAATCCCCGGTTTTATTTGTCTGTGAAGTCTGTTTTAATAAACTATCTTTTAAAGATATAAGTTCAACCGTTGCACCTTCCAACGCCTTATTCTTCTCATCCATCACATTACCAGTAATAATGCCCGGATTCTGTAAAAAACCGACTAAGCTAAAAAGTAAAAAGGTAATTAAAATGCTTATTCTTTTCAAAATTCAGAATTGTAATGTAAATATAACAACCAACAAACTAATAACTTAGACGGGACAAGTCGGGATTTCCTTTAGATGAATTTCAAACAAAACTAAGACTGATTTTTTCTGACATCCTGTCATAAATAGAGGGCTATTATGTATATTTGCTGCCCAAATTATAAACTGAATGCTTGATTCTGTGACAGATAAGACAGGCCTGAAAAATCAGGAAACTCATGATGAGGAAAGGCAGGGTGAAGCATTTTTACCCTTTGTAAACGATCCTAATCGGTATAAAAAGCACTTTTATATTGAAAGTTATGGATGTGCCATGAACTTTGCTGACAGTGAAATAATTGCTTCTATTCTCAACAATGCAGGATTTGGCGCTACAAGAAATGAAGAAGATGCTGACCTGATTTTTTTAAATACCTGTTCAATCCGAGAAAAAGCGGAACAGACTGTAAGAAAACGACTGACAGAATTTAAAAAGCTAAAGAGAAAAAAGCCTGGAATGCTGGTAGGTATTTTAGGCTGTATGGCGGAAAGACTAAAGTCAAAACTGCTCGAAGAAGAAAAATTGGTTGACATGGTAGTAGGCCCGGATGCCTATCGTTCTTTACCAGAACTTGTTAATGAAGCCGAAGGTGGCCAAAAAGCAGTAAATGTATTATTAAGCCGGGACGAAACGTATGCAGACATTTCTCCCGTTCGGCTAAACAGCAATGGTGTAAGTGCATTTGTAAGTATTATGAGAGGCTGTAATAATATGTGCTCTTTTTGTGTGGTACCATTTACAAGAGGAAGAGAAAGAAGCCGTGATGCTGAAAGTATTATTTCAGAGTGCAGGGACTTATTTGAAAATGGCTACAGAGAAGTAACTCTTCTGGGGCAGAATGTTGACAGCTATTACTTTGTTGATGAACCAAAAAGTGAGATAATAACATTTGCAAAACTTCTTGAAAATGTTGCCCTGATTTCACCATTATTAAGAGTACGATTTTCAACATCTCACCCAAAAGATATTACGGATGATGTCTTACATACAATAGCCAGGCATGAAAATGTTTGTAACAATATTCATTTACCAGTTCAAAGCGGATCTTCGAGAATATTACAATTAATGAACCGGACTTATACCAGAGAATGGTACAAATCCAAAATAGACAGAATCAGGGAAATCTTACCGGGATGTGGCATCAGTTCAGATATCATTACAGGTTTCTGTACTGAAGATGAGTCAGACCACCAGGAAACATTAAGCATAATGGAATATTCTCAGTATGATTATTCTTACATGTTCTTCTACTCAGAAAGACCCGGAACATTAGCACAAAAAAGATTCCTTGATGATGTTCCCCACGATATTAAAAAAAGAAGGCTTCAGGAAGTAGTTGATTTGCAAAACAGACTTTCGCTGGAAAGTAATAAAAGAGATATTGGCAAAACGTTTAAAATCCTGATAGAAGGGAATAGCAAAAAAAGTGATAAAGATTGGTCTGGCAGAAGTTCAGAGAATAAAGTTTTCGTATTCCCCAAAGAGAATTATAAGTTGAACAAAGGTGATTATGTACTGGTGCAGGCAAATGAATGTACACAGGGAACTATATTGGGCTCTATCGTCAACAGTCCACTGACGACAGGTCAAGCGTAAATAACAAAAGAATGGCCGGTTGTGGACTGCCGACCGTAGACTAAAGCTACTAATGGATATTCAATCAATTAAAAATCGGTTTGGAATTATTGGGAACTCCCCAGCTCTGAATTATGCACTGCAGGTTGCCGAACAGGTGGCAAATACCGATCTGACAGTATTAATACATGGCGAAAGTGGTGTTGGAAAAGAAGTTTTCTCACAAATCATTCATTCTCTATCAGCCCGTAAACACAATCCCTTTATTGCCGTTAACTGCGGAGCCATTCCCGAGGGTACAATAGATTCTGAATTATTTGGTCATGAAAAAGGCTCTTTTACCGGTGCCGTAGATGCCAGAAAAGGTTATTTTGAAACAGTAAATGGTGGTACAATTTTTTTAGATGAAATTGGAGAATTGCCACTTGGAACCCAGGCCAGATTGCTAAGAGTGCTGGAAGCCGGTGAATATATTCGGGTTGGGTCTTCAAAAGTTCAAAAAACAGATGTTAGGGTTATAGCTGCCAGTAACAAAGATCTTTTACAGCTGGTGCAGACCGGAAAATTCAGGGAAGACTTATACTATCGTCTCAGCACAGTGCCAATCAGAGTCCCAGCCCTGCATGACAGACCAGAAGATATTCACCTGCTTTTCAGAAAGTTTTCGGCTGATTTTGCCAATAAATACAAAACCTCTCCTGTACAATTGGATGAGGAAGCAAAACAACTGTTAATAAGCTATCCCTGGCCCGGAAATGTGAGGGAATTGAAGAATATTGCAGAACAGATTTCGGTTCTTTCACAGGATAAACAAATTAAAGCAGCTGAATTGAATAAATTTTTGAGACCTTACTCAAATAACAGACTGCCGGTACTCGCTTCAGCTGCAGGTCAAACTCATGAATTTTCAAACGAAAGGGAAATTCTTTACAAGCTCTTTTTTGACATGAAAAAAGATGTGAATGAATTAAAAAGAATGTTTCTGGATGTTCTGCAGAATCCCGGAATGGTTGCTGAAAACCAGTCATTTATTAATGAACTTACCGAAATAAAGTCAGGTAATGAAATGCTGCAGCCAGTTCTTGTTCAACCTGCAATGCAGAATACGCAGTCTGTTATAATGAATAAGGAAATACAGGATCATGTAATTGTGGAAGAAAGCCTGAACATTATGGATAAGGAAAAGGAGCTCATCATAAAAGCGTTGAAAAAACATAAAAGCAAAAGAAAAGATGCAGCACTGGATCTTGGTATCAGTGAAAGAACTTTATACAGAAAACTAAAAGAATACGATATTGAAGAATAATGAAAACCATTAATAAAATAGCTCTGTCAGCATCTTCATTTCTATTATTATTGATCTTGCTTTTAAATAATAGTAGTTGTGGTATATACAGTTTCAGCGGTGCCTCTATTCCAGATTCTATCAAGACAGTTAAAGTAAACTATATTGATAACAAGGCTCAGTATATTAACCCGCAATTAAGCCAAAAACTGACTGAAAAACTTCGTCAAAAAATTGTTGGACAAACAAAACTGAATCAGACTAATAATGAAAATCCTGATTGGGAAATCAGTGGAACAATCAGAGAATACACATTCAGCACTTCCGCCATTTCAGGCCAGCAGGTTGCAACAAACAGGCTTACTGTAACAGTACACATTACCCTTAATAAACGTAAAGATGATACAGTAAAAGAATATGATGTAACCAGAAGTTTTGAATTTAAGGGGAATCAATCTTTCCAGCAGGCAGAGGCTGCCCTTGGTGATGAGATGATACGAACACTTACCGATGAAATTTTTAATAAACTATTTTCTGATTGGTAACTTTGTTATACAAATATTTCCGGGTTATGTGAATCCGGATAATACTTATATCTTGTAAAGATGAATGTTCAGATAGACCAATTGGTAAAAACGCTACTTAGAAAAGAATCACTGGAGCAATGCAGTCTTCAGGAGTTGGAGCAATTTGCCGAACGCAATCCCTATTTTGGAGCCGCTCAGTTATTACTAACCAAAAAATTGCAGGTTGAGAATTCTGAAAAATACAATGAACAACTACAAAAAACCTTTCTTTACTTTCATAATCCACTGTGGGTAGAACACCTGTTGAATGAAACAGGAAATGCAACAATTACAAATGTTAAAAAAGAAAAAGACGCTGACTCATCCCTTTTAATAGATGAACTAAACAAAGAACCAGCTTCAGCTATTGAAAAAGAAATTGAATTTTCAGCACCATTCAGCGAAGCAATTAGTAAGGCAATTGAAAATACTTCACTATTAACCACAGAACCGGCAATTGAAACTCCTGATATTAAACTGGTACAAGAAGAACCATTAAAACAAGAATTCACTTTTGAGCCATTTTATACGGTTGATTATTTTGCATCTCAAGGCATTAAAATCAATGACGATGAAAAGCCAAAAGACAAGTTTGGCCAGCAACTAAAAAGTTTTACAGAATGGCTCAAATCAATGAAAAGGTTACCAGCTACAGAACTTACAGACAGACAACCAGAGAATATTGCTGAAAAAAAAGTGGTTGAATTAGCAGAACATTCACTTGTGCAAAGGAATATTACAACTGAAGCCATGGCAAGTGTATGGGAAAAACAGGGAAATGCAACTAAAGCCATTGAGATATATACAAAATTAAGTTTGCTCGAACCCGCCAAAAGCCCTTATTTTGCAGCGAAAATTGAAAATTTAAAGAAAAAAATATAACATGACGACTTTATTTATCATATTGATTGTTTTAGCTTCTGGAATACTAAGCCTGATTGTCCTGGTTCAAAACCCAAAAGGTGGTGGTTTGGCTGGTAATATTGCAGGTTTCAGTAACCAGTTTATGGGTGTAAAACAAACTACAGACGTACTGGAAAAAGGTACCTGGATTTTTGGTGGTGTAATTGCTGCACTTTGCCTTTTATCTGTTGTTTTTCTTTCAAAAACAGGTACTGCCGGCACAGAAAATAAAGCTTCTGGTGTTCAGGTTCCGGCAACAAATCAACCAGCGGCAACTCCTCAAGGAACTTTGACTTTACCACAAAGCCAACCTGCGACTACCCCAGCAAAGACTCCATAATAAGCGAACTAATATTTTTTATATACCCCGTATCGTAAGGCGACACGGGGTTTTTTATTTATTTTGTGCCTCACTATGAAGAAAAAAATCATATTCGGAACCTTTTTGCTTCTTTTAATTATTGCAGGGTTTGTTGGATTTAAAATAATGGGACCTGCAGTTACAGTAAAAAACAGTAATTTTTTATTCATACGAACCGGAGAAAATCTTAACGCTGTAAAAGAGAACCTGGTTAATCAGCAATTCCTCAAAAATCTTAGCTGGTTCAACAAAGTTGCAAGCCTGCTTAAATTCAAAAATGTAAAACCAGGTCGGTATGAATTAAAATCAGGAATGAGTTTGATGCAATTGGTTAAGATGCTGAGAGCCGGTAATCAAACACCGGTAAAAATTACTATAATAAAAGAAAGAACCAAAGAGCTGTTAGCTGGTAAAATGGGAAAAAAATTTGAAACCGAATGTGATTCATTGAGAATGATTCAATTTCTTGGAAATAATGACTCATTAAAAAAATTTGGTGTAGATACGAATACAGTTATTGCAATCATAATGCCTTATACCTACCAGGTAATGTGGAACAGCACACCAGAAAAAATATTTCAGCAATTTTATACTGCTTACAAAAAATTCTGGAACACCGAACGAAAAATAAAAGCAGACAGCCTTCATTTATCGCCATTACAGGTTTCTACACTTGCTTCAATAGTAGAAGAAGAAACAAACCGTTTGTCAGATAAAGGGAATGTTGCCAGTACTTACCTCAACAGACTAAAAATTGGCATGAAACTGCAGGCAGACCCTACTGTAAAATTTGTAACCAGGAATTTTCAGTTAGGCAGAATAATGGGATCTCATCTGAAATTGAATTCACCGTTCAATACATATTTGAATGCAGGACTTCCTCCTGGGCCCATTTGTACGCCATCCGTTGAGTCGATTGAGGCTGTGTTAAATGCACCTAAAACAGATTATTTGTTTTTTGTTGCCAGTCATAAGTTTGATGGTTCCACTATTTTTACAACAAATTTCGCTGATCATACAAAATTTGTTAAGCTTTTTCATGCTGAACAAAATAGAAGAGCAGACTCTTTAAGAAAGCTAAAGGATAAATAAGTACCTGTGTTTAAAAAAATTCAAAATAGAATCACTACCTCTGCTCCGGCTAATTATATAATTAAAAAAACAAAAGCCACTTCACTGCCTGGTTTCATGGGCATTCCACTATTTGATGTAATCGTATTCTTTTTTGGGCAGGTAAAAAAGGAAGGCATGACAGACAGAGCTTCCGCCATTTCGTATAATTTTTTCATGGCGATACCTCCGGCAATAATTTTCCTGTTTACATTAATACCCTTTATGCCCATTACACAACAGATACAGGATCAACTTTTCAGTTTAATCAGAGACGTTATACCAGGTGAAAAGGACAATGCCAATCTGATAAGTTTTCTTCAAAGTTTTATCAATAAACCAAGGAATGGATTACTTTCTCTCGGTTTTATCCTGTCACTTTATTTTTCTTCCAGTGCTGTGATGGGAATTATGAGGTCATTTGATAAAAATTATATTGGATTCAGAAAAAGAACAGAAATGCAAAGCAGGTTGCTTGCAATTAAAATCACCCTTATATTATATGTAATTGTATTTGCTTCCATTCTATTATTAATTGGCCAGGGCCAGGTCCTTAGTTTCTTTGGTATAAAAAATGTTATAGCAAGAAATATCATCATTAACGGCAGGTGGGTAATTATTGTGTTATTATTTTTTGGATGTATTTCATATATATACCGACATGCCCCCGCAGTGCATAAAAAATGGAGGCTGATTAACCCCGGATCTATTTTGGCAACTGTATTAATGCTGGTGATGACATTATTATTTTCCTGGTGGGTGAGCCGTTTCGGTCAATACAATGAATTGTATGGTTCTATTGGTACTGTTTTGATACTACTGATTCTTATTTTTATTAATTCACTGATCTTACTAATTGGTTTTGAATTGAATGTAAGCATAAAATCCTTAATCAAAATTGCTGACGAGCGGAAAGAAAAAGCTCCAGACGGTGAGGTTTTATCCAACTGATTTTACGATATTTGGTAACACTAAATCTTAAAAATGAAAAAAATATTTTTTTCCGCACTTCCAATAACTTCGCTCAGCATTATGTTACTGAATCCTGTTGTTGACCCCTTACCACTTGGTTCACCAATACCTAAGCAGGAAATTAAATTGAAAAATATTTCAGGCACTGAAGTCTCCTTAAAAGAGATCAAAACAGATAAAGGCCTGTTAGTAATGTTTAGTTGCAATACTTGCCCCTACGTCATCAAAAATCAAAGCCGTACTAATGAGGCATGCAAATATGCACAGGAAAATGGAATAGGTATTGCCATTCTGAATTCGAATGAAGCAAAGCGAGGCGATGATGATTCATTTGAAGCAATGAAAGATTATGCAGGCAAACAAGGATATAACTGGGACTACCTTGTTGATAAAAACTCCATTATGGCTGATGCTTTTGGAGCAAACCGTACACCTGAATGTTTTCTTTTTGATAAAAATGGTGTTTTAGTTTACCATGGTGCTATTGATGATAATCCTTCTGATGGAAGTGCTGTAACCCGTAAACACCTGACAATTGCTATTGATGAAATAAAAGCAGGAAAAGAAGTTGCTGTCAAAGAATCAAAATCAGTTGGCTGCACAATCAAACGGCTTAATTAACCCTTGTCGGAATTTAATTTCATCCTCCCAAAAATCGGGAGGATTTTTTTATCCAATTTTTATGGATTTTTTTTGTTGAAACATCTAAGAGAATAATTAACCTACTTTTTTACAAAAAAAACCGGCTTATGCACACCAGACAAATTTTCAACCGTCTCATTATTATTGGCTTTATGGTTTTAGTTGGCTTCAGCCTTGCCAAAGCAATTTATACTGGCAGCTTTATTGGAGTTTTCCTTTCTCTTGTTAGTCTTGGGGCAGGTGTTTATTTTCTTTATATTCTGGCAAAGGCCAAAGAAGAAATGGAAGCTGGAAAGACTGCTTAATTACTTTCAAGCATTGCCCTGATTTCTTTTTTCAGCTTGTCTTTAGAAAGTTGTTCTTCTAAAAAGTTCC
>JBARSW010000085.1:0-9625 GCA_049644925.1 Chitinophagaceae bacterium | reverse complement strand
GTAATACCCGGTAACAAATGAAGATAATAATCTATGATGACCGGGTCTATTGGTGAGCTTGTAACATAAATAATATGCGTTCTCGGCATCCGTAATAACAATAACAGGCAAAGCAATCTTTCTTCGTAATGCACAATACCTTCAATCTTTGTAAGAATATCATAATACAACGAAAGACTGGGAACTACTATTACTGTTTTGGCTGCTTTATTATCATAGAATATAGCTTCAAATTGTGCAGCAAAATTTTGCTGAAGTTGGAAAAAAATTTCTTTTTCATTGGGGAATGCCGGATGGCCTTGCTGAAATTGATTTAAATTTATCAATGGCAAAATTGTTGATTGTTTTACTGTAAGTTAGCTGTTCAGCCTGAAAAAACAATATGCAGAGGAAGCTGTTTGGATTTACTAGTGTCAGGTTAACCGTAAGTTGTCGTACTGGTTTAAGGTTAAATGGTTTAAGGTACTTTCAGCTCGAAGCATAAATCCTTTCGCTATCATAATATTAATCGAACCTTAAACCTTAGACTTTAAACTTTTTAATGAAAGTTTCATACTACAATAAACTAAACACAGTTAATAATTCAGGCCTCCTGTCCTATCCATAATGCTCCGCCAATACTATCACGGAAAGAACCGGTAACTGAAGAAAGAACATTATACTCCTGTCGCCAGCGAAGCACCCCGATAAAGGCCATTATCAATGCTTCTTTATAATTTACAAGTTTGTCATCGGGAACAACTGTATCAATATTCAACTCCCGCAGGTTTTCGCCTATCCGTTTAATGAGAAAACTATTTAAAGCACCACCACCAGTACAAAGCAGCTTGAAGCCTGTCTGAGTCTCGGGTTGATTTGCGGCTTGAACGGCAGATAGTCCGCAACTTTTATTTGAATTTTTTACCTGGTAAGCAATATGCTCAGTGTATGTTCTTAAGGAATCAATTGTTGTCAATCCAAAGCTTTTAATCAACGGAAAAATGGTGTCCGTCCCAAAATCATTGGCCAGCGATTTGGGAAATGGCTTTTGGTAATACTCCTGTTCGTTTAATTTATTGAGCAGTTCCATATTTACCAAACCGCTTTCAGCCAAGGCTCCACCATCATCATATTTTTTCCCAGCTTCATTGGCCAGCATATTTAATACCCGGTTAGCCGGACAAATATCAAAAGCTATATATGGCTCTGTGTTGACTGATATATTGCTTATTCCACCAATATTTAAAAAATAGCTATACTCACTCATTAATAATTTTTCACCTACCGGAACAATGGGTGCACCCTGTCCGCCAAAGGCAACATCTAGAGCCCTGAGGTCGGATACTACAGGAAGTTGGGTTTCTGCAGCAATAGCAGCTCCATCGCCTAATTGTGCGGTCATCTTTTGCGCCGGCAGGTGAAAAGTGGTATGTCCATGAGAAGCGATTACAGCCACCTTATACTGTAACTGATGGGCATCAATAAACTTATTTACCATTTGGCCGGTATAATGACCATAATCGGAATGAAGTAACTGATATTCCCGGGCAGATAGGTGAATAGCATTTTTTAACCTGTCGGTCCACTCCGGAGAATAAGGGTAACAATCGGCATTTAAAATCTCATAAGTCCAATTTCCAGCCTGTTCCTGAAACTCCACAAAAGCAATATCCAGCCCATCCAGGGAGCTGCCACTCATTATTCCAATTGCCCGGTAAAACATATCAAAGATTTTAGATTGTATTCCCGATAGCTATCGGAATTAGATTTATAATTAGATTTGCCGCTGTCATGGTTTCTATAGTTTTTAACCTCTGGCAGTTCTCAATCTGTAAAATTAAATATTAAACTTTTATGATCGTCAATTTAAGCCAGCAGCACTCATTAGTCAGTAATTGGGTTGGTGAATTAAGAGATGTGAGTATCCAAACCGACCGGTTGCGTTTCCGCCGTAACCTTGAACGTATTGGCGAAGTGGCAGCCTATGAAATCAGCAAAGTTTTGCCTTCAATAGAAAAAGAGATTCAAACACCTCTTGGCATTGCCGTACATAACGTATTAAAAGAACAGCCTGTTTTGGCAACCATTCTCCGGGCAGGCCTGCCCATGCACCAGGGACTTTTAAATTATTTTGACCAGGCAGATAATGCATTTATTTCAGCTTATCGCAAACATAATAATGATGGCAGTTTTGAAATAAGTCTTGATTATTTATCCTGTCCCGAACTGGAAGACAGAATAGTTATCATTTCTGACCCAATGCTGGCTACTGGTTCTTCATTAGTAAAAACTATTCAATACCTGAAAGGGGAAGGAAAACCGGCAGCTATTCACATTGTGGCAGCTATTGCCTGCACAGTAGGTATAGAATTTGTAAAAAGAGAAGATCCCTCCGTAACAATCTGGTGTGGCGATATTGATGATGAACTAACGGCCAAAGGTTATATTGTACCGGGTTTAGGAGATGCAGGCGATTTGGCATATGGGGCAAAAATGCAGATGTAAGGAATGCTATGCAGGATATTCTATAAGCTACCAGCCTTTAATCCAATAGGTTAGAACGCTTACTCTTTAAACAATATCATTTGCTTTCCTGGCAGCGTTTTTTCCCTTTTGCTGGTCTTTTAATTTGTTGTATTTTTCCTCCCCATTGATAGCGGGATCGCACCGGATGGTTAATAATTTAGTTAAGGCAATTCTGAGATAAACTTTACGTTTTAAGAAATTAAGTTTACGGTAATAATATTACTCCTCGGATAACCAGTGAAAAAATATTAAATGCAGTGATGAAAAAAAATCTTTTAATCCTTTTTTTAAGTGTAGCAGTGGCTAATACGGCAACAGCACAGGATCCCAATTTTTCTCAGTTTTTTGCTTCGCCCCTTACATTAAACCCGGCACTTACCGGCAAGTTTGATGGAGTGTACCGTATAGCAGGAAACTATCGCAATCAATGGCCAACTATCAGTAATGCTTTTGTTACAAAAACAGTTTCCATAGATTTTGGCATTTTAAAAAATAAATTGGTTGACATTGATCAGTTGGGAGTGGGCTTATTAGGAGTAACGGACCGTGCAGGTGATGGTGTTTTGGTTACAAATTTTGCCGGATTATCAGTGGCCTATCATAAAGGATTAGATGAAAATGGTTTTCACCAGATTGGCGCCGGCTTCCAGGGAACGTTTGCCAATAAAAGATTAGATGTTACCAAAGTTCAATTTGCAGACCAGTTAACACCCCTGGGTTTTACCGGTATTACCAGTGAAATTTTTTCCAGCAAGCAAATTAGCCTTAGTTATTTTGATATGAATGCAGGGGTGCTTTATAATGGAAGCACCAATGGCTACAATAATTTTTATATCGGCGCTTCTATGTATCATATCAACCGGCCCAAAGAAAGTTTCCAGGGTGGAGAATTCCTGCTTTCACCCCGGACAACCATACAGGCCGGAGGAAAAATTCCGATTGGCTCCTACCATGGTTTACATCTTGCCGCCAACCACAGCATGCAAGCCAAAGCTTCTAATACAATAGTGGGAGGTTCTTTTTCTTATAATGTAAACAGCAGCGAAGAAAACCCAACTAATGTATTTATAGGAGCCTGGTACCGTTTTAATGATGCGGCGATTCCGTATATCGGACTTGAGTTTAATGGTTTACATATCGGGGCTACCTATGATGCCACTACTTCCAGCCTGAAACCCGCATCCAACACAAAGGGTGGCATTGAGCTTTCACTTATTTATATCAAAAAGCCATCAGACCCCAATGCAAAAAAGTTGAATTGTCCGAGGTTTTAATATTGTATAAAATTTTCTTTAAAGACCAGTAATTAATCCTGGTCTTTTTTTATAACCTGATGATAACAGGCAGTAAATACCAGCTAAACAAAGTAATAAATACAACGGCAATAATATTCATAATAAAACCAGCCTTTGTCATCTGCCGCAATTTTATATGACCACTTGCAAATACGATGGCATTAGGTGGCGTACCCATTGGCAGCATGCCTGCACAACTGGCTGCCAGTGTCATGGGTATTCCGAGCAAAAGTGGATTAATTCCTGCAGCATCTGCCAATGATGAAACAACAGGGGCAAAAACTATTACTTGTGCCACATTGCTCATCACTTCGCTTACAAACATAGAAACTATCGTAATGGTAAGTACCAGAACAAATGCATTTCCCGAAAACTGTGCCAGCCAATGACCCATCTGCTGCATCAAGCCAGCTTTTTCCAAAGCACCTGCCAATGCAATACCTCCGCCAAAAAGTAATAGAATACCCCAGGCCATCTTAGCGGTATCGCCCCATTCAAGTAATGACCCGCCAATTTTTTCTTCCTCAACCTTTTTTATATCATCTTGTGTTTGCATGGTTCCGGAAGGACAAATAAATAATGCAACTGCACACATCAGGGCAATAATTGTATCATCTAATTTGAAAAAATGTTGTATTTCATTAATAATACTCCGGGTAATCCATAAAAAAGCAGTGATGACAAATATGATCAGCACCCTTTTCTCAGCAACTGTAATCGGTCCCAGCCGGGTAATTTCATCCTGTATAAATTGTTTAGTGGACAGGTCAGATTTTATCCTGTTTGGATACAACCATTTTACCAGTACAAAATATAAAAAAGCAAGTAACAGCATGGCCAGTGGAGTACATATCAGCATCCAGTTTAAAAAATCCACTTCATAATTATACTTTTCCTGTATGTATCCGATATAGGCTACATTGGGTGGTGTGCCGATAATGGTAGCTATTCCACCAATGTTGGAAGCATACGCAATTGCAAGCATCATCGCCAATGAAAAATTAGAAATGTTCTTTGCATTCGTATGATTCTCTTTCATTACATGAATAACTGAAAGGGCAATGGGGAACATCATCATCGTGGTAGCAGTATTACTCAGCCACATACTGAGCAACCCGGTGGCAAGGATAAATCCAAGCACAATTCTGTTACCACTTGTTCCGGTGATCCGTACAATATTTAAGGCAATCCTTCGGTGCAATTTCCATTTTTCAATGGCTAATCCCAGCATAAATCCCCCCATAAATAAAAAAATAATTGGATTGGCATAGGGAGCAGCCATTTCATCCAACTTCGAAATTTTCAATAATGGAAAAAGAATAAGAGGGAGTAATGCCACTACTGGCATTGGCAATGCTTCTGTAACCCACCAGGTAATCATTAATCCGGCAACGGCTAAAACAATGGCAGATTTTTGTTCCACCCCAAATGGATTTACAAAATATAATAGCAGTGAAATAATAATTCCTGCCAATAATGAAATAAATTTTAGCTGATGATTTTTCAAGCTACCTGATTTTGATATTAAGATACAGTCATTTGTTTTTACTTGTCTGAGAAATTTTATTACCCCTGCTTCCCGCTTACAAAAGGATTGCCTTTAATAAAATACCTGTAATGTAATAATGCATCTTCACCGGCATAGTCTACGCCAATCCGCGGTGATTTTTTTATTTGCTTTTCGTTAAAAGCAAATCCATCATCAGCTATAAATAATTCTTTGCTCAATAAAGAATGACCAGTTACATTTTTTTGTATACCTAAAGCTTTTGAAACATTTCCCGGTCCTTTTGTTAATGTATTATCCAATACTTTTTTGCCATTTCTTTTTTGCATTTCTGCAATTCCAATCAATGGTTCCAGAGCCCGGACGAGAATGGCATGGGGTATCTCCTTTTTATTTGTAACAACATTAAATAGATAATGAATTCCGTAACATAAATAAACATAAGCCAATCCCCCAGCCGCATACATAATTTCAGTGCGGTCTGTTCTTCGGCCACCAAAAGCATGAGAGGCTTTGTCGATTATTCCATTATAAGCTTCCACTTCCACAATTCTTCCGGCTGTTGTAACCCCATTCCACCGGGTAACCAAAACTTTTCCTAATAGTTCTTTGGCAACTATAAGGATATTGTCTCTTCTATAAAAATCAAGGGGTAACTTTTTCATAAATTACTAATCAATATACTTTCAGATTATTCTTTGCTTTGAATTGCAAATCCGTTTAAACCAAATTCAATTTTTCAAACACCATTCTCCATTCACTATTTACTATATTTACTGCCAATTTAACACTTTGCTGAAAGAAATTGTCATAGCGGTACAATCCTGGGGAGAGGCCCGTCATTTTATCCAAAAACACAAATTGTTTAAATGGATAATCATTCCAGGTTTAATTTATACCATTCTTTTTATCGCCGGTATGTTTTTATTCTGGCAATCTGCTGATAGTGTTATTTCCTGGATCAGCCACCAATTACAAATTGAAGTGTGGCTGCAGAATCAACGGAACGAATGGCTGAGTTTTATATTTGTAATGACCGGTATGATGTTAAGGCTGATACTTGTCCTGTTTTATTTTTCTTTTTTCAAATACTTAATACTCATTATTGGCTCTCCGGTATTTGCTTACCTCAGTGAAAAAACCGAAGCCATTATAGAAGAAAAAGAACATAATGTAAACTGGTCTGAACTGCAAAAAGACGGAATCCGTACAGTAAAACTGGCCCTGAGAAATTGTGGCTGGCAATCAGTTTACCTGATTGCATTAATGCTCCTATCGTTGGTGCCGGTAATTGGCTGGATAACTCCTGTAATTGCACTGCTGATGGAATGTTATTATTTTGGTTTTTCAATACTGGATTACAGTTTTGCCAGAAATAAATTTACTGCTTCGCAGAGTATTCATTTTATTGGGCGCCATAAAGGAATGGCGATAGGCAATGGGTTATTATTTTATATTATGCACCTGGTAATTATACTTGCCCCGGCCTATGCCATTATTGCTTCCACATTAAATGTTCATAAAGTAAAAAACAGCTGATGGCAACCGTTTACCTGATACCATCCTTATTACAGGAAGAAGGGATGATTGCCATGCCTGCCTATTTAAAAGATGCTATAAAAAGTTGCCAGATTTTTTTTGTTGAAAATGAACGTACTACCCGCCGATATTTTAAACAATTGTGGAAAGCTCAACTCCCGGAACATGAAATAGTGATTGACGATTATGAATGGGTAAATATTACAGACAATAAAAAAGCAGTGGAAATTTTCAGAAAGTCACTTAGAGAAAACAAGATTGTTGGAATAGTAAGTGAAGCGGGTTGCCCGGGTGTAGCAGATCCGGGTCAGGTATTAGTAGATATTGCTCAGCAATTAAATGCAGAAGTTAAGCCTTTGGTTGGCCCCAATTCTATCCTGCTGGCATTAATGGCCAGTGGCATGAATGGCCAGCAATTTAAATTTTCTGGATATTTACCAATAGATAATCAACTGCGGGTAAAAGCAATAAAAGAATTGGAAGAAGAGTCTGCCAGGAAGAATTGTACGCAGATCTTTATTGAAACACCATACCGCAATAACCAGTTACTTGAGGCATTGCTGAAATCCTGTAAACCTTCAACAAGAATTTGTATAGCTGTGGATATAACTGGAAAGAATGAATGGATAAAAACAAAAACCACCGTTGATTGGCAAAAAACTAAGCCAGACATTCATAAAAGACTGGCTATTTTTCTGTTATTTTCAGTTCAATAAACTTACTCATCCTTCATAGAAAGAATACTATCTACAAGATAGACTGTATTTCCCCGCCATGGAATTGCTCCATGATATTCTTTATAATGCAGATCGAAACGTTTTCCACTATTCGCTGCTAGTATTTCATATATTCTCTTGGTTTTTATTGAAAATTCAAATTCATAAGATTGAATAGTCCCTGCCGTTTTACTTTTATACCCTTCCTGTATGAGCTTGCCCTCATAAGTTTTAAAAACATTCCCCTTTTTTACAGCATAATTCAGGTGGCCACTTTTTACCCCTTCTCCAAAGACAAAAAAGAATTTAAAGTAAACAAATATCCCTATGCCAATGATAAATAAAATAAATATAGTCCTGCTCAATCGTTTAAACCAAGAAGCCCGATTTCTCGGTTTTTCAGCAATTTGAGACTCCTTTGACGCAAGTGTATTAGCATTATATTCCTCTTCCATACTACTGATGATTTATAACAAAATATTTATGCAAAATAAATCAATTATTATTCTACATTTGTTCCCAATTTACGACTTGTTTTTAAACATGACGAATATACTGACACATACAAAACAATTTGCGTTTCATGCACCGATTACCTGCGGAGTCTATTCAGTAGGTTTTGATGTATTTACTTTTTGTCGCCCCCGGCGCCGCCCTGTATTCTGACAGGACGAACCCATCACCCAGGTCCCTGTCAGTGAAGTAACCCCAAAATCGGATTTTTTGGACTGGTGAACCGTTATACTTCAAGTGATTTTTACAATGGACAATCAAAATATAATTATCAGGGTAGCCACTGCCGCAGATAAAGTGTATTCCAAAACCATCACCGATGAAATGGAAGCATCTGCAGCTGCAAGAGGTACCGGAATCGCCAAACGTACCCCTGAATATGTAGAACAAAAAATAGATGAAGGCAAGGCTGTTCTTGCCATTACTGACCAGAACGAATGGGTTGGCTTTTGCTATATAGAAACCTGGAGTCATGGTGAGTATGTGGCTAACAGTGGTTTGATAGTGGCCCCTGAATTTAGAAAAAGCGGTGTTGCCAAAGCAATCAAGAAAAGAATCTTCGACCTTTCCCGGGAAAAATATCCTGAATCAAAATTATTCGGACTCACAACCGGCCTTGCAGTGATGAAAATTAACAGCGATCTCGGTTATGAACCTGTTACCTATTCCGAACTTACACAGGACGAAGCTTTTTGGGCCGGATGTAAGAGCTGTGTTAACTATGATATTTTGATGAGCAAAGAAAGAAAAAATTGCATGTGTACCGCCATGTTGTTTGATCCAAAAGATCATTATGAACCGGAAGAAACAAAACAATTTTTCGAAGAAAATAAAAAAGGATTTGAGCGGCTACTGAAGTTTAAGCAATGGAAGCTACTCAGACCGTTTTTGAAAAAAGACAAATCGGGGAATGGGGGAAGCAGCAAACCCAAATCATTATTACATCATTTTTTTAATTTTTAATCAGTACTATGTCAAAGAAAGTTGTCTTAGGTTTTAGTGGTGGTTTAGATACTTCTTACTGTGTAAAATACCTGGGTGAAGACAAAGGTTTTGAAGTACACAGCATTATTGTAAATACAGGCGGATTCAATAATGATGAACTGAAGGAAATAGAAGCTCATGCTTATAAACTGGGAGTAAAAACACATACTACCATTGATGCCGTAAAAGGATATTACGACCGTATTATTAAATATCTTATTTATGGAAATGTGCTGAAAAATAATACTTATCCGCTTTCTGTTTCGGCAGAAAGGTTAAGCCAGGCATTACACATTGCTGAACATGCAAAAAAATTGAAGGCAGATGCAGTGGCACATGGCAGTACCGGAGCAGGGAATGATCAAGTTCGTTTTGACATGATTTTTCATATTATGATTCCGGGTGTAGAAATTATTACTCCCATAAGAGATTTAATGCTGAGCCGTGAAGAAGAGATAGCTTACCTGAAAACAAAAGGTGTAGAGATGAATTTTGCTAAGGCGATGTACTCCATCAATCAGGGTTTGTGGGGAACAAGTGTTGGCGGTAAGGAAACACTTTCATCA
>JBARSW010000084.1:0-3548 GCA_049644925.1 Chitinophagaceae bacterium | reverse complement strand
GAAAAATTAAAAGCTGGCCTTGTAAAAGAGTCGGGAGCCAAGAGTCAGGAGTCGGGAGTAGAACCTAAAAAATCAAATGAAATGAGCAAACCTGAAATTGTGTATGATGATTTTGCGAAGCTTGATTTAAAAGCAGCGACAGTAATAGCTTGTGAAAAAGTTGCCAAAGCGGATAAACTATTAAAACTGGAAGTTGATTTAGGCACAGAAAAAAGAACAATTGTTTCAGGCATTGCCATGCATTATTCTGCCGAAGAAATGGTGGGCAAACAGGTTATCGTTGTCACCAATTTAGCTCCCCGGAAAATGAAAGGAATTGAAAGTCAGGGTATGATATTAACTGCCGAAGACAGTGATGGCAAGTTGCAGTTACTGCAACCAGAAAATCCTGTTTCACCAGGATCAAATGTTAGTTAACTGATAAAATTTAATAAAACTCCCGTTTTGTCTGGAACAGAACGGGAGTTTTGATTTTATTGCCGGATGGATTTCAGTAAATTCAATTTTAAAATTCCCCCGACCCTTGACATTAAAACGAATTGGCATAAAATTTCTTAAAATAACAGGGATATTTCTCGGGGTTATAGTAGTTCTATTCACCGTATTTCATTTTTGGTTTATCAACCAGGCAAAAGGAATACTGGAAGACACTGTTGATAAAAAGTCAAACGGGAAAATAAAACTCAAAATAGAAAAGCTACGCTATAATTATTTTAATCGGCGGATGTCAATAAGGGAAGCAGTTTTTCTAAATACAGATACGGCTACTGCCTCAACTGCCTATAGGTTTGCTGTCAAAGAAATTAAACTGGAATTAAAAGCACTCCTTCCATTGGTGTTTAATAATAAACTGCTTATTGATTCATTATTCCTTAAATCCCCTGACATCCGGGTAACAACACTGCGATTTCCAAAGGACTCCCTTAAATTGAAAAAAGAGGAGATTTCCATTCCGTATGAAATGGGCCGTATATATAAATCAATACAGGATGCATTGAATGTACTACAGGTAAACCGTTTTCAAATAGATGATGCCCGGTTTACTTTGATCAACAAAATAGAACCCGAGCATCTTCCGCTTACGATCAGTAATATTAATTTTCAAATTGACAACCTGCATGTTGATAGCACTATATCAGTGGAAAACAGAAAAATACTCTTTAGTGACAATATTATTCTGAGGAGTATAAATCAAAATATTGTTTTCCCGGATGGCCGTCACCGGCTTGCCTTTAAAAGTTTCCGAATTAACCTGAAACGAAAATTGGTGGAGTTTGACAGTTGTACATTAGAAGCAACAAGAACAGACAGCTCAGCCTCTTCTTTTAAAGTTTTTTTTGATGCCCTTCTATTAACAAATATAGATTTTGACACGTTGTACAAATCGGATGTAATAAAGGCTGATTCTGTTTATTGTATAAATCCAAAATTTAATCTGGATGTTCATTTTGAGAGTAAGAAAAAGAACAGTAATTCGCCGTCAAAACTGGAAAAAATAATTAAACAGCTTACAGGCGAGCTGCAACTGAAATCTGTAATTGTTGCAAATGCCGATTTCAATATTAAAACAACAAAAGATGGCAAACCAAGCACCTTTAACTTTAGTAATAATAATTTTGAAATGCAGGGGCTAAATGTGCAACAGGATGATTCCAGACCAATTAAAATAGAAGGCTTTGTGATGGCCATCCGTAATTATGAAAATTTTATCAAAGACAGTTCTTATAGTATAAAGTTTGACAGCATCCTGTTTAAAGACGACCAGCTTACACTTAGTAATTTTCACTTTAATAAACTTGAAAAAGGGAAAATCGTCAATACATTCAGTATGCCACAGTTTAAACTGGAAGGTTTATTCTGGGATGAACTGGTATTTGAAAAAAAATTGAAAGCCCGGCAGGCGACAATGCTGGAACCTTACATTAATTATACGACAATAGCCACTTCAACAAAAAAATCAGGGCAACAGAATATTTTCCATTCCCTTGGCATTCTTAAAGAGTTTATGGACCTGGAACGGCTAAATGTTATTAACGGAACAATTGATTTAAAACTAAAACAGAACATAAGACTGCAGCTGGAAAAGGCTTCTCTTTCAATCCAAAGTCAGTCCTTACTCGCTTCAAAGAAAATATCTGGAATAAAAAATTCGCTTTCCAATTTGAATGTCGGTAAGGGCACCATAATGGCTGGTAAGGTTAATATTGCATTACATAATTTTTTCTTTAGCGGAGACAAAGAGAAATTAATCGCCGGAGCAATCAATGTTAATGACAAGGAAAACAAAATATTTCTCGATTTTAAGGACATTTCCGTTGATAAACTGCTTGTAGATGAAGTAAAGGGTAATATCTCTGCAGAAGGAATTAGCTGGCAAAAAGCTGATATTAGTTTATTTGATTTAAAAAGTAAGCCGTCTGAAATCGGTTCTGTTATCGAAATAAAAAATGTAATCGGACTCCAAACTTCATTTAAAGGGACATTCCTTGGAAAATCCATTTCTACACACCTGAATAAATTATCATTAGCAGGTCTGGAGAAAATACCAGGCAAAAAGTTACTATTGAACGGCATTAATGCAGAAGGCCACAGCCTGGCTGTAAAAGACAATAACCTTGATGTTTCTATTAATAACTATCAGATTACCGACAACAAATCATCTCAATTCAAAGAAGTTAAGTTTAACATTAAAAGCAGAAAGATAGAAACTAATGGCATTATCCCAGTCTTGAATGTAATTCCGCACATCCAACCATTACTAATCGGTGAAATAGCACTTGATAATATTCTATTGGAAAAACCGGCAATAAACATTATTCTTTTAAAAGACAGCAACGATATTGATATTCCAACTTCAGCCATTCCTCCAATAGCCATCAATGAAATAAAAATTAAAGAACCAAGGATTAATTTCATACAACAAACTGATAAAGGCAAACTGACACTTAACTGGAATGGAGCAAATAAAAATGCTGATTTTTTACAAATTAACGATATCCGGGTTTCAGATAAAGGAGATGTAACTGTAAAAAACACCCGGGTCTTCCTGTCTGACTTACTTTTTACCAACCCAGCCGGCAAATCTTATAATTCTGGTAAAGGCACCATCGCAGCCGAAATAAATAATATAAGCCTGGCAAAAAATGAGGATAAAAAATTAAACTGGTTTGCTACTTTAAGCAGTTTAAACATTAAAGATTTAAGGTTCGACAGTTTAGGAAAAGCCACTGGAAATTTAATTATTAACAGTGCGGAAATAAATGAGTTTCAAATTGGCCACACTACAATAAAAAATTGGCAACAATTGGCCAGTAGTAATTCACTATTTCAGCTAAAGAACTTTAACGGCAACTACTCTACCCCGTCATTAAAACTCAATTGGTTTAATGCCGGTTTTGATCGTAGCAGCCGGATATTTTCATTGGACTCTTTCTTCTATAGTCCCGCATTAGAAAAAGATTCATTCCTCGCAACCAGGAAATACCAGACAGACTATATAAAGCTTTCCACAAAAGCTATGTATGTTGGCCCGTTTGATTTTGAAAAAT
>JBARSW010000083.1:0-1942 GCA_049644925.1 Chitinophagaceae bacterium | reverse complement strand
AACCCTTGTAAAAGAAACACATTTAAATGTAACAGGTATTTTTTTCAGACCCAATGCCGGGTTAAAATCAACATTTATGGTTACATCTTCATTATTCAGACGATGGATCAACACATTCATACCGAGTTTAACGGCAATGGATGCTACCACTTTTGCTATTTGACCTGCACCAATAATGCCCAAAGTTTTACCTTTTAACTCAATGCCCGCTGAATAAACTTTTTTCAATTTATCAAAAGTTTCTTTGTTTTCTGCAGCGGGTAAATTTCTATTTGAATCCTGTAAGAATCTGACCCCTGTGAATAAATGTGCAAAAACCAGCTCTGCCACTGATTGGGAAGAAGCAGCAGGAGTGTTTATTACAGCCAATCCCTTTTCCCGGGCATATTTTACATCAATATTATCCATACCAACACCAGCCCGTCCGATTAATTTTAACCCTGGTAATTTATCAATAACTTCCTGGCGCACCTGGGTGGCACTTCTGACAAGGATTGCATCAAAATCTTTCAGACCTTCTGCTAAATTTTCGGGTGCTACTTTTTCGGTAGAAACGGTAAAACCGGCAGCTTCAAGAATTTTTTTCCCGGCGCTGTCTATACCATCATTTGCTAATATCTTAATCATAGAATTAAATTTGAAAGTTGAAGAACTGTAAGAATTGAATTTTTCTTTTCAATTCTTACAGTAAAATATTTTATTTAACCTTTTTTCTGTGCAAATGCTTTCATTACATCTGTCAAAACTTTTACACTTTCAATTGGAAGTGCATTGTACATGGATGCTCTGAAACCACCAACGCTTCTGTGGCCTTTTATGCCAATAATACCTTCAGCTTTTGTGGCAGCAAGAAATTCTTCATCCAGGGTATTGTCTTTCAGGAGGAAGCAGGCATTCATTGGTGAACGGTCTTCTGTAGCCGCAGTACCATAAAATAATGGGTTATTATCCACTTCGCCATAGAACAGGTCATATTTTGCCTGGTTCAGTTTCTCCATTTCTTTTACTCCGCCGATTGATTTTACCCATTCAAGGGTGTACATGGCAATAAGGATAGCCAAAACAGGAGGGGTGTTATATAAAGAATCATTATCAAGATGGGTTTTATAATCCATCATGGTCGGTATTTTTTTTCCATGTTTTCCAATAATATCCTTTTTGATAATAACCAGTGTAGCTCCCGCAGTTCCCATATTTTTCTGGGCGCCAGCATAAATCAAATCAAATTTTGAAACATCTACCGGACGGGAAAATATATCAGAAGACATATCGCATATTACCGGAATGGGTGAATCGGGAAAGTTTTTTATTTGTGTACCATGTATTGTTTCATTGGAAGTAAGATGCAGGTAATCACAATCCGCAGGAATCGTATATCCCTTTGGCATATTAGCATAATTGTTTTCTTTGCTGCTTGCAATATTCACTACTTCCCCAAATAGTTTTGCCTCTTTCAATGCTTTATTACTCCAGGCTCCTTCGTCTACATAAGCCGCTTTGGTTAAAAGTAAGTTCATGGGAACCATGGCAAATTGGGTGCTTGCTCCACCCTGAAGAAATAACACTTCATGAGTGTCAGGTACATTCAATAATTCCTTTACCAGTGATTTAGCGTTTGCCAATACAGGTTCAAAGTCTTTACTGCGATGCGAAATTTCCATCACACTAAGGCCAATATTATTGAAATTTAATACGGCATCTGCTGTTTTCTTTACAGCATATTCAGGAAGAATACCCGGTCCGGCTCCGAAATTATGTTTTTTCATTTTTTTGAAATTGTGTTAGAGAATATTTATACTACAAAGATATTTGTTGCGGCCTCACTGAATAAGATTTTTATCATCTCAATCAATGAGTTTTGTTATAAAGGGTGCACTAACTGACCAGCTTCAGATCCTTAATTCGGATAAACAAAATAGTTCCTTTCTGTATTATTTCGCTT
>JBARSW010000082.1:0-3776 GCA_049644925.1 Chitinophagaceae bacterium | reverse complement strand
GATAATCCAACATGGTACCAGGGAACAGCTGATGCTGTAAGGCAAAGTCTGCGGCATATTGAAACTTTTGAAAGTGATTATGTACTTATTTTATCCGGTGATCAGCTTTATCAAATGGATTTTGCTGAAATGCTGGATAATCATAAGGCATTGGGAGCAGATATTTCTATTGCTACAATTCCTGTTATGTACAAAGAAGCCTCTGAGTTTGGTATCCTTAAAAGTGAGGATGGGATGATTACTTCCTTTATTGAAAAACCAAAAAGCGATGTACTGGTTGATTGGGTTAGTGATACGGGTGATGAAATGAAAGCCGTTGGTAGAAATTACCTGGCATCAATGGGAATTTATATTTTCAACCGGAATCTTTTGTTTGAAATGTTGCGGACCGAGTTTGATAAAGCAACAGACTTTGGAAAAGAAATTATACCTCAATCTATCAGTAAATACAAAGTGGCAAGCTATCAATATAGTGGTTACTGGACTGATATTGGGAACATACGTTCTTTCTTTGAAGCCAACCTTGATCTTACCAAAGAAATCCCGGATTTCGATATGTTTGATATGGATAGAACCATTTACACAAGACCCAGGATGTTGCCTCCCGCAAAAATAAGTGGGACAACGTTGGAGAGAACACTCATTGCAGAAGGATGTATAATACATGCTTCTAGAATTGTACATTCAGTAGTGGGTATCAGAAGCAGAATTGGTAATGGCAGTACAGTGGAGAATACATATATGATGGGTAGTGACTATTATGAAACATTGGCAGATATTACCAGTGAAACGGAAAAGGGTATTCCGGTTGTGGGAGTAGGAGAAAGGTGCCATATTAAAAATGCCATTCTGGATAAGAATGTACGTATTGGAAAAGATGTCAGAATTATAGGGGGAGACCACCTGGAGAATACCGACCATGCTCTTTATACTGTTAAAGATGGAATTGTAGTTATTAAAAAAGGAGCCATAATACCCGATGGATTTGTGATTTAGTTTTTTTGAAATTGGTTATTGTGAATATTTAAAGTACACTATATGTGTACTTTTTACATATTAATAACTACCTTTCCTATTTAGATAATTTAAAACGATTGTTATGTCTTTATTTGTTGCTGGAAAAAAGCCAAAACTCACCCTTGGACAAATTATTAATATGAGTGTAGGCTTTCTCGGAATCCAATTTGCCTTTGGATTGCAAAATGCCAATGTTAGCCGGATATTTCAGACGCTGGGAGCTGAGATAGAACAAATTCCAATTTTATGGATTGCAGCTCCTCTTACTGGCTTAATAATACAGCCTGTAATCGGGCACATGAGCGACAAAACATGGCTGGGAAAATTTGGAAGAAGAAGGCCATACTTTATGGCAGGTGCCATTTTTGCCACCCTTGCTTTGTTTATTTTTCCGGGTGTTAAAGCTCTGTGGATGGCTGCAATAATGCTTTGGGTGCTGGATGCTTCAATTAATATTTCAATGGAACCCTTCCGTGCATTTGTTGGTGATATGCTTCCGGATTCTCAACGTACAACTGGTTTTGCCACACAGAGTTTTTTTATTGGTATTGGTGCAGTTATTTCGTCGCTACTACCGGAAATACTTACCAGGCTTGGTGTAGCAAATGAAGCACCTGCCGGTGTAATTCCTGAATCAGTACGACTTTCTTTTATTATCGGGGCGGTAGTATATTTTCTGGCTATTACATACACAGTTGTTACAACAAAAGAATATTCGCCGGAAGAATTGAAATCTTTTGGCGAAATAAAGGAAGATGATACAAAGATTAATATTAAAACTCCTTTATCCACTTTTCTTAACAGGGGGTTAATCTGGGCCGCCATAGGTTTAGGATTAGTAGTAGCATTATTCCTTTTTAATAGTTATGCGGAAAAACCTTTAGAAAAAGAATTGTATGTACTTACGGGTGGTATTGCCGCCTATGGACTCTTTCAATTACTTGCCTGGTTCTTACAATCCCGGAAAAAAAGTAATGGTTTTGTGGAAGTAATGGACGACCTGAATCACTTACCCGATACGATGAAAAAACTGGCAGTTGTCCAGTTCTTCTCATGGTTTGCTTTATTTGCTATGTGGATTTATACTACAGCTGCTTTGGCTCAACATATTGGAGGTACCACAGATACTACCTCTAAAGCTTATAATGAAATGGGGAATTGGGTGGGTGTACTTTTTGCTTTTTACAATGGATTTGCTGCCTTGTTTGCATTTTTACTTCCGATTCTTGCTAAGAAATTCTCAAGACCTGGCACTCATATGATTGCATTGATTGCCGGAGGTGTTGGATTAATTTCTTTATATTTTTTCAAAGATAAAAATCTGCTCATAATAAGTATGGCAGGTGTTGGCTTAGCCTGGTGCAGTATTTTAGCAATGCCCTATTCAATGCTTACAAAAGCGTTGCCAGCTAATAAAATGGGTGTGTATATGGGTATTTTCAATTTCTTTATCGTAATTCCTCAAATTCTGGCTGCTACACTTTTAGGGATTTTCACAAAGCATTTTTTCCATGGCAATGCAATTCTCACAATTGTAGTAGGCGGATTCTCAATGATACTGGCTGCATTTCTTACTTTAAGAATTAAAGACAAATAATTTTATGAAACAGATAATTCTTGCCATACTCATTTTTGCTCAGGGTTTTGTTTTTGCTCAGAATATTTATCCTACGCACTGGTTTGCAGGAATGAAAAATCAAAACCTGCAACTAATCATTCATCGTGACAGGGTCGCTCAGGAGAAAATAACCATGTTACCTTATCCCGGAGTAAAAATGCTTAAACAGCATAAAGTAGAAAATCCCAATTATCTTTTTATTGATTTGCAAATATTAACTTCTGCAAAACCCGGAAAGATTAAATTCAAAATTGATAATCTGCAATCTCCAGAGGCGGTTTCTTATAAAATAATAGAATATGAATTAAAACCCCGCAGTAAAGATAATGGCAAAACAAGGGTACAGGGAGTTAGCTCCAAAGACCTTATTTACCTGTTGATGCCTGACCGTTTTAACAATGGAGATCCCACTAATGATTTTTTTGAAGATAGAAGGGATAAAGGTCATGACAGAAATAATCCACTGGACAGGCATGGTGGCGATTTGAAGGGTGTACAGGATAAGCTGGGGTATTTTCAGGAATTGGGTGCCACTGCCATCTGGATGACACCTGTTGTGGAAAATGATATGAGCCGAACAATGGAAGGTGGTTCATCCCGCAGCACTTATCATGGTTATGCATTTACCGATCAGTATAATGTTGACAAAAGATTGGGTGGTAATGAAGCATATAAAAAACTAGTAAATGCGGCACATAACACTGGCTTAAAGATTATTCAGGATGCAGTTTATAATCATTTTGGCAATGATCATTGGTCAATTCGGGATTTACCAATGAAAGACTGGTTGAACCAATGGCCATCTTATACAAACACATCTTACAAAGACCAGCCATTGGTTGATCCATATGCTTCAGCAATGGATAAAAAAATATCGGTGGATGGCTGGTTTACTCCCTTCCTTGTTGATGTGAATCAACGAAATCCTTATGTTGCAAATTTTCTTATTCAATATGCGGTATGGGCTACTGAAGAGTTTGGAATTGACGGTTGGCGGGTTGATACTTATTTCTACAGTGATCCTGTTTTTCTGAACCGTGTTAATGAAGCTTTATACAAAGAGTTTCCATCATTAACCGTTTTTGGAGAAGTTTGGGTGCATAGTGTTACCAATAGCGCCTATTTCTGCGAGAACAATATG
>JBARSW010000081.1:0-1876 GCA_049644925.1 Chitinophagaceae bacterium | reverse complement strand
GTGATTTTTTCATCGGCTTTGTGAAATTTGGCAATATGAACTTTGTAAGCAGCTTCAAATGCCATCTTTTGTCCCAATTTTGGTTTTACGGTGTTGACGGTTGCTATATTTTTCTGTGCATAAGCCGCCATGGTTACTACCATAAGTAGTAACAGAAGTGTTTGTTTCATTGTGTGTTGGTTTTTGTTTAAAAATATCTTTCACTCATTTGTATTCTAAATGAGCATGAATAATAACAGCAAAATTTAAATAAGACACAAATACAGGTGGGCATTACCGGGAAAGAAAAAAGGAAACTGATTTACAGATAAGGAAGATAATAAAAAAAATTAATTTTTAGTAAAAAATTTCAGCCACACTATTCAGGCTAAAATTCATTTGTTTTATCAGGCTGAACCTTTCTGCCCTTCCATACCCACCAGAGCCCTCTTACATTACCCTGCCAAACGGGCAGCAACTTCACCAATATTATCTCTTCAATAAGCTGTATTCCAGTTACGATTATTGCTGTATAAAACAACCAGCTTATAGGTTGTGGGAGAAAAAAAGCCAGGATAAGAAAGATACCCTGCAACACAGCCGCCAGTTTGGCCAGGTAAGTATGAAAGCCCGATGGTTTGCCATATCTCCACAAGGCATAACTTGTTTGCACCAGGAAAATTCCAAACAAAAAAGCAAGGGGAAAAATTTGTTCTTTTACAAATGCCGGATGCACCACTATTAAACCAAGGGTGGCTGTAAAAACAGTAAGATCGTCACCGATTGAGTCCAGGCGGGTGCCAAACTTGCTGGTTACTTTGTATCTTCTTGCCAGGAAACCATCAATAGAATCGGTAAAGAAACTAACCACCAGCAGCCACTTAAACCAATTAATATTTCCGGTAAAGAGCAGCACCATCAATACCGGTGCCGCCACCACCCTGTACATGGTGATGCCATTGATGATATAATAACTGATACGGTGATGATGAGGCATGGAAAGAAAGTTAAGCAAAGCTACTGGATGAAAGTAAATCATAAAAATCATACCCGGCGGCAGGCTCAAAAGTTAGCTGCCATTTTACTAGCTGAATAAAAAGATGCTGTAACTTTATAACAAACCAATTTTATGTACCGGCTGCTGGTAATATTTATACTCTTGTTTTTTTCCTGCACGGCACCCAACCGGATTATTTCTTACCCGGTACATACCAAACCGGTTTTTAACATTGATCCGCAACCACAAAAAATTATCCTGTTCAATACGTATGATATCGCTTCCAAAAAATTCCGTGACAATAAAGAAGAACTTTTTATATCGCTTACAGACAGCCTGATGGACTGGGCCGCCCAAAGAATATATAATAAAACAGGCATCAGGACTTCGGTAATAAAAGGTTATACCAATGCATCCGGCAATACAGACAGCACGGCGTATGCACTTATTGCAAAACACCAGGCTTCCCATGCTATCGTCATTAAGTTCCTGGATGTTTTCTTCAACCAGACCAATGTAGAAGTAACCCGTAATTATGAAGGCAAGAAAGACCGGAGAGCTTTTTATGATATTGAAGCCGATATCGGTTATTCTTTTTGTACTTCCGATTCTCTGATCAATGAAAGAAAGCTGCACAACAGGCGTTTTCATTCTGAGCGGGCAGTGGTAAGTGGTTTACTGGCAGCAGGTCCTAATATTGTGGTGCAGCAGAATGATGCATGGAAAATGATTTTAGATAACGGACAGCTATACCTGAATTATTTCTTCCCTGGTGAAGTGGGGCGCAGCCGGCCTTTATTCACCGGCAAAGGATTTGAAGCGGTGAGTGCTGCCATTGCCAAAGACGACTATGAAGCCGCCCTGACCGAAAGCCTGCGGATGATTAATGAACCCAATAGA
>JBARSW010000080.1:0-1578 GCA_049644925.1 Chitinophagaceae bacterium | reverse complement strand
GTTTGCCCCAATTTAATCTGCGACAATTGCGAACCGGTTACATAAGCTCTTAAAGTCATTATGGATAAATCTGCAATTTTATACAATGCTTTGCCGGCAGCAGTTATCTCACCTTCTTCTGCATACTTTGTAATTACTGTACCCGCAACCGGATTAACAATACTTGCTTTCTTTATCTGATCATCCAGTTGTGCCACTCTTTTTTGCAAAGGCTTTCCTTCGCTTAAAATGCTGCGGTTCTGGGTGGCAATATTATTTCTCTGCACATTTATTTGCTGCTGAGTTACGGCAAGATTCTTCCTTGCTACATCCACTTGTGCAGTTATATCATCCAACTGCTTACCGGTGGCAGCATCCTGTTTCATCAGATTTTGTACCCGTGCCTGCTCATGCAAAAAATTATTTAACTGTGACTGCTGAACAGCCAATTGATTTTCCAGCAGTTTTACCTGTGGGGATGCATCGGCCGTTTTTTCTGACAATGCCTGTATGTTAGCTTCTACCTGCTCTTTTTGTAACGAAATATTTGCCGCATCAACTATTCCAACCACGGTGTCTTTGGAAATGGTTTGCCCTTCTTCTACCGTAAAACTTAAAATCTTACCCGACAGCTCTGAAGACACGATGACTTCATTTGCTTCGAATGTGCCGCTTGCATCAAATTTATCATTACCGTTTTTGCATGCTGCCGCCAGAAGGAAAAAAGATGCAGCCATAATTTTTACCAATGAGTTCATAGTAAATTTCATTTATTGTTTCCCTAAAATAGTTTGATAGTTTATTTGTGCCTGCAGCAGTTGCACCTTGTGAGTTATAAGCGATTGCCTTGCCTGGTCTTCTGCATTAACTTCTTTCAGGTAATCATTTGCAGTGATAACACCGTTTTCCAGTTGTGCCTTTGCTGCCTCTGTAACTGTTTTTCGCAAGCTTATTATTTCATTGTCTGATGTTACCAGTTGTTCCAACTTATCAATCTCAGCATACTGCTGTTTTAATTGTGAATTTGTATTTAGCAGGAACGTTTCTTTTTGTACTGCTACCATTTTCTTGTTTATCAATACCTGCTCCAACTCTTTTTTCTTAGTATATAATCCACTCAGCGACCAGTTGAAACGAATACCGCCGATGTAGAAGAAATCAAAATCATTTTTCAGCATATTTAAACCCGGTCGGCCATACCCACCCTGAGCAAAGACACTTGCTTTGGGTAAATTCTTGGCAGTGATTAACTTATCCTGCTGACCAATAAATTTTTCCTGTTCACTGTACAATTTCAGTTCGGGTCTGGCAATTTCAGTAAAAGTTGTTGTAGCATTTATAACCGGCTTTTCTAACCGTATATTCACCGGCAGTTCCTGACCCACGAATAATGATAATGCATCTGTTAATCCCTTTTTTGATGCTTTTACTTCAATTGCCCTTTGTTCGGTTTTCAGTAATTCTGCCTTAAACATATTCAGGTTAGATTTAAACGCCACACCATTCAGTACCTGTGCTTCTACTCTTTTTATACCAGTCTGGATATCGCTTTTTACTAATTGAACCTGTTTTATTTGTTCATCAAGAAATAATATACTC
>JBARSW010000079.1:0-1948 GCA_049644925.1 Chitinophagaceae bacterium | reverse complement strand
TCTGCATCAATGGCATTGGTACCCAAAAAACAGATATCAGCTTTGATTTGCTTTATTTTGGCGATGGCTTCTGACCCAACTGTAATTTTTGAGTTTTTGGAAATTCTATCCCCGATAATGATTACTTCAATATTTGGGTGATGCATATATTCTAATATGGCAGGTATGCTTCCTGAAATGAATGTAGCTCTCAACTGAGGAGGAAGGGATCTGGCCAATTCTAATATAGTAGTTCCACCAGTGGTAAGAATAAACATACCATTTTGCAGAAAGCTGATTGCTTTTTGAGCGATAATTTTTTTCTCAGACAGTGAATAAACTCCATTGGAAGGATAATAAACATCATTGAAAGATTGAGAAAGGGCTCCGCCATGTACTTTAATAACTTTGCCTTCATCCGCTAATTCCTGCAGGTCACGACGAATGGTATCTTCTGACACTTTTATGGCTGTGCAGAGAGACGATGAAAGGACTTTATTGTGCAGGTTAACCTGGTGTAAAATATAGGCCTGCCTTTCCCTTTTAAGCATTCGTTAGTATTGAGTGCTCAAATTATAAAAATTCCTGCATAAAAACGCAAAAACCTGAAATTATTTGCAGATTGGGGATAGTAAGGGGAAAAGGGGGTTTTAATTCATGGTTAATGGTTAATGGCATTGAGTTCATAGTTCATAGTTAATGGTTCATGGCTGGCTTCGGCACTCCCAATAGCTATTGGGAAGGAACATAGATTTACACAACTTGTACTGCCAAAGGCGTGGATAAAAGTTTTTATGATTGAGTTTTTGCAACACTTAATGGCTAATCACTTTAGAAATATTTTTTTTAAAAAGTGATCTGATGATTATTTGCATTCATGTATCGCCTGGCTATGAACTATCAGCCATGAACCATGAGCTATTTTCCAAAGCAAAACCGGGCAGTAAATCCAATAGCAGCTGGCTCAAAGTTTATATCGCTTACAAGATTTAACTCGGGTTTCCAGTCGATTGAAATGTTCAGGGGAATATTGTTGAATTTATAATCGAGACCTAAAATTCCCTGTGCTCCAAAATTGGGATCTGTAGTAGTTTTTAATGTGGTTGTATTTACTTTTTTCAAAAACGCAATATATGCGCCAGCGCCATAAAAATAGGTAAGACCACTTGCAGCCAATGGTTTGTGTAATTCAAAAAGTGCACCAATTGCCAATGGATCACCAAATGATAACAGACCTTCAATGGCCATTTTTTCGTTTACAAAATGTTTGATAGAAATTGAATTATTTACCATGGCGCTGGAGCTGCTGAGCCTTACACCAAGTGCTGTTTGATATTCCTGGGCTTGTATTGTTGAAAAACAAAAAATTCCGGTAACAAGCAGTGTGGATAGAATGATTTTCTTCATGGTAGTTTATTTTCTTTACTGATAACGAAAAATGATGCCAATTATATCTAAATGAAATGCAAAAATGTTAGCTAAGAGATTAAAAGAGGAAAAGGAGAAAAAGAGGTATATCCGAAAGTTCTTACAATTGGAAAATTAATAAAAAAATCTATTTAATATATTGAATGGTTGTTTATACAGTTTTCAAAACCCTCTTTATTCTCCTTCACTCCTTCAACCTCTTAGCCTAAAATAATTCATATTTTGTCTTTGGCCGGCGGTCATCCATCCATAGAAATCCGGGTAGTCGCATTTCTTCGGGTGTTTTTTGTTTCATGGGCCAGATTGTACCCGTAACGGCACTGCGAAAAACAACTTTCTGCAATGTTTGATTTCCAAAATAAATATCCATGATATCGCATTTGGATTCATTGATTCCTGTGTATGCACTATCCTCATCCTGTATATAATAAATACATTCTGCAAAACCGGCAGCCCGGACAGAATCTATTGTACCGTCATTGAAATATCCATCCATACGGGAAGAGGAAATCTGGTTATAGATGCCTGGTTCAACCTGATT
>JBARSW010000078.1:0-3250 GCA_049644925.1 Chitinophagaceae bacterium | reverse complement strand
ATTTTATTGTCTTTGGCAAAATTGCACCAGTCGCAATCTGGTTCGCCGCAGCCGGTATAAAAATTATGTTGTTGAATTTGCTCCCAGGCGTTGCTGATTTGTTGTTTAACCACAGTAACATCGTCAGTAGTGATGGGTGTTTTCTGAATATCGAATTCGTCTTTGGTATTAGGCTCAACAAAATCAAATTGGATATGCAGTACATTCCAGTTCTTACCTGGAAGATTGTCAACTAATATTTTATAAAACACAGCCTGTCTCCAGTAGTTGCCACCATTTGGTTTTTTATCACTGCCCGGTAAATCAAATTCGCCTCTTGTCTTTGCTTTGGTTAAACTGCCTGTTTTAAAATCGGTGATAATAATATCTTTACCCCAAAACTGAATTTTATCAGTAAATCCCTTTAAGGGAATGTTGTTTACTACCACTTTTGTAAGCGGATATTCTGTTAGAATAAATTCTCCTTTTGGTGCCGGATTGTAGTATTGGTCATAGTATTTGCTTAAAATAGTTTCTCCATGTTCGCTGAACCGTGAAAAAGCTTCTTTTGTAAATACTTCCCGTCCATCATTCAGGTGGTAAAAGAATTGCTGAATAAGAAATTTTTTCTCCGGATAGATTTTATTATTGTTCATCATGGAATTGATAAAACCGCTCAATGCTTCGTGTACGGCAGTACCAAATTGTGCCGCTTCGCTTTTTGCAGAAGGTATCCTGATAAGTGTGTTATAATAAAACCGTAGCGGACATTCCAGGTAATTATTTAGTGCGGTTACATTCATTACAAATTTCTCGAGCAGGCGATTGACGAAATCTTTTTCTGCCTGTGCAAGAACCGGTTTTTGGACTATACCAAATCGAAGGGAGGCGTAAAATAGTTTTTCATTTTGTGTCAGCCGTATAATTTCAGGTTCAATATGCAAAGGTTCCTGTAACTCTTCAACAAACTGAGAAGGTTCCAGTAGTTTTCCATCGTTTTTCATTTGCGGAAACGAAATGAACAAGTGCTTTTCTGCCCTTGTTACTGCCACAAAAAATAATCGCCGTAACTCCTCAGCCGTTTCTGCTTCAGTTTCCTGCTCCAATACATTATGTGGAATTTTAAAACCCCTGTTTGTCTTTCTCTTTCCTTCCCATACGTCATTTCTTGCGCCAACTAAAAATACATATTCAAATTCCAGCCCTTTACTTCCATGGCAGGTGAGGAGATTTACTCCTGTTTCTGTCCCGGTAGTTTGTATCAAAGGAAGTGACAGCCCGTTTTCTTCCAGTAAATCAAATTGTTGCATCAGCGTCTTTAAAGTAAGAGCAGGGTTACGATGAGTGCCTTCCTTTATATAATCAAACAGGCAACTAAGTTTGCTCATCTGCCATGCTTTATCTTCCTGCAGCATTACCCAGTTCAGTATGCCGCTTTCATTAATCATGTATTCAAACCAGTGTTGTGTACTCTTGTTATAAACTTCTGCTTGAAGATTTTCAATTAACAGGCTGGCTTTTGTCAGTGCAGCTGTTTGTATATTTTCCGAAAACAATGTTTGATTATTTGTCGCAGATATTTTTTTCAGGTAGCCACGCAAGGTATTCTTTTCGGAAGCGTTTCCTCTAATCTCAGCCACTTCATTGCAAATGGAAGCAATTTTAAAAGGTTCAATCTGGAAGAATGAATAGTGTAGAATTTCAAAAAGGAAGGGTTCCCCACTGTATGGCATGTCCAGCTCTGCCACAGTATAACGGATAATGTTTAAAACCTGTTTTATGAAAACATCTTCCAGCAGATTTACAGACCGTTTAACATGAAATGGAACTTGTTGCAATTGTAAAAATTTCAACAGTTCATCACCAAATTTATGTTCCTTGTAAATTACAGCAATATGCCCGGGAGCAGTACCCCGGTCAATCAAATCCTTTATGGTTACAGCAATATGAGCATTTTCTGCAAATTCATTCTCATATATTCTGATAACCGGTAGTATGTTCAGCGATTTTAATTCTTCTTTTGCCGATATCAATTCTTTTTTCAGGTCTTTGTATTGATTTACCAGACGTTGTTCATTATGCTCTATCAGCGCCTTTGCTCCATCCAGAATTGGCTGCACACTACGGTAGTTTTGTGTGAGCACAACTTTCACCAGGTCTTTTTGAAATTTGTCAGCAAGGTTCATCATATTTTTCAGGTTGGCTCCCTGAAACCGGTAAATACTCTGATCATCATCGCCTACCACAAAAATATTTGGACTTTCATTTTGCCAATAACTGATTAGCAGTTCTATGATTTTATTTTGAGATCCGCTGGTGTCCTGGTATTCATCCACCAGAATGTATTGAAATTGTTCCTGGTAATTAAGCAACACTTCTTCCTGTTGCTGAAAGATGGTAATCACCCAGTTTATCATATCATCAAAATCGTATCGGTGATTATTGTTTAAAATTTGCTGGTAAGAACTAAAAGAAAGAATGGCGGCCTTAAGTTTATTCATTCTTTCCACTTCGTCTTTACCTTTTTGTGTAAAAACAGAATTGCCTTTTGCTTTTTCTCTTTTATTAAAATAGCCTTCCATCTCCGGAAGGATATTGCTGGTATAATCATCAATTTGTGCTATCAGCCAATCTTCATTCCAGCCTTCTCTTTTTATAGCAGAGAACAAAGAAGCCAGGTTGGGCAGATCATAATATATTTCACCTTTGTAGCGTTTCAGCGGATTATCTTTTGTAAAACTATCAATCAGTTGTTTCAGAAATTGAACCCGTTCTAAATCATTGAGAGCTTCCAGTTCTTTTTTGTTGAAATAACGGATGTTTTCCTGAATGACAGTATTGCAAAATGAATGGAAAGTATGAAGGTGTACTTTGTAAGCATCGCTGCCAATAAAGCTCAGCAATCTTTTCCTCATGGCTACTACACCGGCATCTGTATAAGTGAGGCAAAGAATATTTTGTGGTAATGCATCAGTATCCAGCAATATCTTGCCAATACGGCTGGCAAGAATTTGAGTTTTTCCTGTACCCGGACCGGCAATAACCATCACCGGGCCATCAATGGTATCGACAGCCAGTTTTTGCTTTTCATTCAGTTTTTCGTATTCTTCTAAAAACTTTCTTTCTAACCTGCCTGACTGGTGGGCGGGTCTTTCTTTGTTAAATGACATTTTTTTACTGAACTTTTCTTTGTAATAAAGGTTATTCAAACGAATTTAAACCAATAATCAGCATGGCAGCACATTCTATCAAAACAGTCCAAAAAATTCCT
>JBARSW010000077.1:0-5842 GCA_049644925.1 Chitinophagaceae bacterium | reverse complement strand
TCTTTTTCCATCGGGTTCAATTACATAATGAGCCAGCATGGTGTCAAATAAATTCCCTTTGATTTCAATACCATACCACTTAAGAATCAACAAGTCATATTTAGTATTCTGACCTATCCAGATTTTTGTTGAATCATTAAATAAAGGCTCAAATGCTGCAAGAACCTCTTTTGTTTTCTTCTGCTCTGCAGGACAAGGAATATAAAATGCTTCACCGGGTTTTACCGAAAAGCTTAATCCAACAAGTTCTGCCTCATTTGCATTGATGCCAGTAGTTTCCGTATCAAAACATATTTCATCATATTTTGCCAGTTCGGTTACCAGTTTTTTAATAGCTGTATCACTCTCAATAGCTGTATAAGTGTGAGGAGTATTATTAATATTCTTATCAGATATGACAACAGACTCAGCTCCTTCGGATTCTGACTCCCGGATCCCGACAACAGACTCTGTACTCTCAACAATATTACCAAACAAATCAGTCTGCACTCCCTGAGGAATTTCTTTTTCAATAATACCTTTTGAAGGCAATGCTGCAGAAAAATCTTCTCCCAACAAACGCTTACCCAATGTTCTGAATTCGAGTTCTGCAAAAACCTCTTTCAGTTTTTCTTTATTCCATTCTTTCAGTTTAAAATCACCTTCATGAAACTCCACCGGAACATTTGTAATAATGGTGGCTAATTTTTTTGAAAGGATTGCCATTTCTTTCCCTTTTTTCACTTTTTCTCCCATGGCTCCTTTAATATTTTCCGCATTGGCTAATGTATTTTCCAGGGAACCATATTCTGCCAAAAATTTTGCTGCCGTTTTTTCTCCCACACCCGGAATACCAGGAATATTATCTACGGCATCTCCCATCATGCCAAGAATGTCAACAACCTGGCTTACATCTTTTATGTTCCACTTGGCACAAACTTCGGCTGGTCCCAGAATTTCAGCATCATTTCCCTGGTATGCCGGTTTATAAATTTTTATATTTTCAGAAACTAACTGGCCATAATCCTTATCAGGTGTTACCATATAAACCTGGTAGCCTGCTTTTTCAGCCTGTTTGCTCAACGTGCCAATTACATCATCTGCTTCAAAACCGTCTGCATAAATAATTGGTATATTGAATCCCTCAATGATTTTTTTTATATCCGGCACTGCAGCACTGATGTCTTCCGGAGTTTCTTGCCGGTTTGCTTTGTAGTCTGCAAAATCAGTGTGTCGTTCTGTAGGGGCTGATGTGTCAAAACAAACAGCCATATGTGAGGGCTTTTGTTTATTGATCAATTCTACCAATGCATTGGTAAAACCAAATTGTGCATTGGTGTTTTTCCCTTTGGATGTTAGGCGGGGACTGCGAATAAGTGCATAATATGCCCTGAATACTAGGGCAAAAGCGTCGAGAAGGAAGACTTTTTTTTCCATGCCACTAAGGTAAAGATTTCACCCGGTGACAGATGAATAAAATGCACAACAACCCCGGTCTCGATTTAGACGAAATGGAGTTGTTGATATGTTAACGCCGCAATGATAATTCTTGCTGTTAAAACACGACAGTTTTTAGAAAAAACAATTCGATGTTTTTCAGATATCATTATACCTAAGACTGGCTAAAACTTTAGCTGCTATGGGTATTAATTGATAGAAAGTTTAAGTGCTGCCGTGTTGCTCTCATTTGTTTTTGGAGAAACTACGGTAACATCTGTCTTTGTTTCAAGATATTGTTCAGGGTTGTCAACCAGCGCTGTTCCACTAAATGCGGCAGTACTCTGCTGTGCATTTTGAGCACCGGCAGCAGGCATTTTGTCTTTGTGAATAAAGTTCAGGTACAAAGCAAAAAACAGGAGGTTAAACGCAAAGAAGTTTGCGATCTTACGAACACGTCTTTTCATAAATACTGGATTTATTGGTTTTACAAATATTGGATTACATTCGGTTTTCATAGCTAAGGTAATCAGGTTAATATCCTATTACAAGAAACGATCTATAGTATTTGATAAAATCAGGCACAAATACTCAATGGCACTTCGTAAAATTACGAGTTGCTACTTTTTCAACTCATCCAGTTGTTTTTGCAAGCGATACATTTCATCTCTAAGCCTGGCGGCTTCCATAAAATCAAGATCCCTCGCTGCCTTTTCCATTTCTTTTTTAATTTTTGAAAGAGCTTTTTCCATTTGTGGAATGGTTTTATACTCGGCCTGTTCTTCGGCGGCTACGGTTATCATGTCTTCGTCCGGTGCAATCGCATAAGGATTAGCGGGGTCATATCCTTTTATATCCAATACAGATGTTTGTGCAAACACATCCTGTGTAGATTTTATAATTGTTGTTGGGGTAATACCATATTTAATATTCCAGGCAATTTGTTTTTCTCTGCGGCGGGTGGTTTCATCAATTGTTTTCCGCATACTTTCTGTCATCTTATCTGCATAAAAAATAACGAGGCCATCCACATTTCTTGCGGCCCTGCCTGCTGTTTGCGTTAATGATTTTTCATTGCGGAGAAATCCTTCTTTATCTGCATCGAGAATGGCAACCAGTGAAACTTCAGGAAGATCCAAGCCTTCACGCAACAGGTTCACCCCAACCAGTACATCAATTTTTCCCAATCGCAATTCACGGAGTATTTCCACTCTTTCCAAAGTATCCACTTCACTGTGGATATATTTTGATTTGATATTTATGCGGTGCAGATACTTATCCATTTCTTCGGCCATACGTTTGGTCAGTGTTGTTACCAGTACTCTGTCTCCTTTAATAACTCTTTTATCAATTTCATCGAGCAGGTCATCAATTTGATTAACGGATGGACGAACTTCAATCGGAGGATCCAATAACCCTGTAGGCCTGACTACTTGTTCCACAACAATTCCACCACATTTTTCCAGCTCATAATCATCTGGTGTAGCCGAAATAAAAACGACCTGGTTGGTGAGTGATTCAAATTCATGAAAATTTAAAGGTCGGTTGTCCAATGCCGATGGTAATCGAAAACCGTAATCAACCAGCACCAGTTTACGGCTTCTATCGCCACCATACATGCCGCTTACCTGGGGAATAGTCTGATGGCTTTCGTCTATTACCGTTAAATAATCTTTAGGAAAATAATCTAACAGGCAGAATGGCCTGGTGCCGGGTTTTCTTCTGTCAAAAAACCGGGAATAGTTTTCAATACCGCTGCAATAACCTAGTTCTCTGATCATTTCCACATCATAATTTACCCTTTCGGTCAGGCGCTGTGCTTCTATGTATTTTCCTTCTCTTTTAAAATATTCTGCCTGTGCGGCTACTTCGTCCTGTATCTCATAAAGGACCTGTTGCAAAATATCTTTGGGCGCAACATATAAATTTGCAGGAAAGATGGCTGCATTCTCCATCAATGCAATTCGTTTACCGGTCACCACTTCCAGGCTTTCTATTGCTTCTATTTCATCTCCAAAAAAGGTGATGCGATAACCATAATCAACATAAGGCAGATTTATATCTACCGTATCTCCTTTTACCCGGAAGGTGCCCCTGTTAAAATCAACAGTTGTGCGGTTATATAATGAATTAACGAGAGAATGCAGAAAGGCCTGTCGGGAAATGGTTTGCCCTTTATTGATACGAATAATGCCGTTTTCATAATCAGTAGGATTTCCCATACCGTAAATACAACTCACGGATGCCACAACAATAATATCTCTTCTACCACTCAATAAACTGGAGGTGGCACGCAGACGCAATTTATCCAGCTCATCATTAATGCTCAGGTCTTTTTCAATATATACATCACTAACCGGCATATATGCCTCCGGCTGATAATAGTCGTAATAAGAAACAAAATATTCTACGGCATTCTCTGGAAAAAATTGGCGAAACTCCCCATACAGTTGTGCTACCAGAGTTTTATTATGCGTAAGCACTAAAACAGGCCGCTGTAGATTTTGAATAACGTTGGCAATGGTATAGGTTTTTCCACTACCTGTAACTCCTAAAAGGGTTTGATATTTTTCTCCGTTTAACAGTCCTTCAGTCAGCTCACGGATGGCTGCGGGCTGGTCACCAGCCGGGGGAAAGGGAATATGAAGATTGAATGCCATTAAGCAGTTCGGCTTTTTATTTTGTTAACCGGTTAGTATAAACAGAATAATCCTCCAGTTTTGTTTCATACTCTTCATTCATTAATGGAGAAGTAAAAATAAAATCGGCGGTTGCCCTGTCGCAGGCTACCGGAATATTCCATGTTGCAGCTACTCTAAGTAAGGCTTTTATATCAGGATCATGTGGTTGTGCTTCCATGGGATCCCAAAAGAAAATGAGTATATCAATCCTGCCTTCTGCAATTTTTGCACCTATTTGCAGATCGCCTCCCAATGGGCCGCTTAAAAGTTTTGTGACGGGTTGTTCCAGGGCTTTTTCCAGCAAGGTTCCGGTGGTTCCTGTTGCAAAAAGGTTGTGCTTTAACAGGGCAGTTTTGTTATAAATAGCCCAATCAATAATATCCGGTTTTTTATTATCATGAGCAACCAGTGCTATGTTCTTTCTTTCTTTTAATCTTCTGAATTTAAATTTCTTCATAAAATGAAATTAGTAAAAAAGTGGGGACTATTTCTATCCGGTGTCTCCTCCTCCCGGACCGGTGTGCAGCAGGGAAGCCGGGCGGGAAAAAAAGAATTGGCCTGAAAATAATAGCTTTGCCAAGAACATCTATCTTGTCGCCAAAGTCGCCTGCCTTCACACATGCCCACTCACGGGCAGACATGGCCGGAACGAATAAGCGAGGGAGATGCCGGGCGGAAAAGGGGCAGAAACGTGGTGAAGGGGAGATGCTGGGCGAAAAAAGTAGGAGAAAACTCTGGGTGAAAGCAATTAACAGAGATTGAGAAACCTCCAATGAAAATAAATCCACGTACATTTTATCATAAATTAGTCAAGTATATTTTATGAAAATATTTCCATTTTTAAGCTTTATTATATTTTTTTCTTGTCACAACATTAACTGTAGAAATTCTTCAAAAACAAATTTATCCGAAATGGATACTACGGTGTTTGAGAAAAGGAATTCAAATGGGCAAGTGATTGAAAAGTGGGGTAATTATTTTTTTGACGATAGAAATGGGAACTTTAGGGACTTCTTTTTTTATGACGAAAAAGGCCTTCTAATAAAAGAAAAAAATTACGCATTTGATGAAGATAATATTGCTTGTAACATAATAGACTCTGCTGAATATAATGAAATCTTTTATGATTATACTTTTGATACTGCAAATGGTTTTATTTTGTCGAAGAAAACATGTTATCAATGTAATTATGATAAATCGGGAAAGTTTATTGGAAGAAAATTAAATTATATTTATGATGAAATAAAAAAGCTATATACTTTTAGAGAAGATAGATTGGGGAACTAAAAAAATTGAAATATCCGCAATTTTATATTAAATCCCGTTTACATTAGAATGCTGAAATAAAAAAAGAAAGTTTGAAAGATTGTCCAGAAATGTTATTTACCCACATCTGTATTCGGCAAATGTATTTGCAGGTCTGTGCCTTTTATGTAATAACTTTATTTAATAAAACGTAAGATAGCTCTCCGTAGCGGCCAAAAGTCCTTGCCAGGCACTTGGGCTGGATGTAGGAGACTGGAAAAAACGATATCATCAAAACACAATACCCCTTTCCGTTTAATTGGAAAAGGGTATTTATTATAAGAGGATGAAGATTTATTAAAATTCGGCAGTCACCGAAATCTTGGGTTCTTTTGCTACTTTACCTGCATCTATAGGTTGTCCCGATATTCCAAAATCGGCCAGTGCAATAGAAAAAGAAGCAATGGCAGAAACCTTTCCGCCGGAAACTGTTATTGTGC
>JBARSW010000076.1:0-2331 GCA_049644925.1 Chitinophagaceae bacterium | reverse complement strand
GAATTATATACCATTATTTCAGTTACATTCTCTTCAAAGTGAAATTGAACACCTAACTCCAGTGCCAGTTTATACATTCCTTCCACGATAGTATACATTCCTCTTTCAGGATACCAGGTTCCCCCTTTTATATCAGCATAATTCATCAGGCTGTACAGTGCCGGAGTTTCTTCTGGCAAGGCTCCCAAAAATAAAACCGGGAACTCCATAAGTTGCCGCAATTTCGGGTGCTTAAAATATTTTTCTATATGTTTTTTTATAGAAGTGAATACTTCCAGTTTGAACACACCACTGATTGTTTGCCAATCCATGAACTCGGTTAGAGAAAGACCAGGTTTATAAACCAGTTTATTGACACCAACCTCGTATTTATAAGCTGCGCCTTTCAGGTATTTCTCTAATTTTTCAGCACTTCCGGATTCGATGGATTCGAATACCTCTTTCAATGCGCTAAAATCTGCTGGCATATCAGTATGCCCATCATTCCAGTAAATGCGATAAGAAGGATCGAGGCGGCGAAGTGTGTAATAATCAGAAACTTTTTTTCCAAACTGCGAAAAATACCTGTCAAACACATCGGGCATCCAGTAAAAACTGGGGCCCATATCAAAAGTATAACCGTTTTCCTTTAATTGCCGGGCCCTGCCGCCGGGGGTAGCATTCTTTTCCAGGACCGTTACTTTCCATCCGGCTTTGGCCATAAAGGATGCAGCAGATAACCCTGCAAAACCACTACCAATAATTATTACTGATTTTTGAGACACTGTATTCTTTTTAAAAACGGCTGATTTGTTCTTTTAATAATTTCCTTGCAAAGTGAATACGACTCTTGATTGTTCCAAGAGGTTCGCTTAACACTTCTGCAATTTCATTATACTTATACCCATCAAAATACAATAAAAACGGGGTTTTAAATATTTCCGGTAATTGCTGAATAGCTTTATTAATTTCCTTCACCTTCATTTCACTTTCAGCAGTATTCTTAACCGTTACCTGTTGCTGGTTGAGCAGAAAATCATTGGGCGAGTTATCAAAAATTGTTTTTTGTTTTGCCTTCCTGCGGTAATTATTGATGAAAATATTACGCATAATGGTAAACAACCAGGCCTTTACATTCGTACCCACATGATACTTATCCTTATTGGCTAATGCCTTGTATAAAGTATCCTGGAACAGATCGTTGGCAGCCTCTGTATCTCTTGTCAGGTTAATGGCAAATGGCTTTAAAAAGTCGGCATTGGTTAAAAGCATTTGGTTAAATTCCGGGCTTGACATATAATTTTGTTTAATTGTTTATATGCCAAAGTTAAACATAATTATTTCAAACAAACAAATTTTTGTTTAATTATTTTAAATAAAATGTTAAACAAATAAAATTCCAAGAATTAGATAATAGATGGACTAAAGCAAAGAAATGTATTCCATTACTTCCGGGAGGGACTTTTTAAAACTAATACCCGGTGGAACTATTTTATGATATGAAAGAGTGAGATGTCCAGATATAATAGTTTGAATATCAGCAACTTGGGAATGTAAAGTATTGAGAAATTTTTCAAAATTGAAATTAGAAGAAGTAGCGGTAAGGTGAGTGTATATAATTTCAGGTTTTTTAATTTTGGCCACAAAAGCTACATCCTTTGCCGGCACATTGGCACCCAGGTATATAACATTGACTCCCCTGTTTTTCATCATATAGTACATAAACAAGAGACCAAGTTCATGGTGTTCCCCTTCCGGCAAAAACAGCAACACTGTTTTTTCAACTTTCAGGTGTGTATCAACAGCTTCAATAGCTACAATTAATTTCTGACGAATGACGTTGGTAACCAGGTGCTCCTGTGCCGGATTTATGTGACCTGTTAACCAAAGAACGCCAATCCTCTCCAGGAAGGGGAAGATAATCTGTATTATAGTTCTTTCAATTCCTTTTACTGCAATATAATTATTAAGTACTCTTTCCAGTTTCTCAATATTCAGATCCACCATCTCCTGCACCAGTTCATTAATTATTCTTTCCTGTACGGCCCTGGTATCATCAAGGGATAAAATTTTGGATCTGATCTCTTCCGGCTGCATCCTGTCAATATGAGAAATCTTAAACCCATATTTATTCAATAAGGCAATATTGAGTACCGTCTTTAATTCATCATTACTATAATAACGGATATTGGTATCAGTTCGTTGGGGTTTTAAAAAATTGTATCGTTGTTCCCAGATACGGATAGTATGGGCCTTAATTCCGGATAGGTTTTCAAGATCTTTTATTGTAAAAGCGTTCATACAGATATAGTTACAACCCTGCAAACAAAAAGTTCAGGTATTGACTAAAAA
>JBARSW010000075.1:0-3678 GCA_049644925.1 Chitinophagaceae bacterium | reverse complement strand
CATTTACACCTGAGTTTCTTATTTATGTATTAGGCGCCATTGACCAATACAGAAGATGCAGTTATGAAAACATGTTGAATCATCGTCCCGAAGAAACATTCTCTTTCTCCCTTGCAACTTATGCGGCTAATATTGAAAAAGAATTAAAGTCGGGAGACCTGCGTTGGCTGTTGCCTGCATTTGCAGCATTAACACCCGGCTTCAATGAATTGAATCTTACTGAAGATAAAATGGTGTACGAACAATTAATTGATGCAGATGTGATGCTGCCGGTATCATCTGGTGAGGCTGGTTTCCTTTTCGGTTTTGGTGAAGTGGGAAAAGATCTGGGTACAGAATTTTTCAGAACATGGGTACAGTCTGCAGGTATTGAGGTTAATAATATCACCACCGAAGGTATGAACTTGCAACACCGGGCTTTTGTTGCCGGCACTATGCTGGCCAATCATTTTTTTGAAATACTGCCTGCGGCAGAAACAAGAAACAGGATACGGTATGCACCACTAAACCGAAATGCTTTAGGAGAACTGCTTGAAGCATGGGCAACTCCCCTCCCGGAAAAAATCGTCCCTGTTGAAACCATAAAACAGGAAGAAAAAGCACCTGCCTTGGTAACAGAAGTAACAACAGCTGAAACGATAACCGGAGTAACAGCAGCAGAAACGGTAGCTAAAGCAACAACAATTGAAACAATAACCGATGCAACAGCAGCAGCCGAAACCAGCAATTGTACCACCTGTGGTAGCGTCGTTTTGCCCGGTGCTCATTTTTGTCCTAAATGCGGAACAATCCTCGCTCCGAAGAAAACAGTTGTCCCTGTTCAGAAGTTTTGTTCCCAATGTGGTCAACCGGTTAATGAAAAAAACCGGTTCTGCTCCAAATGCGGTAAGCCGATTAGTTAATTCAGTATTAAACCTATAATTATTTAACTCTTTAAATCACCATAAACCCTTTATATGCAAGACTTATTATTTTGCCCCAAATGCGGTGCTTCCGTTCTGCCCGAAGATCAGTTTTGTACTTCCTGCGGAACCTCCTTATTGCAATTTAAAAATCCGATCAGCGAACCTGCTCCAGTAGTAACTACAACCCCGGTTGAAAGCAAACCTGTTGCCATACCACTTGCCTCACCTGTTACAAAAACCACCACTGCAACTGAAACACCAGCATTACATAAGGCTTTGCCATTTGTTGCTGTGCTGCTTTTTGTTGGCTTAGGCATATGGAACTGGTTGGATAATAAAGAATCTAAAAATAAAAACTCGTTCGATACAGAGTCTGTTCGTAATGAAAATGAGGATGAATCTTCCTCGTCTGAAAATTATAATAAACCCAATATTACTAACCCGGGCAGTTTTATTTCATTAAATGATTTTGCCGGTACCTGGCGGGCTTATGAAGCAAATAATAATGAAGAAAACGATGTTAAGATTGGTAATCCTGATGATGATCTTTTTATTGAGGTTAAAAATGGAGGCCTGGATATTTATCCCCGGAATGAAATTGATAAAGAACGTAGTGCAACCATTACCTGTGGCCAGGTAGAGGGTAGCACCATCTCCTGCAGAGGAACTGACAAAAATGATGGTGCAGTCTTTACCATAAAACTGGAATTACAGTCTTCCAAAAACGAGATGACGATTTCCATCATTCCGGATGAGCCAACAGAGTCATTGATTTTAAAGGCAAGGAGAATATAATCAGGCGTAACATATTCGTTTTTGCTACTTAATTTTATTCCTAAAAAGCTCCATGAATAAAAAGGAATTATGGCTGCGGTTAAAAGCATACCAGTTTGATCATATCGTTGCTCCGGGAATCCTGGATCATCTTACGGCCAGGTTTGGTCATACCAATCCATCTTTAAAAGCATTTGCCCGAAAAATAGCCGGGAAGCATGATTGGAAAAATCATTTTACGTTAAAGGCATTGTCGGAGTATAAGAAATTTATCTATCTCGGTTTGGTAAGTGATTTCCAGGTAACACCATCAAAAGTGATTGATGTGGTATGGCATGAACATATACTGTTCAGCAAAGCTTACCGTGATTTCTGTAATGAGGTGATTGAGCACCAGTTTGATCATCACCCGGAATTACTCCCCATGGCCGACCAGACAGGCCGTTTCAGTGCACAGTATATGGATACACTAGATCTGTACCGCACCGAGTTTGGTATAGAACCACCTGCCGATATCTGGGGCATTACCAAATTTGATAAAGAACAATTGGAAAAAGAAAACTACCGGAGCACCAGGAAAAAAAGAAATAACGGATGGATTGATGATAACAGCAGTTATTATGCTGATACTACTCCTCTTTATACATATTTTGAAGCGGAGCCTGCTACTGATTTCAATGAGTTCTCTGGTTATGGTGATGGAGACTCCGGAGGTGGTGGTGGAAGTGGTGCATGGGGTGACAGCAGCAGCGATAGCAGTGACGGAGGAAGTGATGGCGGCGGCTGCAGTGGCGGATGCGGAGGTGGTGGTGATTAGTTATTAACATGTGGTGTTATTAAAAAGTATTGATTATCTAATGGGGTTGTTCAAAATTTCACCACATAGAATTATAGATACATAGGTAAAACACATAGATTTAATAGCACCACATGTTAGTTATTAATACTGGGCAAGTGGTATTCCGCTGTGGTATTATGAGATATCATCAGCCATTGTTTTTCACGGAAAGCATAAACCCGGATATAATAGAGGTAATAGCTATCCGTTTTTTCTTTCCCCTTTTTTTGAACAGACAATTTGCCCTTAACTATAGCGATAGCGGGGTGTAGTTCAACCTTTACCGAATCATGTTGCCGCAACAGGAAACCACCTTTTGCAACAGAAGTGAACCAGCCCTTTTTCCCTTCAACCTTGCCCGAACCGTGACTAAAGACAAAATCACTGGCATATAATTTATCCAAAGCAGTGGTATCTCTTTCAACAACATAATTATCTATTTGCTGATTAAGAGCAATCAATAAACTGCTGTCGCCGGCACTAACTTCCTGTGCCATGATAGATGAAATGTAAACAGTTGTAATTGACAACATGCTTATTATTTTTTTAATCAGTTTATTCATTGTTTGATATTTCAGTTACAGATAATTTAAATCTCCCCTTCCCTATTGCAAAGCTATATAATTACAGTAGTCTGAGGTGTTGGTACTATACATTTTTAAACCTGAAGCTTACTTATAGAAAAAATCTATACCCTTTTAAGTTATAAGCCCGGCTCCTTACAATCATTATTTAAACCTGAAGCGAAAAGATAATGCCGGGTAAAAATCATATGTCTTCCAGCTATGCTTCAGGGCTAATGATTTTTCAAAACCCAGGTTCAGCGACATGTCCATGGCTTTACTTTTATTCCTGGCAGAAGCTTTGAAAAAAGGAATACTGGCTACCATACCAGCCGCCCCTAACACGGTCATCCCTATTGCAAAACTTTTTAATTCCGGCGAGGGATCATCAACAGTTCCCAAGTAAATCCAACTAGCTGCGCCTCCAAGGGCAACTGTTCCTCCCAAACCCAAAAAGAGCCAGGCCGTCCTTTTCTGTTTAATACTTTTATTCTGGTAATCATACTTTGATAATTGGTTACCGGTTGAAGTTGGTTGTCCGATTGCCACAATGCAAAACAGCATTGTTAGTATTGTTATAATAATTTTTTTCATAACA
>JBARSW010000074.1:0-8050 GCA_049644925.1 Chitinophagaceae bacterium | reverse complement strand
ATTTTTTGCATAAATCCTTTTACATCCGCATTCATCTTACTCATTCCTTCCGGGCCTTCTACAAAATGCTGAATTCCTGAAAGAAAAATAACACCCGTCGCCAATTCAAAAGCAACACTTGTCTTTCGATCTATTTTAGGAATTTTATACAGACTAACAGGTGTAAAATCCATTGGATCGAAAGCATTTCTTGCAAAAGCACACATAACCATATGTGCCGGTGCAACATCTGCATCTTTCTGATTAAATGTTATCATTTCATAACCATATACGGCTTCTGTGGTCATTAAATTGGGATATGTTCTATGCAAGCCTCTTGGCAATGTGGCACCATGAAAATTGACCAGTAATTTACAAGCTGCAGCATCTTCCAGAATATCCTGGTAATAGTTTATCATGGATTGACCATCGCCTGAGAAAAAATCTACTTTAATTCCTTTGATTCCCATTTGTTGTAATAAAGAAAACTCTTTCATCCTGCTTTCATGAGTAAGCAGTTTATCTTTTGGAGTATATTGTACTGTATTCCAATCACCGGCTGAATTATACCACAATAAAATTCCCACTTTCTTCTTAGCAGCATATTCAGCTAATTCTTTGATTTTTTCAAACCCGATTTTTTTATCCCAAGCTGCATCTATAAGGCAATATTCCCAGTGCATATCGGCTGCATAGTCAATATATTTTTTCTGTTCATCATAAATAATAAAATTGTCTTTTGACATTATCCAACTCCATGATGCCCTTCCCGGTGTTATAAATTCTTTATTCATTTTTTTCTCCGGAAAGGCAAGGTCGGTCCCCAATGTAGATTCTGCAACCGTTTTAAGACTTCCAACAGCAATTATTCTCCAGGGCGTTTGCCATGGCAATGCTGATTGCGGATTTAAAACACCCCCCGAAAATTTTTCTGGTTCTTGAGGAAAGTTTATGAAATATTCATTATCCGGAGAATCTTGCTGCAATGCTGTACCGCAAAAAGTTCTTCCAAGTCCGGCTTCAGTTATCAGCATCCAGGTATTTTTATATTTAAACATTGCAGGATACACCCATCCATTTTTTCCGGGTGCTGCAGTACCAGTTGGTATATCCATCATGTAATGAGCTTCATAGGATGGATTTGTATGCTCCCAGCCGCTTTGCGCTTCAGTTTTAGGTTGCAACCAGGCTTTTGTTCCTTCCAAAAAATGGAAACTGGTTTTCTCTTCTTTTATTTTTTTTATTTCTGATGATTTGCCGGGGAATTCATATTTAAATGCAACGCCATCATTGGATACCTGGAAAATAATATTCATTCTCTGACCATTAGCATTTTTGAATGCTATTACTTTTTTATTGGCCAGATAGTTTACCAATTTTTTCTTGCCATTCTGCAATACATATTGTTCCTTAACAACTGTTCTCTTTGAAGTAATTACAAATTTCAACCCAGTTGAAAAATCTTCATCTTCTCTGATAATACCCAGTTTTGAGTTTTGCATTATTAAACTATTCAAGTAACGGACATTGTAAAATGATTGTCCATAAGTATCCAGCATTACTTCGGCACTTAACTTTTTATCCGGACTACTGATGATCATGAGGATAGGATACTCAACTTTATTTACCTGCGAATATGTTGAAGGTAAAAATGCTATTAAGACAAATGAGGCAAGTAAAAAACTATTTTTCATTATATTTATTTTTTTAATACTACTTCTCAATTTTATAATGAAAGAAATCTACATCAATCAAACCATTTTCACCTTTATCGTTGTAATTATAAATCCCAATCCTGTCGCCCCTGTAAGCACCCCAAGCTAATTGATAACTATCACCGAATGCATTGTAAGTAATTCCATCCAGGCTATAAAAGTACCGGCTCTCACCATTTAACCCCCAGGTTGATTTTAACCAGATCATATTGGCATTTATAACCGGCCCCTTAGTTACCACTCCTTTAATATTGTATGCAATAAACCGGACCGAATCATACTCAATTCCAAACGAAGAATAATTGGGTGAACCAAAATGACATAATCCTGCTTTTTGACCTTCTGCCATCTTGCTTATATCAATCTTTATTGTTACTTCATTAAAAGCAGTTCGGTAACTACGTTGTGTTAATGTATTACCGGCCTTCAATAAATTATTTTGTTCAATCGGTTTAAACGCATAGAGCCGCAGCCAACCTTTTTTTTGAGTAAGCGACCATCTATCTTTTCTTGGGTTATAATTCCATTCCCATTGCGGTGGCAGGTATGAATTATTAAACTCATCATTGGTTTGTGGTGCAATAATTTTTAAAGACTTTACCGGTTTTGTACACCTCCAAACCATTGTTCCAATTGTATCTGCACCTGCTTTACCAATGATGGGCCAGCCATCTATCCATGTAACCGGCAACAGACTCATAATGCGGCCACTCCAATCGCCACCACTTCCATGATGGGTGAGGAAATACCAATCTCCTTTTTGTGTTTGCACCATACCTCCCTGGTTGGGTTCATGAAATTCTTTTTGTGAATGACTGAGTTGCTTTACTTCAGTGTAAGGCCCGTAAATACTTTTTGACCGTTGCATCATGATAGCACGGCCATCTTTTTTTACTTCACTAAAAAAGTGGTAGTACATTCCGTTTATCTTATAGAGTTTATTTGCTTCACTTCCTTTTGACTGGTAAATAATTTTATCCGACTCTTTAATCAGTTCTTTTCCATCAGCCGAAATTTTAAATAAATGAATTTTATAGCCATCACCAAAGTTGGTACCTATAAAATAAGCCTGTCCGTCATCATCCCAAAAAGGACAGCAATCATCCCATCCTTTCTCTTTTAAAATGTGATGCAGTGGTTCCCAGGGGCCAGCTGGATTTTTTGCTGACGTCATAAAATAACCTTCATCGGGTGTACCAAAGTAAATCCAGAATTTTTTGTTATGATAACGGATAGCACCTGCCCATATACCTTTACCATAACGATTCATTTTATCCCAGTTCATTTCCGGTGATATTTGTGTTATGTCATCCACAGCATGGCTTAGAATTTTCCAGTTTACCAAATCCTTTGAGTGAAGGATAACCATACCGGGTGAATATTGAAAGGTGGAAGAGATTGCATAATAATCTTTACCAACACGGATGCAATCGAGGTCGCTGTAATCACCAGGAAGAATCGGATTAATATAAGTGCCATTGCCCTGGTCACCCCAGGTTTGCCAATTGCCCCATTTAAAAACAGATGAATCGGTTTGTGCAAAAACATAACTGGATATAAAAAGATTTATTACACACAAAAATAAAATTCGCCGAACAGTGGTATTAAAAAATAAACCTTTTACATATTGCTGAATAAAATTTTCGAAAGTTGAAATGCAAGTCTTTGCATTTCTTTCACTTAAAGAAATATAAAGTTCACTCTTACGGATTACAACAGGTGATGATAATAGTAATTCAGATGGACTCATAAAATTTTACTTATCAAAATTATCTGTTTTGAACGGCGAAGCAGGCAGTTCTTCTTTATTATATAATGTAGCGAGTGGATTTCTGCCCCAGGCATAACGAACTGCAACAGGGTTGGTAGTGCCTTCTGCAGAAACAACAATGGTATTTCCATCAATTGTTGCATTGGCCCAAACAAATTTATAATCGGCATCGGCTATGGCAAATCCTTTTAATTCGCCACCCTTTGCCATTAATCCGGTGCCGGTATGCTTGAAAAATAAACGGATGCTGTTCCCTTCAATTTTCATTTGATCATATAACGGTCCGGAATAAACAATTTTTTTACCATAGACAGTTGCCAGTGCAGCCAATGCCAGTCGCTTACCAATATCCTGTTTATTTTTTGGATGCACATTGTTCATGTCTGATGGATCGGCATTGTCAATTGCTACGGCCATGGCTGTATTTGGGAGGGAAAGATTCTTTAACTGTGCATCCCGTTTAATGGTTTCTGAACCTCCTCTTGCAGGTAATGAATCATAGGTTTTTCCAATATTAGCCAGTTGTACATAAAGAAAAGGAAAGTTTCCTTGTCCCCATTGCTTGCGCCAGTCAGTAATTAATGTTTCCATTATCTGGCGATAAATATTAGCAGTTGGACTATTAGATTCTCCCTGGTACCATAAAGCGCCACGTATAGCATATGGTACTAATGGCTTTACCATTCCATTCCATAAGACAGATGCATTATGCTGGTCACGGACAGGATCGGGATTTCTTGGTCCTCTTGGAACATTTTTCCCTGCTGCTTTTGCAGCTGCCGTATCTGCTTTCCATTTTTCAATGTCTGCTAAATATTTTATTTGAGCCGTAGTATCAGTATTGTATTTATTCAACTTCTTTTTAAAACTATCAACTAATGGTTTGCATACTGCTTCATTTATCAATGCTTCTTCTCTTACCCATGCCTCAGCAGTACTGGCACCATAAGATGTTGTAATAAGGCCAATGGGTACTTTTAATTTTTGCTGCACATCTCTTGCAAAGAAATAAGCAACAGCAGAAAGATGACCTACAGTTTGAGGAGAGATTATTTCCCATTTCCCAACCACATCATTTTGCGGTGTGGCAGATGGCGTAAAATCAGTATCGAATACCCGGATTAGTGGGTAATTAGCTGCAGCCACTTCTTCTGCCTCATTAAAAACACCACACCAGTAACGGTCTTCTTTTGCCACTGTCATATCCATATTCGACTGGCCTGAACAAATCCAAACTTCTCCTGCATACACATCACTAATAATAATTTTATTTTTACCAGAAACTGCTATGGTAAAAGGCCCTCCGGCTTTTATTTTATCTAATTTAACCATCCATTTCCCATCTGCACCCGTAACTGTTTTTTTGGTTTGATTGCCTAACGATATAGTTATTTTTTCACCAGCATCGGCCCAACCCCAAACCGGCACACTGGTGTTATGTTGCAATACCATATGATCGCTGAATGCAGCAGGCAACTTAATATCTGCATGAATGAACGTAGTTAACAATAACAATCCAATAAGAGAAGCTATATAATTATATTTCATATTTGTTTGTTTATTTTACGATTTTTTCAAGCCGCCCTGCATAACCACCATTAGCATTCAGCATAATTTTAAGTGCAGATTTATTATTAACATTCATAGTTCTCAATAAAGTATTATTCTGTTTACCTGCATCATCATTGACAGATGAGAGTACATAAATTCCTTTTAGAAAAGATAAGTTTACTTCAATTGTCATGGGTAATTTAAAGTTGCTCATCGCAGACAAAAACCAGGTAGTTCCCTTTCTTCTTGCATATAAAACCAGTTCGCCAATTTTACTTTGTGGCAATACTATTGTTTCATCCCAATCCGGTGGAATACTTTGTATCATTTCTTTGCAGGGATTATCCAATATACTTTGCGGATCAGCACCCACACATAAAAATGGTGAAGTAAAAACTATCATACTGGCAACATGATGTGCCCAGCTTACTTCACCCATACGATCACTAAAATGAACAGGTGTATAATCGGCATGGCCGGCTAAGTATCTTGTAAATGGAAGAATAGTATTTGTTGATGCCCAGGGCGGACGGTTCTCCATTCCCCGGACTGCTTCCCTTGTCATTTCATTAGGCCAGGTTCTTGCTTCACCTGTGGGTTTATTAGCACCATGAAAATTAATCATCAACTGGTACTCCGCTGCATCTTTTAAAGCCGCTTGATAAAACTGTATTATTTCCTGTGATTCGTTATCAAAAAAATCAATTTTCAATCCAACGATGCCAATTTCTTTACATTTTTTAAAAAAAGCTTTTCGTTGCGCAGGGTCTTTTATACCGGGGATACCTTTCCTGTCGGGATAAGCTTTCCATACCCAAATTTTTACACCTTTTGTTGCAGAGTAATCAACTAATTCTTTCATCATGTCCCAGTGGTCACGGTTATTTATACTGTCTTTCCAATAGCCCCAACCCTCATCTACCAGGTTATATTCAAAGCCTAATTGAGCAGCGAGGTCAGTAAAATGTTTCATATTTTGTAATGAAACTGATCTTGTTTTAGCAAGCCAGCTCCAAACACTTCTGCCGGGTTTTACCCAGTCTGTTTTATATCCCTTCGGAAATAATGTTGCATCATAGTTTGGCGATACGTTTGCAATAATGTCGCAATTCACCAATGTATTCAGGTCTTTACCAATTTCAATAACTCTCCATGGCGATTCTATGTTCGCCAGCCTTTTTGATATGCCAGAAAGATTTGCAACAAGCACTCTGTTGCCATTTGATATAAGCGACATACCGGCAAAATCTGTTAATCCACCTTCAGTAATAGCGGCGTAACCATTATTTCCGGGTAATGCAATGGTTACAGGAGGCCCCATTAATTCACCGGATTTTACGGTATCAATATTCATTTTAGTACACTTGCCTTCGTAATGCTTTATATTAGGTTGGGACCAGATAAGACTCCCTTCCGGCAATACAAATTCAGTAATATCCTTATCTACAACAACTGCACCTGTATTTTTTACTACATAACGAAAAGCAACCCCATCATTAAAAACCCTGACTTCAATATTAAATGGGGAAAGACTAATTAATGAAATAACGGCACCATTATATCTATTTACTGCCTTATTGTGCACTCCCCTGTATGCATATGTTTCATTTACTTTATTCTGCCTTACACTACTTATTACTACATTTTCGCCATATACATAACTATTTATTATTAAACCCATGGAGGAGTTTTCAATAACAGAAATTTTATTATAATAAACAGTATAAAAAAGTTTTTCATTCCGAACAGTTGCCTTGAATGTAATTTTTCCATCAGGGCTCTTTATCAGGACAGAATCTATTTGCCGGGCAAATAAATTTCCGCTACCTGGCAAGAATACCATTGCCAGCAATAAAGAAATAAATAAACGGAAATTGAATTTTATTTTCAAAATTTATTTTTGTATCTAACTAAAAGGAACGGTAATATTTTTCCATCACATACCAGGCTTTCTTTTTATAACCTTTATCCGATAATAATCCTTTCCGGTTCCACATCCCTTTCTGACCGTCCTGGTAAAGTGGATGCAACCGACCAGGTGAACGGAAGTCAACTAAAATCCAAGGACAAGTACCTCTGAGAAAAGGAATCTTCTTAAACATTGCCAGTTGGTCTTTATATAATTGTTCCTGGTATTCCTCGCTCCAGGAGCTTGCTGTATCTGCCGGACCATGATTTCCATATAAAGCCTCCCCACCAAATTCAGACATAATCAACGGCTTATTAAAATCAGATTTCCAAACAACTTCCTCTGGATTGCAAGGCCAGGGTTTGTACCAACCGAGATATTCATTAACCGAAAGTACATCAAGGTATTTACTCAATGTATCATTAATAGTAACGGTATTTCCTATGTAACTATTCTTGTCAAATGCAGATGCAATTAATCTCGTTGGATCGAGCCTGCGGGCAAGATTGGCCATATTAATAATACATTCATTCCTAGCTTTACCCGGACTTGTCTCGTTGCTCATACTCCAAATAATAATGTTACATCTGTTTTTATCACGGCTGATCATTTCCGAAAGAAAAGAATTCATTTTAGCCTGAATAATTGTATCGGAAAAAGCAATGCCCTGGTAAACCGGAATTTCTTCCCATAACATTAATCCCATTTTATCAGCCATACGAACAATATGTTCGTTTTGAGGATAATGGGCCAGCCTAACAAAATTGCAGCCCAATTCCTTTGCCCAGGTTAGCAGTTGCAATGCATCCGATTCAGAATAAGCCCTTCCCTTACGTTGAGGTATTTCTTCATGTAAATTAACACCTTTTAAAAAACAGGCTTTGCCGTTCAAAAGAATTTCTGTTCCCTTTACTTCGATATTTCTAAAACCAATGGATTCTGTAATACTATCAGTCTCGCCAATAATTTTTACCTGGTATAGTTTTGGATTTTCAGGTGACCATAGCATTAATTTAGCGGGGAACTGAAATTCAGCCTTTCCATCATTATCAGTCTCCAGTTTGAGATTTATTTTTGCCTCCGCAATTTGAATGCTGAGCAATTGCTTTTTTTTGTTTCCATTTA
>JBARSW010000073.1:0-4673 GCA_049644925.1 Chitinophagaceae bacterium | reverse complement strand
CACACTTTCATCTGGTTCTAATCCACACCATGCTAAGGTGTCAAAAATATATTGCTCGGCACCGGCTACATACCTGCTCTGGTCTGTATCTTCTATTCTTACAATAAAATCACCTTTGTATTTTTTGGCAAATAAATAGTTATATAAAACAGTTCTAACTCCGCCCAGGTGCAATCCGCCTGTGGGGCTTGGTGCAAAACGAACTCTTACTTTCTTATTCATAGTACAAAGATAATTGAAGAAGAGAGAAGGCGCAAGGAGAAGGTGAGAGGGAAAAGGACAAGGAACATCGAACAAGGAAGAGGGAATAAGTAACAAGGAACAAGTAACTAGTAACTATGAACAAGACTAAGCCTGGCACAACTATTATTTCTTGTGCAGTGTATCTTGTAAATTGCACTCACTTTTAAGTATGAATTATTTTATCAAAACTCCCTGGTGGCTGAAAAAGGTTTATCCTAACCGCATCTGGAGTATTGATACAAATGAGAAAAACATTTACCTGACTTTTGACGATGGGCCGCACCCGGTTGTCACTACTTTTGTTTTGGATGAATTAGCGAAATATAATGCAAAAGCCAGCTTTTTTTGCATAGGAAAAAATGTACAGTCATTTCCTGAAATTTATAACCGGATAATAACCGAAGGGCACCGGGTAGGAAATCATACACAAAATCACCTGAACGGATGGGAAACAAATAATGAACCTTTCCTGGCAGATGTATCAGAAGCCTCAAAATATATTCAGTCGGATCTCTTCAGGCCTCCCTATGGCAGAATCCGTTCGGCCCAGGTAAAAGAACTAAAAAATTATAAGATAGTAATGTGGGATGTTTTAAGTGGCGATTTTGATGAGTCCTTATCAAAAGAAAAATGCCTGCAAAATGTAATTAGAAAAACAAGTAATGGTTCTATCGTTGTTTTTCATGATAGTGAAAAGGCTTTTCAAAGACTTAAATATGTATTGCCTTTGGTATTGGATTTTTTTAGGGATTCAGGCTACTCATTTAAATCGATTGAGAGGGAATAATGATAGCCTGATTTATACAAAATCTCCTTTGTGGGATATAAAAAAATTGGGCCTGGGTAGAAACCCTGGCCCGTTTTTAATCCGTACCCTATGAAAACTGGTTTAAAGGTATAATAATTTTTTAATTACGGCAAAGTAATTTGAATAGTTCTTCCATTAATAGTTAATGTGGCCTTGTTGTCACAAGTTCCTGCCCCAAAATCCAAAACTGCTACCCATGGGGTGTTGGATGGGGTATTGATGCGAACAGTTCTTATTCTTCCTTTTGAGATCCAGCGGCAATTAAAACGCTTATACAGGGACTCGGTTATATTTGATTCCCAACCTACAAGTAAATTGCCTCTTTTTACCTGGCCACGGGAATTACCATCAATTTTAAAGATGTCATCAATTGGCAAATTAGGTGTGGCAAGTCCTTCTATCTGGTTGATTACTTTATGGCTGTTCCAATGAACATAGTTGCCACTTGGTTTTGTAAGCTTACCATCAATAACATCAACAGTAAACTGGCGGGGAGGAGGTACAATTGCAATTGCCGGGCTTGAATTGGTAATCTTATGAGTACCCTCAACTTTTACGCTATCAACATAAAAGCCGTCAAATATTGTTGTTGCAGTAGCTCCGGGAGCCAATAGCCTGCCTGTATAAGTAGTAATCACTTTTCCTTTTCTGAAATGGCCATCAGGTCCGGTACAGCCAACATTTCCAAAATCTAAAATAACTTTTACCGGAAATGCATCCGGAGGATTTAATCGGACGATGGTAACTTCCGGGCAAACATTCAGCCGGCCAAAAACACCGGTACCGCCAATACCAACTTCATCATTAACACCTATGGCATCATCAAACACACCATTAAATACTAATTCGGCTTCCGCATCAGCTTCGCTGGATACCTGCGAAGCAGTAACTTCCTGCTCATCTTCACTGCTTGTTTGACTGTTTTCCTTTTGGCAAGATGCAAGCATCAGCAAACTGAAGAAAAAGGAAAGAGTGATGAGTTGGAAGGGATTAAATTTTAGTTTCATATAATTAACTTTTAGGGTTTGTTGAGTAACGAGATTAGGAAGGGTTTTATTGGTGAAAGTTTAACGCTTTCTTAATTTTTTTTGCTGAGTTTTGCTGCTACAAAGTAAAGTAAAATGTTTTTGATTGATACCCATGCCCATGTTTACCTGCCTGAGTTTGAAACTGACCGGGCAAAAATTCTTGAACAGGCTGACAAAGAATGGGTTATGAAAATTTTTCTTCCTGCCATTGATTCTGAAACACATGCCCAAATGCTGGTATTGGAAAAAGATTTTCCTGAATTATTTGTTGCTATGATGGGACTTCATCCCTGCTCAGTTAAAGAAAATTATAAAGAAGAACTGAAAATTGTGCGGAATTACCTGGAAATGCGACCTTTTATAGCAGTTGGAGAAATCGGGTTGGATTTTTATTGGGACAAAACTTTTACCGAACAGCAGTTTTTAGCCTTTCATCAGCAAATTGAATGGGCATTGGAGTTTGACATACCCATTGTTATACATTCAAGGAATTCGAATGAAGAATGCATTGAAGTGGTTAGCGGACATCAAAAGGGAAAACTAAAAGGAGTTTTTCATTGTTTTTCAGGTAATGCAGAACAGGCCCAAAAAATCATTGACCTTGGATTTTATCTTGGCATCGGCGGGGTTGTAACATTTAAGAATTCCGGGCTCGACAAAGTAATGGAAACGGTGAGCCTTGAAAATATTGTACTTGAAACCGATTCTCCATACCTGGCACCGGTACCTTTCAGAGGAAAAAGAAATGAGCCGGCTTATTTGAAATATGTAGTGGAGAAGATATCCCAGGTAAAGAATATTTCTTCAGAAACAGTAGCTGCAGTAACCACATTGAATGCTCAAAAGCTGTTTAACGGGTAACAAACCTGTAATTATTTTGCCGGAAGATTACGCAAAAGAAAATCTCTCACATTTCCACCCATTATCATTTCAATCTCCTGCCGGGAAAATCCTTCCTTTTCCAAAGCAGTAACGATCAGTGGTAATCCTGTAACATCAAAATGTGTTTTTATGGCACCGTCAAAATCAGAACCCAATCCAACTTTATCAACGCCAATTTTATCAGCCACATAACGAATACTTTTTGCGGTAGCGGCTGCATCAGTACCACATACGGCAGTTTCCCATAACCCAATACCCACAATCCCGTTTCTTTTTCCAATTTCTAACAGATGCTCATCAGATAAATTGCGTTGGTTATTACAAACACCTTTCACCCCGGTATGAGAAATTAAAACAGGGCCGGTAGTTAAAGAAAAAACATCATCAATAGTTTTTACAGAAGAATGTGCCAGATCGGTAATGATATGAAGGCTATCCATTTTCTTAACCAACTTTTTACCTTCTTCCGTTAATCCTCCTTTTTTCATGCCATGAGCTGAACCTGCCCATTCGTTATCAAAAAAATGGGCAAGTCCTATATAACGTACACCGGCAGTATAAAATTTATCAAGATTAGAAAGATCATTATTGAGGCAATGGGCACCTTCTAATCCTAACATACCAGCGGTAAGTTTACTGTTCGATTTTCTATCAATAATGAACTGTTGCAATGCTGCCTGATTGGTTATAACCCTGAAATCACCTTTTGAGTTTTTGGCAAACCGGTGGAGTTCATTGCATTGATTGAGTGCCCTTTTTGTAATATTAAACCAGGTGTTCATCGGACGCAATTGGGCAAAGCTCAGCAATGCCACCTGGTCTGTTTTATCATTATTCTGTTCTATATTAATACCCTTGGGTGTTTTACTTACAACAGTAAATACCTGCAATGCCATATTTGCTTTTTGCATACGGGGCAAGTCCACATGTCCGTAGCTGTGTTCTTTTAGCAGGTTTCTGTCCCAGAGCAATTCATCGCAATGTAAATCTGCAATAAAAGGGATGGAATCATACCAGCTCTGTTTTATTATATTCTCCGTTTTAAGAGACACTGTATTCTTTGATTTATCCATGTATTTTGGAATAAAACCAAAGAAGATAACAGCAGCTATAACTATTAGAATTAATAAGCCGGTAAGAATTTTTTTGAGCATAAAAAGAATTGAAACTTTTAATATTTCTGAAAGTGAAAAAAGGAAGATAATGAAAAACCCGCCATCACAGAAGCTTTGGCGGGTTGGGCGGAGACCGAGGGATTCGAACCCTCGATACCCTTTAGGGGTATACACACTTTCCAGGCGTGCCTCTTCAACCACTCGAGCAGGTCTCCGGAGGGCTGCAAAAATAGGGAATCTATGTTTATGCTGTTATGAAAATCGATCAGACTCTTTGAGATTCAAAGAGTATTACCAGTTGTTTGCCTGTTGCGGATTTATCCTTTCTGAAACATCCGCTGGTTGGTTTTTTATCCAGTTAGGGTCATACTTTACAAACCAGGAGATCCACAGGCTGCGGCTTATCCGCATCAGCCACGGTTGTAAAAAAAGCAGTAAAACAGCATTGAAACCAAGCCAGTAAAAGAAACGGTTGTCATTTATAGATAAACCAATAATGACCCACCAGGCTACCAGGCTGGCTACACTAATTGCCACAGTCATTGCATAGCTTACATAGCTGGTACCATAATAAAATCCTACTTCTATCTCTGTAGC
>JBARSW010000072.1:0-1665 GCA_049644925.1 Chitinophagaceae bacterium | reverse complement strand
GGGTAAGACCTCGTTATAACTCAGAGTATCTGTATAACAGGGATGAACTTAACAGATTAGGTGCATTTGATGCTGATTATATTACTAAAGAATGCTGGTTCTCAAAACCATAACTAACATTTAAATTAACTACAATGAAGTCTATTAAAATATTTATAAGTGGAGTTGCCGGCTTTCTCGTTACAGGAATGCTGTTAGTGTCCTGTAAAAAAACATTTGATGAAAAAGTACCCGGCCAGTATGAATTTACCAACAGCAGTATTATGCAGGTCTATATGGCTACCGTTGGTACATCAAGAAATTATGTATATGTGGATGCAAAACCTGTAACCGGTGCGGCAATGGTTTTAGGCAGTGTATTTCCTACAACCGGGTATGGGTTTAAGGTACCCGCCGGTCTTACTTCTTTTCTTGTAAGGGATACCCTTTCCACTTCCACACAAGTGCCATTGGCGTTTACAGAAAATTTGCAGTTCAACAAAACGTATTCACTTTTTATGTATGATACCATTTCCAGTCCCAAACAAAAAACGGTATTAACAGAGATTGTGATTCCATCTGACACAACTGCAAGAATACGTTTTGCAAATTTTGCTTATAGTCCTGTTGCTATACCTGCCGTTGATATCTATTCTGCCAATAAGAAGCAGAATGTTTTTACCAATGTACAGGTAACTGATGTGACCAGTTATATTCCATATGAATCCGGCAAAGCTGATACTTTTTACGTTCGGCCAACGGGTACTACAACTAATTTGCAGAATTGGATTACAACGGCAGTACCTCCGGGGTTAGCTGATATAAGAACATTTTTTACACCAACTCGAAAAAGAAGCTATACAATAATGTTCAGAGGTGGTTACCGTTCTACTGTTTCAACCATAGGATCCATGAGGGCTTTAACAGCCTATGCTAATTATTAATTGAATTATTTTGCTCTTATAAAAGAGGCTGCTTCCTAAATGGAGCAGCCTCTTTCTTTTAATGAAATTAGGGCTTAAGCAAAGAAAATATATGCCATGGCAATTGCTGTTAAGATACCAGCCAGGTCAGCCAGTAACATGGTACTTACTGCATACCTTGTATTCTTAATCCCTACAGCTCCAAAATAAACTGCAATGATATAGAATGTTGTATCTGCAGATCCCCTGAAGACAGAAGTAAGATTGCCCGCAAATGAATCTACACCCTGTGCATTCAGTGTATCAATCATCATTGCCCTGGCGCCGCTCCCACTCAATGGTTTTAATATAGCAGTTGGTAAAGCATCTACTACCCTTGTATCACCATTCAGGAAAACAAAAATGCTTTTAATACCATCCATTACAAATTCAAAGGCACCACTGTTTCGTAGGAGACTTATTGCTACCAGTAATCCCACCAGGTAAGGAATGATCCGGATGGCTGTTTCAAAACCACCTTTTGCCCCATCCACAAATGAATCAAATACTGGTGTTTTTTTATAAATGGCTCCCAGTAATATCAGCAGGAATATTAAAAGAATGATTCCATTGCTAAGGCTGGTTGAAAACAGTTGAACACCCTTTGCATCCAATGTTTTTACATATAAAATCAAAGCAGCAAAAACGGCTGAAATACCTAATACCCACAGTAGTATAACTGATTGAAAAATCCTGATTCGTTGCCGGTAAGCCACTATCAGCA
>JBARSW010000071.1:0-7101 GCA_049644925.1 Chitinophagaceae bacterium | reverse complement strand
GTAGTAATCCCGACGATAATATTCCGCAACACAATATTGGCAGAGCCCGGGTTTTCGGACATAGCGGCTTTTTTATGCCATTAATGTACGAAGTTTTTATGGGTTGTTTATTGATTAATGTTAGGTGCCTCTGTAAATTCTCTCGATTTTATAATCACTACAATAAGTCAGTTTATGAAATCCCCTCCATTACCTCAAATTATTAATAAACCTGCTTACCCAACCAAACCAGGCTCATGGTATTCCTGATAACCAAACTACATTCCCTTCAATAATAAACACATACTCAATATTAAATAATTTGCATTGTACCTTTACCGCGGATTAAGTTTTTGAAACGTATACCTTCCTTTCAAAACCCTTTAAGTATGAACCTCTGCCCCCATTGCGGCTACCCATTACAAGCCGGAACCAGCTACTGTACCAACTGCGGTAAGAAAATTGTTTCAGAAGATAATAATACCAGCATCAATAAAATGACCTCCACCATTGTAAGTGAGGGAACAGAACGCCACAGCACACCGGCCGCAACATTCAGCCGGAAGAACTCACAAAGAAAAATAGTGAACCTCTGGCTTGTACTTACAGTAGTTTTTCTCTTTTTAGTTTTCCTTCCTTCCCTCATTGGTCTGGATGGAATGAAGGGCGGTTATGCTCTTAGTTTTGTATCGGGCTTTATGGTAATCATGAGCATTATCATTGTATTTATTTACCGGTCAAGGGCAAAGCAACTGGACAAGATACTTTCCGGAGAGGGGTTGGTAGCTGTTTGGAAATATACTACTGATGAGTGGATTAATTTTACCAAAGCAGATTTTGAAGAAGAAAAGAAAGCGAAGAATTTTATGTTTAAACTGGTTTCGGTGATTGCCATTATTATCGGCATCATTCTGTGGTTATTGATGAAGGACATACTTATTTTCTATATTTCTCTGGGTGTTATTCCACTTGTGGCCATACCTGCATGGCTGGCACCAAGGATGCGGTATAAAAAACTCCTGCGATCTGAACCAGAAGCGATCATTGCACAAAATGGGCTGATTGTAGGTAAGATGTTTCACCTGTGGGTAAAGTTGGGTGCCCGGCTTGATGGTGTTGTATTGAACAACGATGAGTTTCCTTCTTTACTTGAATTCAGCTATTCAATGCCTACCAGAAACGGAAGGCAGGAAGAAGTGGCCCGGGTGCCGGTGCCTGCTGGAAAAAATGAAGAAGCAGCACGGGTTGCGGAGTATTTTAATACGTTACGGAAATAATTACTACTGTCCGGAGACTAATCAGGCATACATCAGTAAGAGGTAATTACCTTCCACAAAACTTTGCCATAATCATTAAATAATATTGAAGAATAATTATTTTTTCAGCTTAATTCCTCTGTAGGAGAATATTTTTTTATTCCGGTCAAATTTTATCTCAATTCTCTCAAATTGGTAAGATGACCCATCCAGGTATTCTTTACCAGTAATAGTGGCGATAGTAATGCCTCCCAACATCTTAATTTGTACCGGTACTGTTATTTCAAATCTGTTTTTTGGGTGGCTTTTCCAGAAACTCTTATCACTCTGCGTAATCATTTTCCGGGGAACGTTCCTTAAGTATTTCATATATACCCTTACTGTGTCGGCAAAATATAGTTCGGCCGAATCAGCTTTGTGTTCATTGCGCATGCGAAATAATTGGTTGACTATTCTTATCTCTTCCCTTTCCTGTTTAGGGGCCTTCTCTTCAATACCTGCCGTTACACAGTATAATAGTATATTCAGGATAAATTTCATGAAAAATGATTGATCACCGTTTTAATAATTTCCCAGCCTTAACTGGAAAACAGAAATTGCCATTTATACCAAAATACTGCATATAACCCTGATGTCAAAGTTAAATGTGTGAATTATGTAATAATTTCGAAAAAAATGTAACATTTTCTGCCTATTAATATTCAATTTTAACTTTTGTATCTTATAAAAAAACTACAAATGGATAAAGAGGAAATCGAAATTGGAAAAGTCTTTAGTATTAATGACATTATTGACTACGTACCCGATTCAATTATAAGTAAAACGCTACTGAAGAAGCTGACGGGTGTTATTGATCTGGCATCCTATGAATCTGGTAAAGAACTGACAAGCAAAGTCTACCCTTTTGAAACTTTTGTGATGCTGCTGGAAGGCAAGGCATCAATTACATTTAATAATAAGGTCAATTTAATTACTGCCTTCCAGAGTATTATTATTCCGCCACACCTGAATTACACCATCTCTGCAGTGGAACGTTTTAAACTGCTTACTGTTATTATAAAAAGCGGTTATGAATAAATAAAGATCTTACTATTATTCCGTTGGCTTTTCCATACTGTTGTTCTCAAAGAATAACAAAGTATAAGAGAGTTTTGGCTGCAGGTTAGCTGTACCTGATATTCATTTTTTTGTTTTATATATTCTCACCAGCATTTCATATAACTCAGGATGATTCGCTTTTAATAAGTCGGGCTGTTCAAAATAATATTCAGAAATGACTGCAAAGAATTCTATACGGTTAGTGGCACCGTACATATCAATATCTGATCCAAAATTTTTCATTTGCCAGATAGTTGAATCCATCAGATTCCTCCATCGCTCCGTATATTTCCTTTCTAAAATAATTTCAGGAACACCATCCATTGTTCCATCCATTTTATCAATTAAATGCACAAACTCATGAATGGCGGTATTGTGGCTATCCTGATTATTTATAAACCCTTGTCTTAATTGCCATTTAGTAATAATCATTACATCCTGCATGGCACCATTTCCCATCATGCCCGCTACTGGACGATCTGATCCTTCCTGGTCAAAATCCTGGTTAAAAGCACCGGGGTACAATAATACTTCATGCAGGTTAATATACTGCCAGTCTGCAATAGCAAAAACAGGAATAATAGCCCCGGATGCTATTAAAATCAAATCAAGATCTTCTGCCGTTGCATTGACACCGGTTATTTTTACTGCCGATAAAAAGTTTTCGATTCTTTTTTCAAACTTAACTTTTGAAACATCATCCAGTTCCCGGTAAAATTTTACATAATCAGTTAATAACTCCCTGTAATTTTCCGGAAGTGGAGTAGCAACTCCATCTTTTCTGATTCTGAATGCAAATAGAATGATTATAAAAATCAACAACAGTACTGCTAATATCTGAAAAACGGTTACCATTACAGAATGAAGTTAAAAGGTTTTACCAACAACTATAACACCAATTCAATATATAGAACTTTCGAAAATTATTTTTTTTAAAACTATCTGGTGCTTCAGCTTGTTTCTTATTCACAAAATAAAAGCCGGAAACAAAAAGGAGACAATTTGTCAATTTTGGGAGAAATATGCAGTAAGTGATTGCTTAATTTTTCTGAAAAGCTGCTGGAAAAAGCCGTTATTAAGTATTAATACCGTTATTATTTATTTCATTATTTTGATCTTTCACCTGAAATTCAAAATCGTATGAATTCTGAATTGCTTCCTCCATTTCAATTCTGTAATGTTTATATCCCAAAAAAGCAGCTATAACAAATGAAACAACTGAGATATAGTACCAGGTTGTAAAACTTACACTAATAATTGAACTCATATCAAGCCCTTTTATATCATCTTTCGTTCCACCATTTTTAAGTCCGGAATTCATTGAATATCTTAATTGAATCATCATCGCAATCAGCATTATCGCCGCTAATATTCCTGCGGACAAACAAATCAGTGACCTCGATTTTGAATAACTAAAACAAAATAATAAACCGGAAAGGCCGGCAGCTATTGCAGCGATTGCAAAAATATTAGGCCCATCTGATAAACTATTGGAAGGAGATTTTGAGTTTTTAAATACCGAATCACTAAAAATTTTTGAACCGGATGAATAAGCTGAGAGCTTCCAATCACTTCCTGTTGCAATACCAATACCGGAGTTTTGGGCCAGAGAAACACTATTACATTTTATTTCTGCAAAAGGTAGAAGAAACAACATCACCCCGATAGTAAAAGCGATGGTAACTGTATGCCTTTTCCTGAAAAAGGCAGTCCGATTTTGGTCAGAATGAAATACAGTGTTTGTTTCAACTTCCATTTTTTGAAAAATTACACAGCAAGTTAAGTGAAATAAGGTTTTATCAAAATTCAAAAGTTGTATTTCAATTCAGTATTTAACAAGTAAATTTGTTCTATGATTCGCCGGACGATAGAAATAGTTGTCAGTAGTTTTAAAATGGCATTGCAGGAGTTGTGGAAGAATAAACTCCGAACATTCCTTTCCTTATTTGGCATCACCATTGGTATTTTTTGCATAATAGGTGTTTTGGCCACCGTTGGAAGCCTGGAGAGAAACATCCAGAATGAAGTAAAATCATTGGGCACCAATACCATTTATGTGGACAAATGGGATTACAGTGCCGGAGGTGGCCCGGATTACCCCTGGTGGAAATATGTAAACAGGCCTTCACCCCGCTACAATGAAATGAAACAAATTGTGGACGGAACTCCCAGTGTAAAATATGTTGCTTTCAAAATTGATGTTCAGGATGCCATAGAGTACAAAGACAATAAATTATCCAATGTTCAGCTTTATGGAATTACAGATCAGTTCAATGATATTCAACCAGTAGAAATTGAATATGGCCGGTATATTTCCGATGCCGAATTTGAACAAGGCAGCAATGTACTGGTGATTGGAAATGAAGTAGCTGAGAAATTATTTGGTACTGTTGAAGTTGCCGTTGGAAAAGAGATATCTGCAAGAGGAAAAAAACTACAGGTAATTGGTATTATTAAAAAGCAGGGTAAGCAAATGATAGGTGGTTGGAATTTTGATCAGAATGTAGTTTTGCCTTACCGTTTTGCCCGCAATATAATGGATGAAAGAAGAGCAGATCCACTAATATTGGTTCAGGGCCAGGATAACCAGAGCAGCAAATCCGTGAAAGATGAACTTACAGGAACTATGAGGGCAATCCGAAAATTAACACCGACGAAAGAAGATAACTTTACCCTGAATGATATTAATGATTTCAGCGATGCCATCAGCGCCGCATTTGTAAGCCTCAATATTGGTGGCTGGGCTATTGCTACATTATCATTAATTGTTGGCATGTTTGGTGTTGCCAATATCATGTTTGTTTCTGTTCGGGAAAGAACCAACCAGATAGGATTAAAAAAAGCAATCGGTGCTAAAAGCCATATTATCCTGACAGAGTTTTTGCTTGAGTCTGCTTTCCTTTGCATCATTGGAGGATTAATTGGCCTTACACTCGTTTTTCTATTAACTCAGTTGCTGACTAATGCATTGAATTTTCCTGTTTATATATCAACGGGTAATATGATGCTTGCCATTGGAATTTGTATTATTGTTGGTATTACAGCTGGCTTTATTCCCGCCAGGCAGGCTGCCAGAATGAACCCGGTGGAAGCGATAAGAAGTTAATGCCAGAATTATTCCAGCTTTTTCCGATTTATTTAAACCCCAATATTTATATTTTTGATTTTAATGTCAACTAAAATTATACCAGGCGGTGAATTTTCCGGTACACAACCAGAAACAAATAAAGGACTGACTATTCTTGCTATAGAATCAAGTTGTGATGAAACATCGGCATCCGTTTGTGTGAATGGCCAAATACTTTCCAATTTTATTGCTGGACAATCGGTGCATGAAAAATATGGAGGTGTAGTTCCTGAACTGGCAAGCCGGGCACATATTCAAAATATTATTCCCGTAGTGGATACTGCATTAAAAACAGCGAATGTAAAACTCTCTTCTGTTAATGCAATTGCTTTTACACAATCGCCAGGGCTTATCGGTTCCCTGCTGGTTGGGAGCCAGTTTGCAAAATCACTTGCCTTATCCCTGAATATCCCGTTGATTGCCGTGCATCATATGCAGGCGCATGTACTGGCCAATCTTATTGAAGAACCAAGACCTTCGTTTCCCTTTTTATGTCTTACCGTTAGCGGCGGACATACCCAGATTGTTTTATGTGAATCACCCACTAATATGAAAGTAATTGGCGAAACAATTGATGATGCAGCCGGAGAAGCTTTTGATAAATCGGCTAAATTACTCGGTCTTCCTTATCCCGGCGGGCCACTGATTGACAAGTATGCCAGTGAGGGAAACCCGGATCGTTTTGCTTTTCCAGAACCAAAAATTCCGGGACTCAATTTCAGCTTCAGCGGTTTAAAAACATCTATCCTTTATTTTCTTCAGAATGCTGGTAAGAGCAATTTATTTAAAGAAGAATTTACTGCTACTGAATTGGAAAAACAGGAATTTATAAAAAATAATTTAGCAGACATCTGTGCATCCATACAACAAAGGATTATCAGCATTTTGCTGAACAAACTGAAAAAAGCATCCAATGAAACCGGCATAACCAATATTTGTTTGGCAGGAGGTGTTTCTGCCAATAGTGGGCTCCGGAAATCATTAGCTGAAATGGGAGAAAAATATCATTGGCAAACGTTTGTTCCGGCATTTCAGTATTGTACAGACAATGCAGGAATGATCGCCATAACCGGTTACTACAAATACTTAGCGGGTCAATTTTCTGATTTATCTGTTGCAGCCACTGCCAGGGCCGAATGGTAATGATTAACTATGTCAAATTCCTTTTTTCAATTCAAACAATTCACCATTCACCAGGATAAATGCGCCATGAAAGTAACTACAGACAGTTGCTTGTTTGGTGCCTGGGCAGCAGAGCAGGTACACAATTTGGAAATTGAAGTAAACAACATACTTGACATTGGAACCGGAACGGGTCTGTTATCATTAATGCTGGCGCAAAATTGTAATGCAGCTATTGATGCAATAGAAATTGATAAGCAGACAGCAACACAGGCAACTGAGAATGTACAAGTCTCCCCTTTCAGCGAAAAAATTAAGATTCACTTTGCCGATGTCCACCAATTCGGATTTGAAAAGAAATATAATATCATCATTAGTAATCCCCCTTTTTATGAAAATGAATTAAAAAGCGAATACAAAAAAAAGAACATTGCGCATCATAATGAAGGGCTCTTACTTAAAGATTTGTTGACAATTATCCATAAACAGCTTCTGCCAAGTGGAAGTTTTTACCTGCTG
>JBARSW010000070.1:0-27117 GCA_049644925.1 Chitinophagaceae bacterium | reverse complement strand
CAATTGTTACTCCTCGAAAGATTTATACAACTGGAAATTTGAAAGCATTGCACTACCGGTGCAATCAACAGGAAAGCTAGATAGTAATAGTGTAGGAGAAAGGCCTAAAGTGATGAAATGCCCGGCCACTGGCGAATATATCATGTACATGCATGCAGATACATTAGGCTACACAAGTCCGTATGTTGGCTATGCCACAGCAAAAAAAATCACCGGACCTTATGCATTTCGTGGGCCAATATTTTTTAAAGGCAAGCCAATAAAGAAATGGGATATGGGTACTTTCAAGGATGAAGACGGTTGCGGTTATGTGTTGTCGCATGGTGGTGATATCTATAAACTAAGTGATGATTATAAAAGCATCAGCGAACAGGTGAACAAAGCGTTTGAACGTGGTTTTGAATCGCCTGCTATTTTTCATAATGACAGTTTGTATTATTTCTTAGGTTCTGATCTAACAGGATGGGAACGTAACGACAATTATTATTTCACTGCAACTTCACTCAAAGGTCCGTGGACAAAAAGAGGATTTTTTGCCCCGCAGGGCACACTTACCTGGAATTCGCAAACAACATTTGTATTGCCTATTGAAGGAACAAAAGAAACAACTTTTATGTTTATGGGAGACAGATGGTCTTTCCCCAAACAAAATTCTGCAGCTACTTATATCTGGCAACCATTGCAAGTGGATGGCCACAAAATTTCTATTCCTGAATTTCAAGAAGCATGGAAAATTGATTTGTCAACAGGAGTTGTAGCTTCAACAGCTATTGAAGGAAAAGAAATTAAAGCGGACGATGTACAAATTACTTATACCGGCAACTGGCATCAGGATACACTAGCTGTAAAAAGTTCTGATACAAAAGGTGATGCTTTGTCTTTTACTGTAAAAGGGACACAGGTTGCTATTTATGGATTGGCCCGGCCTGATGGCGGTTATGCCAATGTAACCATTCATAGCAGCAAAGGCAAAAGGGTTCTAAGTTCTTCTATTGATATGTATTCAAAATACCCAACGGGATTGTTGAAGTTTCTGAGTCCGGTGTTGAAGAAAGATACTTACACCATAACGGTAACTATATTGGGCGAAAAATGGTGGTGGAAAGAAAAGTCGGGATGGCTTTCTGGAAGTAGGGGGGATTTTGTTTCAGTTGATCGCATGGTAGTGTCTGAATAAATATTTATAGGAGGGTAAGGCAGCTGGCCAGTAAGTATAATCATTTATTGTATATTCCAAAAGCTGGGTTATTGTTTAATATTTATCCTTAATTAGCATGAAAAAAATTAGCTTTCTTCTACTCGCTTTTCAATGTGTCATTTTATCGGTGTTTGCACAGGTTAAAGTTGATCATCTTCGTACAGAAAATTTACAAAATCCAATTGGGATCGATGTACTGCAACCGTATTTCAGTTGGCAGTTGATTTCTGATCAACGCAATGTGATGCAGTCGGCCTATGAAATAAGAGTGGGTGCAGATGCTGCTTCTTTAGCAAAAGGTAAAAGCAGTTGGACGAGTGGAAAAATCTACTCCGATCAATCCATTCATGTGCCGTACAAGGGGGCGGCATTGGTATCAGGCAAAAAATATTACTGGCAGGTAAGGGTTTGGGATAACAACGGAATAGCTTCAATGTGGAGTTCCCTGGCATTTTGGCAAATGGGTTTATTGCAGCCGTCAGAATGGAAAGCACAATGGATAGAACCGGGATACAAAGAAGATACTGTTTTTGCTTCACCTTTGATGCGCAAAGAATTTAACAATGGTAAAAAAATAAAATCAGCCACAGCTTACATTACTGCACATGGTTTGTACGAAGCACAGATCAATGGCAAACGGGTAGGGGATGCTTATCTCACTCCCGGCTGGACGAGTTATAAAAAACGTCTGCAATACCAGGCCTATGATGTTACTGATCTGTTGAGACAGGGTGCCAATGCTATTGCTGTAACATTGGGCGATGGATGGTATCGTGGAAACTTTTCTTTTGATAATAAAAGAAATAATTACGGAAAAGATATAGCACTTCTTTTTCAACTCGATGTTGTATATGCTGATGGTAGCACCACAAGTATTTTGTCGGATGCAAGCTGGAAATCATCTACGGGAGCAATCCGTTCTTCGGGAATTTATGATGGTGAGTTCATTGATGCAAGGCTTGATAAAAAAGGCTGGACACTTGCAGGATATAATGATAAAGACTGGGCGGTTGTAAAAACAGCTGACTTCTCCAAAGATATTTTAGTGGCAACTTGCAATGAGCCAATAAAGAAACAGGAAACAATTCAACCTGTAAAAATTTTCAAGACTCCTAAAGGCGAACAGGTAATTGATTTTGGACAGAACCTTGTTGGATGGGTGCAGCTTAAAGTAAAAGGTAAGCCCGGAGATAAGATTACCGTTTCACATGCTGAGGTGCTGGATAAGAACGGAAATTTTTATACTGAAAATCTCCGTAAGGCAAAGGCGCAGGATATTTATCTGCTAAAAGGAAATGAAGAAGAACTGTTTGAGCCACATTTTACTTTTCATGGATTTCGCTATATAAAGCTGGAAGGTTATCCCGGCGAATTTAAACCGGAAAATTTTACGGCGATGGTCTTGTATTCAGCTCTCGAACAAACTGGAAGTTTTACTTCATCAAATCCATTAATAAATCAACTGCAGCATAATATTGAATGGGGATTGAAAGGAAATTTTTTAGATGTTCCCACTGATTGCCCGCAACGGGATGAACGTATGGGTTGGACAGGTGATGCACAGGCATTCTTTCGCACTGCCACATTTTTGCGTGGCGTTAATAATTTCTTCAGCAAATGGATGAAGGATTTAGCAGCTGACCAGGTAAAGACCGGCAGTGTGCCGCATGTCATTCCCAATGTTTTAGGAGAAAACGGATGGGCTGCCGGTGGAAGTGCAGGCTGGTCGGATGCGGCCACCATAATTCCCTGGGAGATGTACCAGGTATATGGAGATAAACGCATTTTAGAAAACCAGTATGCCAGTATGAAAGCATGGGTTGATTACATGCAAAAAGAAAGCACCAATAACTTATGGAACAAAGGCAGTCATTTTGGCGATTGGTTGTTTTATAGTGTAATTGACGATAACGATGGAAGATCAGCGATTACTAACAAGTACCTGATAGCGCAATGTTTTTATTCACATTCAACACAATTACTTATCAATGCTGCAAAAGAATTAGGCAAAGCCGATGATGTGGTAACATATACAGCTTTGCTGCAAAGAGTAAAAGCAGCATTCTTAAAAGAATACACAACGCCAAATGGAGCCACCATATCGAACACCCAAACATCCTATGTGCTGGCATTGCAGTTCGATATGTTTCCGGAAGATTTACGTCAGCAGGCCGCTGATCGTTTGGTAATGAATATTAGGCAGTATGGTAATCACTTGACAACAGGTTTTTTAGGAACTCCTTATTTATGTCATGTGTTGAGTTGCTATGGATATACGGATGTTGCCTATACTTTGTTGCTACAGGAAACATATCCTTCGTGGTTATATCCGGTAACCAAAGGTGCTACCACCATTTGGGAACGTTGGGATGGTATCCGAACCAATGGCGACTTTCAGGCAGTCACCATGAATTCATTTAACCATTATGCTTATGGAGCAATAGGCGACTGGATGTATCGGGTAATGGTGGGCCTTGATATCGACAAAGATGGTATTGGTTATAAGAAGATCCGTATTCAGCCGCATGTGGGTGGAAAGTTCACCCATGCATCTGCAACGTATGAAACACAATACGGTAAACTCAGTTCTGGTTGGAAAATACAGGATGGTAAATTAATACTGCACGCAGAAATTCCGGCGAATACAACAGCCACCATTTATATTCCTGCAACTGCTGCAATGGATGTGTTAGAAAACGGCCAGCCGCTTTCATCTGCAAAAGATATACAGGTAGTAGGTAAGGAGAAAGAATATGTGGTTGTGAAAGTTGGTTCGGGGAAATATGAGTTTAGTACAGCTTACAAAACGAAATAAAGACATATAAAGTTTATGATTACAGATAATACAAGTGACATGAAGAAACTACTGAGTTTGGTAATTGTGTTTATGATGTTGGGCATTGTTGCTTTTGCAGCGCCACCCAACAAATACAACCTCATGATTGCCCCCGGCACTCTATCCGAAACTTCGGTGACACTGTTATGGGATAAGCATTATGCAAAAGAGGCGGTTTTGTATGAACTGCTGCTCAATGGGAAACTGCATGACACAACTACCAAAACAAATTATACCATCAAAGGCTTGAAACCTGCTGCTGCTTACACGGTTTCGCTTCGGTTGAAACAGGCAAAGCAAACAGCACTGTTTGTACTGAAATTCAAAACAGTAGCCAAAGGAAAGATTTATAACATTGTTGACTTTGGTGCAAAGGCCGATTCAACGGATTTAAATACTAAAGCTATTCAAAAGGCAATTGATGCCTGCACTGCAGGAGGCACTGTTTATATTCCGAAGGGAACATTTGTTTCCGGTGCATTGTTTCTAAAAAGTAAAATGACTTTGCATATTGCAGAAGGCGCCATATTGCAAGGCTCGATTGATACAACCGATTATCTACCCATGGTCAAAAACCGTTTCGAAGGATGGGAGATGGAGACCTATGCAAGTCTGATCAATGCCGGTACGTTGAACCGTGATGGCTCGTACAATGTAAAAAATCTTCGCATCACTGGTGGTGGCACTATTAAAGGCGGTGGTAAAAAACTCGAACTTGCCTGTAAAGCTGCAAGAGGTATCCGCAGCAGGGGCCGTTTGGTTTTATTGATGAACTGTCAGAATGTAAGCATCGATAACCTGACGCTTACCGAGCCGCCTTGCTGGACATTGCATTATGTGTACAGCAATAATATCAGTTGTCATGGTCTCACCATTAAAACACATGGAATCCATAACGGCGATGGTATCGACCCCGACTCATCAACTGACTCGTATATTTTTAATTGCACATTTGATACAGGGGATGATTGCATTGCGATCAAATCAGGAAAAAATCCTGAAGGATATTATGTAGGCAAACCAACACGCAACGTAAGAATTACTAATTGCGACTTTATAAGAGGTCATGGTATTTCCATCGGTAGCGAAATGAGCGGAGGTGTAAGTGATATATTGATCCAGGATTGCAAAGCCGGAGCATTGTTACATGGTGTACAATTTAAAGGCACTAAAGACCGTGGAGGATATGTGAAAAATGTAACAGTAAGAGATTGCCAGTTAATGAAGATTACTATTTTCTCTGCGGTGAATTATAACAACGATGGAGAGGCAGCACCGGTATTGCCAACATTTGAAAATTTTGTGTTCAAGAATATTGATCTCTCAAAAGCCAATATAAAAGAGCCTGTAATCAATATCAACGGGTTTAAAGACCCGAACCATAAACTCAGGAATGTAAGCTTTTGCGATATTGTACTTCCTGAAGGAGCAAAGGTGCTGATAAACGATGCCGAGAAAGTAAAATTTACGAATGTAAAATCGGTAAGTGGCGGAAAAGCTGAATATGTGGCTAATAACAGTACCGAAATTGTGTATTGACAGGAGAAATACAAGCTTTTTTCTGCATGATACAGCAGGACAGCTCATGCAGCCAATTAGTTTAAATTACGACCCCTAAAACGATTGTATGCTGGGTAAATATACTGCTGGATTAGTTTTATTTTTCTTTGTATGTACAACAACTGCAGCGCAGGTAAAAAGTAATCTTACTGCATCTCCAAACCAATCGGGCAATTCGTTTCAATTATTTACACAATCAAATATCGCTTCTTTTTGTATAGACGTTAAAGATGCCAGGGTTGTTCAAATCGCAGCCAAAGCTTTTGTTGGTGATATTGAAATGGTTTCGGACAAACAGATGATTATCAGGAACGATTTCCCTGTTAATAGTTCTTCTGTTATTGCCGGAACGATCGGTCAATCCAAAATTATTGATAAGTTAATTGCAAATAATTTACTGGAAGTAACCGCAATTAAAAATAAATGGGAATCCTTTACTATCCAGATAATAAAAGACAAATCAAAACTACAGGGTTCTAAATCCCCCTTTCGGGGGGGTCTATTGGTTATTGCCGGCAGCGACCCAAGAGGAACAGCTTTTGGTATTTTTCATTTGTCAAGAATGATGGGTGTATCGCCTTTTGTTTGGTGGGCCGATGCAGTGCCGCAAAAAAAGAAACAAATATTTATATCCGGCAACTATACATCTTCAACTCCATCAGTTAAGTATCGTGGCATTTTTTTAAACGATGAAGATTGGGGTCTGCAACCATGGGCTGCAAAAACATTTGAACCCGAAACCGGCGATATCGGTCCAAAGACCTATGCTAAAATATTTGAACTATTATTAAGATTAAGAGCCAATCTTATATGGCCCGCCATGCATCCTTCTACAAAAGCTTTTTTCTCCATTTCGGGCAATACAAAAGTGGCAGAAGATTATGCTATTGTAATTGGCAGTTCACATGCAGAACCGATGTTGCGCAATAACGTTGGTGAGTGGAATGAAAAAACAATGGGTGATTTTAATTTTGTCACTAATCAAGATACAATTTATCGTTATTGGGAAGAAAGGGTAAAACAAAGCAAAGACATTAATGCAATTTATACGTTGGGTATCCGTGGTGTGCACGACAGTAAAATGCTTGGTGCTAATACCATAAAGGAGCAAAAAGAGGTGATGGACAAAGCTGTGAAAGAACAAAGGGAAATGTTAGTGAAGCATATCAATCCCGACGTAACTAAAGTGCCACAGGCATTCATCCCTTACAAAGAAGTGCAGGATATTTATGATGCTGGTTTTGATGTGCCCGAAGATGTTACCTTGATGTGGTGTGATGATAACTACGGTTATGTCAAACATTTTCCCAATGAAAAAGAACAGAAACGAAAAGGTGGCAACGGAGTGTACTATCATATATCCTACTGGGGCAGGCCACATGATTATTTATGGCTGGCTACCACCCACCCGGCACAAGTATATACACAGATGAAAATGGCATATGATAAAGGTGCAAAAGACATGTGGGTGGTAAATGTGGGCGACATTAAACCAGCAGAGTATTTAACAGAGCTGTTCCTGGATATGGGATGGAACATTGAGTCCATTGAAAACAGCAGTAAAGGTTTGGAAAAACATTTGCATACCTGGCTGGCAAGGGAGTTTGGCGAAACTAATGCAAAAGATATTATACCGGTGATGAACGAATATTACCGGTTGGCCTATATCCGGAAACCCGAATTTATGGGAGCAACAAGAACAGAGGAAAGCGATCCGAAATACAGAATTGTAACTGACCTTCCCTGGAGTGAAGAAGAAATTAACCAGCGATTGGAGCAATACGCAGCGATTGAAAAGAAAACCTTAGGAATTTCCAAACGCATCCCTACAGCAAAACAAGAAAGCTGGTTCCAGTTGATTGAATATCCGGTAAGAGGTGCAGCAGCTCTCAATCGTAAATTATTGAATGCGCAACTTGCACGGCATGGAAAAGCAGAATGGAAATTTAGTGATGCGGCATACGATACCATCGTTACACTTACGAACAGGTATAACAGTCTTGCAAATGGAAAGTGGAAGTACATGATGGATATGAAGCCAAGAAAACTGGCGGTGTATGATCAGGCAATTCAACAAATAACGGATAAGCCATTCGTGCAAACAGTTAAGCCATTGTTTGTTTTCAACGGAACTGATTATAAAACCTACACCGGTACAAAGCCAGTGGCATATGGGTTGGGTTACCAGCGTGTAGCAATAAGTTTGCCCAAGGGAAGTTCTGTTTCGTTTCCGTTTACAGGTAATAAAGATTCAGTAAGTATAGTAGTTGCATTGGCACCCAATCATCCTGTTGACGGAACAAAGATCCGATATACAATACAAGTGGATGATGGTTCTTTGCAAACAATTGATTATGCCACACAGGGAAGAAGCGAAGAGTGGAAACAGAATGTATTAGCCAACCAGGCTATTCGTACAACAAAACATGTTGTTGGTAAACCGGGAAAACATATACTGAAAATTACAGCAGTTGATGATGGAGTTATACTTGACCAGGTAACAATAGTTGCTCAATAAAGTGGGTAAGTAAGCAATGGACAGACGAAGATTTATACGTAATAATACATTGGCCCTTTCAGCCAGTTTAATTCATTTGAGGTGGAATGAAGAAGGATTTTTTTCTTTTAAAACTACTAATGATTTAGTACTGGCAGATTTTGCAAAAGGGGCTAATAGTACACCATATATTTTATGGCAATGGATAAATGGTTGTGTTACTAAAGAAGGTATTACTTACGACCTTGAAGCATTTAAAAAAGCAGGTATAAAAGATGTTCAACAATTTTTAATCGGTAATACAGAAGCTGATGTTACAGACCCGGAGATCACAGTACTCAGTAATAAATGGTTTGAGCTAATGCACTTCGCATTGGATGAATGCAAGCGTTTAGGAATGACATTCGGCACACATATTTGCCCCGGATGGTCTGCCAGCGGTGCGCCGGGGTTACTGCCAGAAGATTCCATGCAAAAAATTGTATGGACAAAAACAACTTTGCAAAGCGATGAAAGTATTACCATAACCATCCCAAAGTTTGAGGCAGATACCCGTTGGGATTTTTACAAAGACATATGTGTGGTAGCAATACCAACAGGAAATGAAATAATTTCGAAAGAAACAGTATTAGTATTTACAGATGCCTTAACTCCGGAAAATAAATTAAAGCAACAGTTGCCAAAGGGTGAATGGAGCATTCTTAGATTTGGACATACCGTAACGGGCCAGATGAATAATACTGCACCTTTGTCTGGGAGAGGATTGGAAGTTGATAAAATGAGCAAAGAAGCCCTGGAAAAATTTTGGGATTTATATCCCGCCAAATTGATTAAAATGGCAGGCAACCATGTGGGTACTACTTTTAAACGTTTTGAACTTGACAGCTATGAGGCAGGCGAACAAACCTGGACAAAAAAGATGCCTGAAGAGTTTAAACAACGTTGTGGTTACGATGTGCTGCCGTGGTTGCCGGTATTGGCAGAGTTTATTATAGACAACGCTGATAATACTGCTCTCTTTAAAAAAGACTGGCAGCAAACTATCACGGCCCTGTTTGCAGAAAATTATTACCAGCATCTTGCAAAGCTTATCAATAACCACGGTATGCAATTTTTAGCTGAGCCTTATGGAACCGGGCATGTGAATTTCGATATTAATGCCATCAGAGGAATTGGCGATATGGTGATGTGTGAGTTTTGGTGGGGGCCAACCACCTGGGGCTGGGATTCTATTTTACCCGTTGCAAGTAATGCACATGTTAATGGTAAAGGAATAGTTGCTGCCGAGGCTTTTACAGGTCAGCCACAGTTTGCATGGAAAGTTGATTTATTTGATTTGAAGCAGGCAGGCGACCGGGCTTTTTGTAAAGGTGTTAATCTTTTTGTTTTACATGCCAGTGCACATCAGCCCTGGCCTCATGCCCAGCCGGGCATGACGATGGGCTGGTGGGGAACTCAATTTGGTCCGGCACAAACATGGTGGAAACATGGTGCTCCCGAATGGATACAATATGTAAACCGCTGCCAAATGCTTTTACAAAAGGGATTGTTTGTTGCAGATATATGCTTTCTCCATCTTACAAAACAAAAAGACCCGGCAGGTATTGCCGGTTATAAAGCAGACACCTGCAATGTAAAAGAGTTTATACAACGTTTTGATGTAAGAGAAAATAAATTGGTTTTACCTGACGGAATGCAATACAGCGTAGTAATAATACCGGCCAATTGTTCTATAAATATTGAGTTAGCCCATAAAATTGAATTACTGGTAAATAAAGGAGCAGCTTTATTGGGTAATGGTTTTAAAGGAGGAGTTGGTATAAAAGGACAGTCACAAAATGAAGAAGTCAAAAAAATCAGCGAATTGTTATTCGGCCTTTCGTCATCAGTAGGGATTTTTGAGAAGAAAATACGTAAAATTGGAAAGGGGAAAGTATATACCGGATACGAAGTGAACGAAGTATTACAACTGGAAAATATTTCAAAAGATGTAACATTTCCCGCAGGCGAACAGGATATTTTATGGATACACCGGAATGATAAGCAAAAACATTTTTATTTTATCTCTAATCAGTCGAATAAAGCAAAGGAAATTCTATTGGGCTTTCGGGTAATTGGTATGTTGCCTGAATTGTGGAATCCCGAAACAGGGATAATGCTAGAAGCCCCGGTTTGGGAAGCAGTTAATACAGGCACAAATGTGTTGTTAAGCCTGGAGGCTTACGGTTCCATATTTGTTGTGTTTAGAAAATCGGGCTTTAAAAAAAATGGCTTTACAGGGTTACAGTTAAATGGAAAATCAGTGAACCCATTTGAATATCTGGCCATAAAAAATAACAAACCTATTATTCATTTAAAAGAAAAAGGAGATTATACTATTTTATCCGGAAGCAACAATTCCCAAAACAAAATACAAACTGAAGAACCAGTTATTAAGCTCTTGAATAATGACTGGGATATTTCATTTCAGCAGAAAAGAGGAGCACCGCCAACTGCTCATTTTAATCAATTGATTTCATTTTCAGAACATAGTGAAAAAGGTATCAAATACTTTTCCGGTAAAGCAAACTACCGCAAAAGATTTATGCTTGCAGCTAATGAACTTTCGAAAGGGAACGCAATATTTCTCGATTTGGGTACAGTAAAAAACGTGGCAACAATTATCGTAAACGGAAAAAAAGTAAATACTTTTTGGAAACCACCCTTTATAACAGAAATATCGGCTTGTTGTAAAACGGGTGAAAACCATCTTGAAATAGAAGTAACCAATCTTTGGCCTAACCGGATGATTGGAGATGAACATGAACCCGATGATTGTAACTGGGGACCGGAAAGGTACTTTGGTAATGTAACGCCCAATAAAAAAATCGGTAGAAATTTACAAGTCGTTCCCGATTGGGTGAAGGAAAAAAAAGAAAGGCCGGGTAGTAACAGAATCACCTTTATAACAATGGATTTTTTTGATAAAGATGATGCTTTATTGCCATCTGGATTGTTGGGGCCAGTAAAAGTTAGCGTTGAAAATATATGGAAAATTAAAGAAAGTCAATAATTAAAAATAAGGGAGTACCGGTTATACTCAATTGCTGGCAGTTTTATTTCTTAATTAAGAATCGGCAATGTTTAGTTGACATAAAAAATAACTTCGGGACTCAACTTTATCAAAAAAAATCTTACAAAATCTGATCTAAAAAATATACCATGCACACAAAACACAAACTGCCGCTGCTTTTGATTTTTTTCTTTTTACTTTTCACTTCTCTTAATGCCCAGCAAAAGCAAATACAATATCTCTCCGGTATTGATGCAAAAAATACCGTAAAGTGGGATTTCTTTTGTACCGCAGGCCGCAATAGTGGCGAGTGGAAAAAGATACAAGTACCCAGTTGCTGGGAGCAGCAGGGCTTTGGTAATTATAATTATGGCCGGGATTATAAAACCAACGGCAAGAATGCAAGGTTTTATGATGAGAAAGGAATGTACAAATACCAGTTCAAAGTACCTGCAACATGGAAAGGGAAAAATGTAAATATCGTTTTTGATGGCAGTATGACAGATACGGAGGTTAAGATTAATGGTAAAAGTGCCGGTACCATTCACCAGGGAGCTTTCTATCGTTTTAAATATGACATCAGTTCTTTGTTGAATTATGATAAACTGAATACACTGGAAGTAACGGTAAGTAAAATGAGTGCCGATGCCAGTGTGAACAATGCAGAACGCCTTGCTGACTATTGGGTGTTTGGCGGTATTTTTCGTCCGGTATTTTTAGAAGCTACGCCGAAAGCGTTTATTGATTATGTAGGCATTGATGCAAAGCATGATGGTAACTTCTCTATTCAACTTCATCCAAAAGGATTACAGCAGAATGCAAAAGTTACAGTAAAAATATTTGATGCTAATCAAAAATTGGTACATAGTGTTGCCAGAAGTATCAATAAGGACAATGAAAAGACTATCATTAGTGCATTCGTGGCTAACATAAAAACATGGACTTCCGAAACTCCTAATCTCTACAATGCAAATGTGGTGTTGCAGGATGCTTCAGGTAAAAAACTATATGAACTGAATGAAAAATTTGGCTTCCGCACCATTGAAATAAAATACGGACAAGGGATTTATATTAATGGAACACAGGTGAAAATGAAAGGGGCCAACCGACACTGTTTCTGGCCGGAAACTGCCAGAAGTTTAAGTAAGGAGCAGGAATTACAAGATGCTTTGCTGATAAAAGAAATGAACATGAATGCCGTTCGTTGTTCACACTATCCGCCGGATAAATATTTCTTACAGCTTTGCGATAGTTTAGGCATTTATGTATTGAATGAATTGGCGGGCTGGCAAAAATATTATTCTGCAAAAGCCGGCGAACCTTTAGTAAAAGAGTTAGTGTTGAGAGATTTGAATCATCCCTCTATCATTTTCTGGAACAATGGAAATGAAGGCGGAACTAACAAAGAACTGGATGATGATTTTGTTAAATGGGATTTTCAAAAACGGCCAGTAATTCATCCGCATCACCGTCCCGGAAACCAGTTCAATGGCATTGATTGTAATCACTACGAAGATTTTTACAGCACACAAAAAATTCTGAACGATTCATTGATTTATATGCCCACTGAAATGCTGCATTCGCAGGATGATGGTGGTGCCGGTGCAGCCATGGAAGATTTCTGGAACCTGCACTGGAAATCGCAGAAGAGCGGTGGTGTATTCATCTGGGCGTTGGTGGATGAAGCAGTGGTAAGAACAGATCTGAATAATGTTTTAGATGCAAATGGCTTGAATGCGAATGATGGTATCCTCGGTTCACACCGGGAGAAGGAAGGGAGTTTTTATGCACTGCGGGAGATATTCTCTCCGCTGCAATTGAAAATGCCGGCACAATTGCCAATGAACTTCAACGGGCAAATAGAACTGGATAATCGTTTTCATTTCACTAATACCAATAAATGTACTTTTCACTGGGCCCTTGTTGATTTTAGTAAGCCATTCGACCGCTTTGATGGATATGTGGTCAAACAAAAAGGAATAGCATCGTCACCTGATATTGCTGCTACTAAACAAGGCGTATTAAATCTTCAATTGCCTGCTGATTGCAAAAATTATGATGCATTGGTGATTGTTGCCAAAGATCCGTTTGGAAAAGAGTTGTATAAGTGGACAAGCGAAATAAAAAGTAAGCAATCCCAATTGAACAATTTTGTAACGTTTAAAAATGATTCAACATTCATAAAAGAAACTGATACCCTTTACACGATCATCGGTGGCGAAGTAAGTGTAGTGCTGGATAAGAAGTCAGGCAATCTTGTTACTACCAGAAATACCGCCAACGATTATGTATTGTCATTTAACAATGGCCCTGTATTAGTAAAAGGAAATGCAGCAGTAACCGGAAGTAAAGCTTATAAAGAAGGCAGCAACCAGGTAGTAGAATTTACCTACAGTGGTGATATAAAGTACACCAAATGGTCGATCAATGCAAGTGGATGGACAGCCTTTGAGTATGAATATAGTGCCGAAGGTGATCAGCCTTTTGCAGGTATCAGTTTCAATTACCCGGAAAACTATGTTTTATCAAATCGTTATCTCGGCAAAGGTCCTTCCCGTCAATGGAAAAACAGAATGGCAGGTACACCGGTTAATGTTTGGCAAAATATTTATAACAACACTCACACAGGTTATTCGCCTGTAGTATATCCGGAGTTCAAAGGTTACTATGGCGAAGTATCGTGGATGGAACTGAGTACCGTAGAAGGGAAATTTTACATTGCCAGTAAGGATGAAGGTTTGTTTGTTCGCCTCTTTGATTTTTATGCATTGAGTAGTGCCAACAAGCCACATCCGGAAATTCCGGTGGGCAATATTTCATTTCTCGATTGCATTCCGCCGATCGGCACAAAATTGGCAACCGGGTTAACTACCAACACAAGAGTATATGGCCCGCAAAGCGAATTGAACCACTTAAGTGGTAGTAAGAAACGTACCTTGTATTTTTATTTTGGAATGCCGAAAACAACGAATAGTAAAGAACAATACAGCAGACCTGCAATAGATAATGTTTTTATTCCCTAACCCCTGAAAATTTAGTATGGCAATTAATCTAACAAAATATAAAGCGAACCTGAAAGGTAATTTAGAAGTATTTTTTAAACAGTTTACTGCAGCTCCAATCGGACTAAAAGCCTTTGCCATATTTGCAGTAGTGGTTACTATTTTACAATTGACTAATTTGTTTTTTGTAAAGCAGGATATACGAAGTTTCTATTATGGGAAATTCGGGGTGAGTACAATCCATAGTTATATGAGTGCTCTGATTTTCACAGTAATTTTGATTTTTTCAACAAAAGGAATCAGGCCTTTTGGATTACGATTTGTAATAGCTGTCTTTTTGCTTCTCGCAATTAGTCTTCATTGTTTAAAACTTTTAAATATCATTGATGATGGCGGCAAATTTGAAAAGTCTGGCAGTGTAGGATTGATATGGTCTATTATAATACCGGCAATTTGGGTTATTGTTATTTTTTCTCCGTCAGTTAGTAGATACTGTAGCAATAAGCTCAGAGTGCAAAATCAAGGTTAAAATATTTATATGGTATTTAATAATTTCAATAAGAACAGGAATACAAGTTTTAAAAAATACATCTTAGGTTTTTCCCTATGTATCCTTGGTGCTTTTGTGGTAAATATTAATGCACAAAAAATTAATAGGGAAGTAGTAGTTAAACGCCACAACATTACTATCAACAAAATTGATTCGCTTTCTTCTTTATCTGTTGGGAATGGCAACTTCGCTTTCACCGTAGATGCCACAGGTATGCAATCCTTTCCAGATGCTTATGCAAAAGGTGTTCCTTTAGGTACACAGTCGGTTTGGGGCTGGCATAGTTTTCCCAATACAGAAAATTTGAAAATTGAACAAACACAAAGAACGTATGACTTAGAAGGAAGAAAAATTTCTTACACCGTTCAGGGTAAAGAACCCGAAGCTAAAAAAGCAGTGGAGTATTTCCGGGTGAATCAGCATCGATTGCAATTAGGTAATATTGGTTTGGAAATAAAAAAGAAGGATGGTACATTGGCCACAGTTTATGATATCAAAAACATCAACCAGCAATTGGATTTATGGACTGGTATCATCAGCAGTTCGTTTACAGTGGAAGGAATACCCGTAAAAGTCATCACAGCTGGCCACCAGCAGCAAGATGCCGTTGCTTTTAAAATTGAATCGAATTTGCTAAAGCAGCAACGAATACAAATTCGTTTACGAATTCCTTACCCAAATGGTCAATGGAAAGATGTGGGAACTAACTGGAACGAAATTTTGCATTTTTCTTCTGCAACTCAATTTACAAAAAACAATGGCGTTATTGCAGTTGATTTGGATACGACCAATTATATGCTCAATCTAAAATGGTCACAAACCGCTCAATTAAAGGCAGCGAAAGAAAATTATTTTGTAATTACTCCCGATAAAAAAACTAACATTTTCGAATTTACTTGTTTGTTTAATCAGCATAGAATGAACGAACCTGTTCCATCCTTTATTCAAACGCAACAAAGCAGTAATACATCTTATAAAAAATTCTGGCTCAGCGGTGGTGCTGTTGATTTCTCCGCAACAAAAGACCCAAGAGCTTTTGAAATAGAACGACGATCCATTTTATCACAATACCTTACTAAAATACAATGTTCATCCGCTTATCCACCACAAGAAACTGGTTTAAACTATAACAGCTGGTATGGTAAACCACACCTGGAAATGCATTGGTGGCATGCCGTTCATTTTGCACAATGGGGAAGAGTGGAACTGATGGAAAAAAGTCTTGACTGGTATTTTAAAGTAGCTGATAAAGCTAAGCTGATTGCAAAACGCCAAGGTCTGGATGGTTTGCGCTGGCAAAAAATGACGGATAATGATGGCAACGAATCACCATCATCGGTTGGTGCATTCTTAATATGGCAACAACCGCATTTTATTTATATGGCTGAATTGTTGTACCGGGCAAAACCAACAAAACAGGTACTCAATAAATACAAAGAACTGCTTTTTGCTACTGCTGATTTTATGGCATCTTTTCCTTCTTATAATGCACAGACAAAGAAATATAATTTAGGCAAAGGGTTGATTCCGGCACAGGAGTGTTTTGATGCGGTAAGTACATTTAACCCTACTTATGAATTAGTATATTGGAGCTGGGCTTTACAAAAAGCACAGGAATGGAAGGAAAGATTAGGATTACCCAGGGATAAAAAATGGGATGAGATTATCAATAACCTGGCACCGCTGCCACAGCGAAATGGTGTTTATCTGGCTACAGAAAGTACACCCGATTGTTACGAACCGGACTCAAAATATTTAACAGATCATCCCGCTGTTTTAGGTGCGTATAGTTCTTTACCTGCTGTGCATGGGTTGGATACAATTATTATGCGAAACACATTGGATACAGTTTGGAAAGTGTGGAAGTGGAATGATACATGGGGCTGGGATTTTCCATTGGTAGCAATGGCTGCAGCAAGATTACACCTGCCGGAAAAAGCTGTGGATGCTTTATTGATGCCGATTAAAACAAATACATATTTAGTGAATGGACATAATTACCAGGATGACCGCTTAACTATTTACTTGCCGGGTAATGGTGGAGTATTGAATGCGGTGGCTCTGATGTGTACCGGTGCTGATGCTGATAAAGAAATCAATATCGGATTTCCGAAATCATGGAAGGTGAAATGGGAAGGACTGAAAAAGATGTTTTGAGTTTCAATACATAATAATGGTGTAACAGTGTTATGCTGAAATACAATTAATCAATTATGACAGGAAGAATAATTATTTTATTTGGCATGATGATTTTGCTCATTGCAACTTTGAATGCACAGGTAACAGTGAAGCAGGATTCCACGACTGTTACTTTGTCGAATAAAGTGATCAGTGTTTCATTTGATAAGAAGAATGCAGATTTGAATAAAATCATTTACAAAGGAAAGAGTTTACTGAATGGAAAAGATCAGCGGGGATATTTACTGGGACCTGGTTTTTCAATGTATCCATCAACTTTCAGGGTTGTAAGAGAAACAGCTGACTTAGTTGAACTTTCCTTTTATCATAATGCAGATAATCATTTTCAATATGATCTTCATTATATTTTGAAAAGAAACGATGCAGGAGTGTATTGTTACCTGGTTCAATCACATCATGCAAAAGATTCTGCCGGAAATTATGGACAAACCCGTTGGGGAATAAGAAGCGATGAGTCTCTTTTTGATTATCACCTGGTAAGAGACAGTATTCAGGGACCAATGCCGAAAATGTCCGAATTAAAAGAAGAAATTCAGGACTGGACCTTTAGAATGGCTGATGGGTCAATCTATACCAAATATAATTATGCTGATTATATTGATGGTCGTTATGTGCATGGAATGGCCGGACAAAAATCAGGACTGGGAATGTTTGTCATTCAGGCAAGTCATGAATACCTGAATGGTGGACCAACAAAGCAATACCAGAATGTTCACAGCAATCCTTATCTCATTAATATGTTTAACTGCGGCCATTTTTTAAGTGATAAACGCACTGGTGATAATTTCATCAAAGATGAATGGGTAAAACTCAATGGCCCATTTTTGTTATACTTCAATGAAGGAAATGATATTGCTTCCATCTGGAAAGATGCAAAACGACAGGCAGAAAAGGAAAAAAAACAATGGCCTTATGCATGGATGCAACATAATGAATATCCTTTGAAGAGGGGAACGGTAAAAGGACATTTACTGATTGATGGAAAACCTGCAGATGCTTCAAAAATAATTCTGGCACAGCCAGGTATTGACTGGCAGGCGCAAAGCCGTTCTTATATGTATAATGCAAATACAAAAGCTGATGGTAGTTTTCAAATTGAAAATATTAGACCGGGCAGTTATTCAATGTATGCATTTGGTAATAATAGTACAGAAGAATATCAACAAAATAATATTACAGTTCCTGCAGGCATGATTACTGATTTGAATAAAGTGAATTGGTCAACTTCAAAAGGAGGTGATTTGTTATGGCAGATAGGTGTTGCCGACCGGAAAACAACCGGCTTTAAACTGGCAGACAGTAAACGGGATTATAGTGTGTTTAAAATTCCCCCGGCCGAATTAAATTTTACTATTGGTAAGAATAAAGAAAGCGATTGGTACTACGCACAAACAAAACAGGGAAGCTGGAATATAAATTTTACTTTAAGCAAAGAATATAAAAATCAGGCAACGTTGACAATTGGTATTGCAGGCAGTGCAAAAAATCCAGCATTGGAAGTATGGGTAAACGGAACAAAAGCCGGAGCTTACAGGTTCGGTAATGATGCCAGTGTTTACCGGAGTGCAATTGCCGGAGGATATTATTACAAACAGGTTGTAAATTTCTCATCTACTTTATTGAAACTTGGCGAAAATATAATTTCACTGAAATTGCCTGATGTAAAGGATGGCGGCGGCATTATGTATGATGTTATTAAACTGGAAGCAAATTAAAATGAAAAAAACAGTTGTCTTACTATTGTTCCTGATGTCGGGTTTATTTATTTCATGGCAGCAGGCTTCTGTTTATTCAGGCAAGAAAAAACTGATTTTTAAAGATGATTTTTCAAAACCAACTCTCTCTGATAAATGGATAATTGAAAAAAGTGATAAGGAAAGTAATGTCTGCTCAATTGTAAATAATCAATTGCAGCTGAATTCAGAAGGAGGAATTACAGTTTGGTATAAGTATGAGCTTAAGGGAAATATTATGATTGAATTCGACAGAACGGTGGTTATGGATAGTGGAACTCATGATCGCCTGAGTGACCTGAATCAATTCTGGATGGCAACCGATCCACAACAGAAAATGTTTAAACGAAAAGGGGGCTTCAGGGAATATGACAGTTTGCAGATGTATTATGTTGGTATGGGTGGAAATTATAACACAACCACAAGGATGCGTCGTTATGGGGGCAATGGAATTTTAGAAATTGTCGGAGAATATACGGATAGTTTGCATTTACTGAAGCCCAATAGGAAATATCACATTCAGCTTAAAGTAGAAAATGGAACAGCTGAGTTTATTGTCGATGGGAAAGTATTTTTTTCTTACAAAGACAAGAATCCTTTGGTTAATGGCTGGTTTGCTTTTAGAAGTACTAGAAGCAGGCAATTGATAGATAATATCAAAATCTGGAAACTTAAATGATTACTTAAATATTTATTAGATAAATGAAAAAGAATCTGAATTTATTTTTTCTGTTACTTTTTGTAAGCACTGGTTATTGTCAGGAGCAACTCTGGCATGGGAAGGTTCGGGAAGTTCGTTATCATCCGCAAGAAAATGATATTGTGATTACGAATGGGAACAGGCGGTTTACAAGAGCTTTATATGGAACGAATACTGCCTTTCGTGCTGAAGCAGGCGATCTTCCGGAGTTTGCATTGTATATGCCGGGCATGGGTGGTAATATAAAATTCGGCTTGGCAAATAATGACAGCAGCAAATGGTTAATTACTGCTGATAAAATCACTGCACGTTACCGCCCCGGCAGCATGCTTTATGTAATTGAAGATAAAATGCTCAGCAAAGGAAAGCTGCACCTTAGTATTCTTGCCATGGGGGATGCTGAGGGTGTTATTATTAAGTTGCAGTTTGAAAACGTTCCATCATCTGTAAAATTAATTTACGCTTACGGAGGTGTTTCAGGAAAAAAATTCAGCCGTGATGGCGATATGGGCCCTGATCCTGAAAGTAGTTTTTATTTAAAACCGGAATATTGTACAGATAACAGTTATGCATTAAACGGAAATAATTTCCTGCTGAAGTTTGGAACAGGTGTAGTTGCTGAATGGGATCCGTATGTAAATAAAAATTTTGTAACTGATACGGTTCAACCTGTTAAGGTTGCCAAAGAACAACAGATAATTGGATTTGTTCCTCCTTCCATGCAATTACATATTGGGGATGCTGCACAACAAAAATCTCCGGATCTTTTATATCAGTCAACAAAAAGCAAAGCATCAATGATAACAGGCAGACTGAATGTAAAAAACAACGAAGACTATTTTTTCGTCATTCAAAAATCCGGCAGTAATAAATCTATATCGTATTCTGAATCTGAAAAAATATACAGTAAGGCAGAAAATGCAAGAAGTAAGATTGCCAATAGAGTTAAAGTAGTTACTCCCGATAAATACATCAACACATTAGGTGGAGTTTTAGGAATTGCAGCAGATGCTGTTTGGGAAAACCCAACGTTTATGCATGGTTCTATTGGTTGGAGAATGCGTTTAAATGGTTGGCGTGGTCCGTATGTTGGTGATGTACTAAGTTGGCACGACAGGGCAAACACACATTTTAAAGCATATGCTTTGTCGCAGCTAACTACTCCGTTGAGCGGCCCGCTTGTAATGGATACAGCGCTGCATCTGGCAAGAACGTTGGAGAAAATCGGAACATCTGTTTTTACCAGCGGATATATTTGTCGCAACCCCAATGGTGATATCCGTGCCCATCATTATGATATGAACCTGGTTTATATTGATGCATTGTTGCGTCATTTATTCTGGACTGGTGATTTGACTTTTGCAAAAGAAATGTGGCCGGTTATTACCCGGCATCTTGCATGGGAGAAAAGAAATTTTGATCCGGATGATGATGGCCTGTACGATGCATATGCTGTTATCTGGGCAAGCGATGCATTGCAATACAGTGGCGGAGCAGTTACACATTCATCGGCTTACAATTATAAAGGCAACCGGGATGCAGCGATGATTGCAAAACTGATTGGTGAAGATGGATCTGCTTATGAAGCTGAAGCTGCCAAAATTCTGAAAGCAATCAATACTGTTTTGTGGATGCCGTCGAAAGGAACTTATGCAGAATTTAAGGATATAATGGGTAACCAGTTGCTGCATACAAGCGCCGGGTTGTGGACAATGTATCACAGCATTGACAGTGATGTGCCGGATCTTTTCCAGGCATATCAAAGCATGAAATACATTGATGAAAATATTCCTCATATTCCTGTAACTGCAAAAGGATTGGAAGATGGTTATTATACCGTGAGCACAACAAACTGGATGCCTTACGAGTGGAGCTTGAATAATGTTGCAACTGCTGAAGTGATGCATACTGCATTAGCTAACTGGCAGGCCGGAAGAAATGAAAAAGGATTTAATTTATTTAAGAGTGAATTATTATCTACCATGTATCTCGGTGGCAGTGCAGGTAACATCGGGCAAATATCTTTTTATGATGCTGCCCGTGGTGAATCTTACCGTGATTTTGCTGATCCAGTTGCTATGACTGCAAGAAGCCTGGTGGAAGGTTTGTTTGGAATTTTACCAAATGCGTTGAAAGGAGAACTGGTAATAAAGCCTGGTTTTCCTTCTGTATGGAATCATGCTTCAATCAGCTTACCTGATATTACAGTTGATTTTATGCGAAACGGAAAAGAAGACCGTTATACCATTATTCCGTCTTTTGGTAAAAAGATGAAATTGAAATTAGTAGTAAAAGCAAATGGGGCGAACGTTCAATCTATAATAGTAAACGGGAAAAAAGCAACATGGAAAAATGTTGATGATGTGATAGGGTCGCCTGCAATTGAAGTGAGCAGCGGAGTACAGGATAAGTATATCATCAGCATCGTATGGTCAGGAAATATCACAGCGGTATCTGGTCTGCAACCACATTATACGAACGGAACGATACTTGATTTGCAATTTCCCGGTTCTGAAATTCAAAGCATATCCGATCCGCAGCAAATCTTACAATCTGTACAAAACAATAAAGAAAAATGTACAGCAGTGATCAATGCAGTAAAAGGAAGCTATACTGTTTTTGTAAAACTGAAGCAAAATGATTTCAGTTGGTGGCAGCCGTTGGATATAATAGTGAAACCTGCCGTTGAAATCACCGCTTCATTCAATCAGCCAAAGGGTAGCTTGCAATTCAATGTTGTTAATAATACCAGTGCAGTAATAAAAGGCAATCTTGCCATTAATGTAGATGTTCATCCGTTTATCAAGTCATTGGAATTGCAGCCTAATAGTTTTTACAAGCAGACGAATGTAGAAAAGCAGTATGTTATTCCCGGTTCCAATACCATTTCGTTTGTATCAGATGAAATCATTGTTCATCAGCAAATCGTTAACTGGAATACGGATCAAACTGTTGGGAAAACAGAGCAGATAGATTTATCGAAACTGTTTAACGATAAAGTCACGAACATTTTTAAAAACCAGTATCTCTCACCAAGACCACAGGTGGCAACATTGCAATTACCTACACAGGGAATAGGAGAATGGACTCATCCATTATTAACGGCCGAAGTAAATGACAGGGGATTAAGAAAATCAGCCGGTGAATTAAACAGAATTGTTTTGCCACAGGGTATTTCTTTTGCCACTCCTTCAGATACGTTACAATCAAATATCCTGTTTACTTCGCAGTGGGATAATTACCCTAAAGAAGCCATCGTTCCGTTAGCAGGTAAATCATCTCATGCTTATTTGCTGATGGCAGGATCGACCAACCCAATGCAAAGCAGGATGGTGAATGGTGCGGTTATCATATCCTATACTGATAATACAGCTGATACATTATTGTTGAAAAATCCTGAAACATGGTGGCCCATTGAACAGGATTATATGGATGACGGTTTTGCTTTTACCATTGATGCGGCAAGACCTGTACGTATTCATTTAAGAACAGGAAAAATTGTATCTGACTACGATAATACATTTGCAATTTACAAAGGGAAAATGATTGATGGCGGAGCAGCTACGGTTTTAGATCTACCATTGAATAAAAATAAAACGCTGAAGGAATTAAAATTGCAAACCATCACCAATGATGTCGTAATTGGTTTAATGAGTTTAACTTTAATCAGATAATATGAAAATATTTTTGTTATTAGTAAGTATTTACTTGGTTCAGCAATTAGCCGGACAAACTTCCGATTCTGTTTATATGTTTTCTTATTTTAAAAACAACGGAAAAGATGGATTGCATCTGGCGTATAGCCATGATGGATTAAAATGGAAAGCATTGAAAAATGATCAATCATTTTTGCGACCCATTCTTAGTAGGGATTCATTAATGCGGGACCCTTGTATTATTCGTGGTGCAGACAATAAATTTCACATGGTGTGGACTGTTAGCTGGAACCAAAGAGGAATTGGCTATGCAAGCTCGGCTGATTTAATTCACTGGAGCGAACAGCAATTTATTCCGGTTATGCACCATGAAGATTCGGCAAGAAATTGCTGGGCACCGGAGATTACATACGATAAAAAGAAGAAACAGTATGTGATTTACTGGGCTACCACCATAGCCGGTAAATTTCCGGCTGACCCTAAAGTGGAAAATGGCTATAATCATCGTATGTATTATGTAACGACTAAAGTCTTTGAGCATTTCAGCAAAACAAAATTGCTTTACGATAAAGGCTTTAATGTAATTGATGCAACCATTGTGCCTGATAGCAAACGGTTTGTTATGTTTTTAAAAGATGAAACAAGAGAGCCGGTGCAGAAAAACATAAAAATTGCTACCAGTAAAAAGCTCGGTAAGGGTTATACTGCTGCCTCTGCACCTATTACTGGCAATTATTGGGCAGAAGGACCAACAACATTGAAATTAAATGGAAACTGGGTTGTTTATTTTGATAAATACCGGGATCATAAATATGGTGCGGTACAATCATCAGATCTAATAAATTGGACAGATATCTCCGATAAAATTTCATTACCACAAGGTATCAGGCATGGAACAATTTTTTCAATATCCGGGAATGAGTTTGAAAAGTTGAAAGAACTTTTATAAGTGTCAGGTTATTTCTTTAACCTTACTCACCATTAGGCTGATGCCTAGTCCTAAAAAGGCAATAACCAAAAAGGAATATTGTAATCCTGCCACTTGTGCAATATAACCTATCAATGGCGGACCCATTAAAAATCCAAGAAATCCAATTCCGGATACAGTAGCAATAGCAATACTGCTTGAAACCTGAGTTTGTTTTCCTGCAGTACTGATCATTAATGGAATAATACTGCTTACACCAAATCCAACAATCAGAAAACCAATGGTAGCAGTGATAAGGTATGGAAGTAATACGGCGAATATCATGCCTGTAAAAATTAAAACGCCACTCAGTTGTATCATTTTCTTTCGGCTAAATATTTCTGCCAGCCTATCTCCGGTAAATCTTCCTGTTGCCATCATGATCATAAAAGAGGCATAGCCTAATGAAACCATTGATCTTTCCGCTTTTACCACCTGTTTAAAATACACACCACTCCAATCAAACATACATCCTTCGGCACTCAAACAACAAAAAGCAATCAATCCTAATTTTATAAGTAAAGGCTGTGGCCATTTTATTTTTTTGAACGATAAGGCTGATTTGCTGATGGCTGTATGCAGTAAATATTTATTGAAAGAAAGGTTTAGCAGTATTACAAAGCCCGCAATGATCCAGAAATGAGCATAAGGTTTCAAAGAAAGCAGCAACATCAATGAGCCAACTAATGCACCCGTAAAACCGGCAACACTCCACACTCCATGAAAAGATGACATGATTGACCGGCCAAATAATTCTTCAGCATATACTGCCTGAGTGTTTACTGCGATATTACAGAGATTACCACTCAACCCAAAGAAATACAAGCAAAGTGCCAGTTGCCATGGTTCATTTACTAATCCAATGCAGGTGAGTATAAGTGCATAACAAACAGCTGCAATCCGCAATACGTTTTTGCTGCCGAATCTTGTAACAATTCTGCCGCTGAATGGCATCATCGTCAATTGACCGAGGGGCAATCCCAGTAAAATACTTCCTAAACCGGCTTCTGATAAATGTAAAAATGATTTAAAATCGGGAATCCGGCTTGCCCAGCTTGCAAAACAAATACCCTGGCAAAAGAAAAACACAGATACGGCAATGCGTATCTGAAGTTTTGAATAAGGAGATGTTATGGGTGAAATTGTTGTCAATGCTTAATAAAATACAAATTTAAATAAGACAGTCAATATGTTATAAAATCAGATGAATAGTGCAGGATGCCGCAGGACGGATTCCCCTTGGTGAATGAGTACTTTAGTTAGTTAATTGTTTGCTATGTTTCGATTGTCGCTTCATAATCTATTCTTGCTTGGTTTGCTTCTTTTGTTTTATACAGGAGTTAGTTCACAACTAAAACTTCCTTCCGTTTTTTCTGATAACATGGTACTTCAAAGAGATAAGCCATTGCCTGTTTGGGGTAAGGCAAATCCGGGAAGTTCCGTTACTGTTTCATTTTTGACCCAGCAAAAATCTTCTATTGCTGATAAAGAGGGTAATTGGAAAGTTGTTTTGGACCCATTGCTTTTATCAGTTACTCCTGCAGATCTCGTAATAAAGAATGAAGCTATCCTTACGTTTCATAATGTGCTTGTTGGGGATGTGTGGTTATGTTCAGGCCAGTCTAATATGGAATATACTTTAGACAGAAGGTTGAAAAAATATGCAGCGCCAAAAAATGGAACTGATCCTTCAGTAGATGAGGTAAACAAAACGGGAAAGCCTCCTGCTATCCGTTATTTGTATGTTGAAAGGGCCCTGAATAAATTTCCGGAACTGCCAACAAAAGGATGGGCAGATGGAAACGACACCATCGTTAGATATGTTTCTGCCATCGGATATTTCTTTGCGAAGGAAATTTATGAAAAAACAAATATTCCCATAGGGATTATTTCATCATCCTGGGGTGGCACAAGAATAGAGGAGTGGACTCCTTCCTCAGCATATAAACAATCAAAAGTGTTCAGGCAATTCGTCAATACTGATACGTTTAGAATTGATGGATTGAAACCAGGTCAAAAGTATAAAGGTATAATTGAGCCTTTAATACCTTTTGCAATTAAAGGTGTTCTCTGGTACCAGGGAGAAAGTAATTGTATGATTGAGGATCAGGATACTTATCCGGAAAAATTTCGTTTGTTTGTAAATGCATGGAGGACTTTATTTAAAGATGATAACCTGCCTTTTTATACAGTTCAGATTTCGCCCTACTTATATTCTGCAAGAAAAGATGCTTTAAAACATGGTACAGATCTGTTGCCAAAGTTCTGGGAAGCACAAACTAAATGTTTGTCTGTAGCTAATACTGGCATGGTTGTAACTACTGACCTTGTAGATAACCTTAAAGATATTCACCCTTCTTACAAATGGGAAATTGCCCACCGGTTGGCTTTACAGGCAATGAAAAAATCTTATGCAATCAATTCAATTGTAAGTTCAGGCCCGGTTTATCAATCGGCTAAAAGGAAAAAAAATAAAATTGTACTCAGTTTCTCTCATACAGAAAGTGGATTAATCAGCAGGGATGGACTTCCGCTAACCTGGTTCAGCATTGCCGGAAAAAATGGAAGTTTCGTAAATGCATCCGCTGTTATCGAAAACAATAAAGTAATTCTTCATTCAACTGAAATTAAAAAACCGAAGTATGTACGCTTTGCTTGGGACGAATCTGCCCAACCAAACTTTTTTAATAAAGAAGGTTTGCCTGCTTTACCCTTTCGTACTGATAATTTTGGCAAATAACAGTTAACGGTAAATTGAAATGGTTAATATGTATTTTCATCAGATAAAAAAAGTCGCAGTTATTGTATTGATTGCTTTGTTCAGCTTTTTGCAGCAAAATGTTTTTGCTCAACGATGGATGGAGAAATTGGGCCGCGGATTAGTTGCTATAAGAACAAATGCAAATGAAGTTTTTCTCAGCTGGCGATTATTGGGTACAGATCCGGATAATACAACTTTTAATATTTATCGTGATGCTGTTAAAATCAATACAACTCCACTTACTGGTGCCACCAATTTTAAAGATAATATTTCTGTAAATGGGAAGTATATAGTAAAAGCAGTAATTAATGGAATTGAAGAAACCACTAACACGGAGACTTCTGTAAGGTTGCAACAGTATTTTCAGATTCCATTGCAGCCGCCCGCAGGAGGAACTACACCTGAT
>JBARSW010000069.1:0-6107 GCA_049644925.1 Chitinophagaceae bacterium | reverse complement strand
GGGTAGGCCGTTATCTTGATGCCCAATGTAATGGTTGTGATAAACCAACACAGGCTATCGAAATTGACGATGTGCTGAGCCTGGCATTGAAAGGAGAAAAAAGTAAAGGAATTGCTGTAAAAGATCCGCGGCGATTATATGGTACTGCCAATGAAAAATTCTTCCGGGATGTGATGAAGAATCATGTTAATGAACCTGGTGAACAACCAGTAGATTATTTATACAAGACAATGGCAGAGACTTTATCGAGTGCAGATTATATATTTCAGCAAAGTAAAATGCACCCCAGTAATGCCGAATACCCGAAAACCGATTTGGGGAATAGCCTCAAAACAATTGCCTCGCTGATTTTTTCGGAGATCAATACTAAAATATATTATGTATCCCTGGGCAGTTTTGATACCCATATCAACCAGGATGCACAACAGCAAAGGTTATTTACCGAGATGAATGATGCGGTAAAAGCATTTACCAAAGATTTAAAACAACAACATCGTTTTGAAGATGTGCTGTTGTTTACTTTTTCTGAATTTGGAAGAAGGGTAGAGCAGAATGCAAGCGGCGGTACTGATCATGGAACAGCAAACAATATGTTTTTGGTGAGCGGAGGATTAAAACAAAAAGGGGTGCTGAATGCATTACCCGACCTTGGTGATTTGAACGAAGGCGATTTGAAATATAAAGTGGATTTCAAAAATGTATATGCCACTGTTTTAAATAAATGGTTGAAAGCTGATGACAAATCCATTCTTGCAAAGCAATACGAGTACCTGAATTTTATTTAAATATCCGGTTTCGTATTCTGAAGCTATTGCAGGTGATACCAAAAGTATCACCTGTTTTATTTTACTTCCCGCATCAATTTCTTCACTAATGGAGAAAGCAGCAGCAATAAGGCGCCACCAATCAAAGCGTATATGGCTAATTGTTTGTAGCCATCTGTATAGGCTATTAATTTTTCCTGAAGAGTAGCATTTTCTTTGGCAACTGCCATTCCTGCACCTAAAATGCCGGCAACATATTGTCCATAGGCACTGGCGAGAAACCACATTCCCATCATTACACCCCACATTGGTTTAGGGGAAAGTTTGGTCATTAATGACAGGCCAATTGGTGACAGGCAGAGTTCACCCAAAGTAATAACGAGATAAGCGATAGTAAAAACATTCAAAGATGTTTTACCAGATGCGTCAGCAAAAAACCGTGTATAATAAAAAACATAAAATGCAGCAGCAAGAAATAAGAAGCCAAGTCCAAATTTAATGGCAGCATTGGGTTCTATTTTTCTTTTGCTTAACCATAGCCATAGCAACCCAACTATCGGACTGAAAATAATTACGAAAATGGAATTGGAAGTGTTGTTTACTACATTGGGGTCAATTGTCATACCTGCAACATTATCTTTCAGATTGTATAGTGCAAATAAGCTAAGCGATCCACCACTTTGTTCAAAGAAAGCCCAGAATAAAACAGAGAATAAAATAAATATCAAAGCAGCTACCAGTTTTTGCTGTTCTGCTTTGGAATATTTTCTCATTTCATAAAAAATGTAAACCAATGTTACAGGGCCGATGATATACATGAAGATGTCTGTATAACCGGTATTGGTAACCATGATCCTGATAAGTGGAATAGCTAAAAGAGAACCAATGAAAACGCTGTATTCAAGTATTCTTCTTTTGGGAGCAGCCATATTTTGTAAAGGAGAAGTACCAATCGGTCCCATCATTTTTTGTGTAAAAACAAAAACGGCCAAGCCGATTATCATTACAATACCTGCTAAGGAAAAGGCAAGACTCCAGGAATGAAACTTACCAATATATACACAAAGTAATCCGCCAAGAGTGGCACCGATGTTAATACCTGAATAGAATAATCCGAATCCTGCATCCCTTCTGGCATCTCCTTCTTTATATAATGCACCTACCATGGTGGAGATGTTGGGTTTGAAAAAACCGGTTCCGATTATGGAAAAACAAGTGCCTATATAGAAAAATTTTGTTGGTGCTGCTGCAATGATAAAACTGCCGGCAATCATCAGCAGCCCCCCCCAGAAAAGAGATTTTCGGAATCCCAGTATTTTATCTGCAAATAAACCTCCAATAAAAGTGAAGGCATAAACAAATGCCTGTATTGAGCCATATTGCAGGTTGGCTGTTTGCTCCGAGAGAAATAATTGTGTTACCATAAACACGGTAAGCATTCCTCTCATGCCATAGAAACAAAATCGTTCCCACATTTCAGACATAAAAAGATACCAGAGCTGTTTGGGATATTTTCCTTTAAAGTCCTGTATTTGTTCCAGGGAGAGTTGGTTGTCCTGCATGGTTCTGTTATTTGAAATGAAAGATATGAAAAAAGCTATGAGCAAAGTGCCCATAGCCTGTTTGAATTAAATTTTTATTACTCAACTGATTTTAATCTGCGTTATTTTAGTTCACCCCTTTTTCTTTCATAACTCTGTTCAACCATTTTAATAAGATAAAAAGAAATACGGCGGCGGCTCCCAGTAAGATAAAATTCAGCCAGAAGTAGTTAGCTTTATTATCATATTCATCCCATTTGCTGGCAAGTATTCCACTAAGTTTATTGCCAATCGAGGTAGATAAAAACCATCCTCCCATCATTAAGGAAGTTATCCGAACGGGACTTAGTTTTGACACCAGTGATAATCCCATTGGACTCAGAAAGAGTTCACCAATGGTAACAACACCATAGCTACCGGCAAGCCACCACACACTTACTTTTTCTGCACCATTACTACCAACTTTTACTGCCGCAATCATTACCAATACTGACAAGGCAGATATTAATAATCCAAACGCAATCTTTGTTGGGGTAGATGGTTCTTTGCCTTTTCGGCGTAACCATGTAAAAAAGGCCACCACTAATGGAGTAAGTATTATAACCCAGAATGGATTGATAGATTGACTAAGGCTGGGTAGCCAGGCATTCACTACTTCTCCTTCTTTTGGCAATTCCTGCACTGGTACATTTTTAAAATAAGAAGGATAACCTAATTCTTTAACTTCTTTGCCATTTTCTTTAATCCTTCTGAATTGATTATCCAGTTTAGTAACTGAATCAAGTTTATAAGTGGTATTAATAGGTTTGTCGGTTTGTTTTAACCCCGATAAAAGTTTGCCGGTAAAACCATTTACTTCCCTATCAGTATATCGGCTTGCCCAGGTATTTAATGCAGATCCATTTTGTTTAAAAATTGCCCAAAATAAAATTACTACCGCAAAGATGGAAAGCATAGCACCCATTGCAGGCCGTTCGTCTTTATTGCTTTTTACCAGCAGTACCGTATAAAAAACCAATACCGGAACACAGGCAAAAATGAATGCATCAGTAGAATTGGAATCAAATATGTATCCTTCAGTTCCTTTAATGAACCAGCCAATTACACCAAAGATGATAGAGGGGAAAATAACAGATGCCAGTATTTTCCACAAAGGCATATCGCCTGGCCTCAGCGGCTTTCTTACATCATATTCTTTGTAATGTTTTGTGCCTATTACAAAGGTGATGATACCGATAAACATACCAACACCAGCAGCAGCAAATGCGGCTCCCCAACCGATCATAGTATATAATGCAGCTCCAAAAAAATTACATATAAAGGCGCCAACATTTATACCCATGTAAAAAATATTATAGCCCTCATCTTTCTGGTGCATATGCTGGGGTGTGGAATATACATTGCCCAATAATGTAGAAATATTTGGTTTAAAAAAGCCATTGCCAACAATAACCAAGGCCATGGAAACGTATAACATGGTTTCGTTGTGAATGCCCATGGTACAATAACCAACCCCCATTAAAAAACCACCCATTACAATAGAACGGCGGTAACCGAGATAGCGGTCTGCAATTAAACCTCCTAAAAAGGGAGTGAAAAAAACCAGGGCGATGAATGTGCCATACAGGCTGGCAGAATCTTTTTCATCCATATTAAACCCATCCACTGAATCTTTCAGATACAGTGTGAAGATTCCAATCATCAGGTAATAACCAAATCGTTCCCACATTTCAGAAAAGAAAAGAAAGGGCAGGGCTTTTGGATGTTTCTTCCACATAGCATATTCATTTAAATATGAAAATAATAAAAGTGAAGGTAGAAAAAATAAGAAAGGTGGCAACATGGCCACCTTTCCTGAACTAAAATTTTTACTAACCGATTCCGTGCATCATCTTTCTGAGTTTTGCACTTAAAACAAAAAGAATACCGGCAGCCAGGCCTGTCATAATAATAAACAACATAAAGAATTCGTAAAGATTTGTTATCTGGAATCCAATAAATGAAGGGTATTTTATGGGCTCAGTTGCTTTTGCTATTTGTTCAGCATCAGGTGGAATGAGTGCACTTAAAGTTCCTGCAAATTTATTGGCAGCAGCATTTGCCAGGAACCAGGTACCCATTAATAAGGAGGATAACCGGATTGGGGCAAGTTTTGATACCATGGATAATCCAATCGGAGACAAACACAATTCACCCATTGTGTGAATCACATACAATGCAAATAACCACCACATACTAACTTTATCTGTAAGCCCGATACCTTTTACGGCAAAGGCAATTATCAGGTAACCCAGCGCAACCAATAATAAACCAAGAGCCATCTTTCTTGGGGATGTGGGCTCAAGTCTTTTCTTATATAAATAACCCCAGAGTATAGTGAATAATGGCGCCAGTACAATTACAGCCAAAGGATTAATTGATTGGAAATAGGAAGCCGGAATTTCAGAGCCTAGAAAACTTCTGTTTGTCTGTCTGTCTGCAAATAGTGTTAAGGAAGCACCGGCCTGCTCAAAGGCTCCCCAGAAAAAGATAACAAAGAAGGCTAGAATAAATACAACAATAATCCGGTCTCTTTCCTGCTTGGTTAAACTCTTATCTGTAAGAATTATTATCGGCATTATTACAATGGCGCCATAAATAACATAGCCAATAACATCAAGATCAGTTTTAAATATCTGCTGAAAATTCAACATGAAAAATACGATACCAATAGAAGCAACAATAAGCAAGATGTTTTTGAGATCAAGCGGTTTTACTGGTAATCCGATTTCCTTTCCTTCTTCCGATATTAAATATTTTTTTTGTAATAACATAAAAGCTACAAGCCCAATCAACATACCAATACATGCTGCAAGAAAGCCCCATTTATAATCCATACTTCCGCAAACAAGCGGAGAGAAGAAGGCCCCAAGGTTAATACCCATATAGAAAATGGTAAAGGCGCTGTCTATCCTGCGGTCACCTGCAGGATAAAGTTGGCCTACCATAGTGGAAATATTAGGTTTAAAGAAACCGTTACCAATAATTAAAGAGGTTAAACCAATCCACATTAATGCAATTCCGTTTTCTCCTGACGATGCACTTAAGAACATAAAAAACTGGCCAATGGCCATCAATAATCCACCAATAACTATACTTCTTCTGTTGCCCAGGAAACGGTCGCATAAATAACCTCCCAGCAATGGAGTCAGATAAACCAACCCGGTGTAGCTACCATAAATAGTAGAAGCTTTCGAATCACTCATTAACAATACCTTAGTCATAAACAAAATGAAAATGGCTCTCATTCCGTAATAACTGAACCGTTCCCACATTTCAGTAAAGAATAAAAAATACAGACCCTTCGGGTGTCCTTTTTTTGCAATTATTTCAGACATAAAGTTCTTTTTTGGTTTACAAATCAGCGTTCAAATCGTTAGAAGCACTCAAAATACATAAAATATGCCACCCAAAAATTTTTTCGGAGTATCTTTAATCCATAGACCCGATATTATTACATTTTAGAATCCAACTACTACTCGATTATGAGAATTCTATTGCTCGGTTCAGGTGGGAGAGAACATGCTATGGCCTGGAAAATTAACCAAAGTCCACTGTGTGAAGCACTTTTTATTGCGCCAGGTAATCCGGGTACAGAGCTTTGTGGTACTAATCTTGAGTTTAGTGTTACTGATTTTGAAGCGATCAAAAAAGCTTGTATTGAACATAAGATAAATCTTGTAGTGGTGGGACCTGAAGAACCTTTGGTTAAAGGAGTTACAGATTTTATTATCAGTAACCCGGCTTTAAAAAATGTGGATGT
>JBARSW010000068.1:0-6176 GCA_049644925.1 Chitinophagaceae bacterium | reverse complement strand
TTTAACGTCCTGTTAACCGGGGGTGATATAGTCTATTTGGCTTCACACCTTAAAAACAAGATATTTGCAGACCCTGATTTAATATTTAAAGGTCTGTATGCAATTAGTGAAGTTAATAACCAGTAAGAGAATCAAGACATTACGCTGCCAATCTGCTTATAAGCAAGGGTTATCCCTGGTATTCCTGATCTTGTTTTTCAGTCAGTTTTCAGCCGTTTCCGGTCAAGACAATTCCCCTTATTCCAGATATGGTATCGGAGATATTGTTCCTTCTACCAATATTGCCAACCGGGGAATGGCTGGTATAGCGGCAGGCCACACAGATGTTTTGTCTATCAATTTTAATAACCCGGCTGCTTATACTTCTTTCCAGGCAGCACAGGAACTTAAGTCAAAAAAGCTTTCTTCGGGCAGAGCGATTTTGGACATTGGTATCAACTTAGATAATCGGACTTTAATTGAACCCGGAAATCCCAATAGGTTCAAAGCCAGCAATGCTTTGTTTTCTTATGTACAAATTGGTATGCCCCTGAGTAAAAACTGGGGATTTAGTTTTGGATTGAAACCAGTTTCCAGGATCAGTTATAATATTTACAGGACAGAAATGTTGAAAGATCCGGTTACAGGTCTGCCAATAGACACTGCATTAACAAGAAATCAGGGAACTGGTGGTTCATACCTTGCTTCTGCAGGCGCAGGTGTAACGCTGTTTCGTCGTGAGAAACATTTGATGGAAGAAAAATTAAGCATTGGTTTGAATGCCGGATTCCTCTTTGGTGAAAAAGATTATAGTACCCGAAGGGATTTCCTTAATGATACTGTTGCGTATTATAAAGCAAACTATGAGACAAAGACAAACTTCGGTGGCTTATATTTTACTGCGGGTCTGCAGTATAAATTACCCGTAAGTAATAAGATGATGCTGACACTGGGCGCCTATGGCAATTGGGGTCAAAAGATCAAAGGCTCGCAGGATATTTTAAGAGAAACATATATTTATGATGATAATGCCGGCAATATAAGATTAGATAGTGTATATGTCCGCAGGGATCTGAAAGGGAATGTTGAACTTCCTGCTCAATTTACGGTTGGGTTTGTGTTACAAAAATTTGTTGTTCCCAATAAAGAAGGTGGCTGGTTGATAGGTGTTGATTTCAATAAACAAAACTGGGATAATTATCGTTTTTACGGGCAAAAAGATTCAGTTAAAACCAAATGGGATATTAAAATCGGTGGTCAGTTTAACCCGGTTCCTAAGAGAAATTATTTCAGCAACGTAGCTTATAGATTTGGACTTTTTACCGGACCAGACTATATCAATGTGGGACAAAAATTATCTCAGCTTGGTGTTACATTTGGTTTAGGGCTTCCAGTTGCCATCAGCAGGCAAGCTCCCAATCAAACAACATATATCAATATGGCATTTGAATACAGCAAAAGAGGAAATAATGATAATGTGCTGAAAGAAAATATGTTCAGGTTTTCGCTTGGCTTTTCGCTCAGCGATATATGGTTTATCAAACGCAAATATGATTAAGCTCACAATTACTGCCTACTCGCCTTCGCAAAGCTTCAGCGGAGCAAGGCCGGACAGGCAGACCTTAAGGTGACTTGAATAAGTCTGCATGAAAAAAAAATATTTACATACGCTGGCAGGCAGGTTAACCCCGAAACAAAACATCAATGTATTTTTCAAACTCGCAGCTCATAGCTTGTGGCTATTAGCTATTTTCTCCAGTTGCGAGAATGATGTAAAAAAAGTGAATGACTGGACGAAGCATGTGGTCATGACAGAAGAGGCTACACAGGTAGAAAGTTTTTTGAGCCAGGATGGGAAAATGAAAGCCAGGCTTACCGCCCCCATAATGTTAAGGGTAGCTGCAGACACACTTTATATGGAATTCCCAAAATCATTGCATGTCGACTTTTACGATGACAGTACAAAAATTGAAACAAAGCTTGATTGCAAGTATGGAAAATACCTGGAAGCATTCAACAAAGTATATCTTAAGGATAGTGTGGTGGTGATAAATGTAAAAGGAGATACTTTAAAATGCAGGGATCTCTGGTGGGATCAAAATACCAAACTTTTTTATTCGGAAAATTATTCGGAGTACCGTACAAAGGAAAAACTGGTAAACGGGGGCAAAGGAATTGAAGCCACCCAGGATTTCAGCCGGGTAACATTCAAGGAAGTTACCGGGGTGCTGCTAATGAAAGAAAATGGTTTTCCGCAATAAATGAACTTACTTTCTGCAAAGTTTGTTACTTCTTTATTTACCTTCATTTTTCAAAATTATTTTTATGGAATACCGTTATATGGGAAAAACCGGCCTGCAACTAAGTGTATTGTCTTTTGGCAGTTGGGTTAGTTTTCACAAACAGATTGATGATAATATTGCCGATGAACTGATGGGCATTGCGTATGACAAGGGTGTCAATTTTTTTGACAACGCTGAAGTATATGCGTTAGGTGAAAGTGAAAAAATGATGGGCAGAATTTTAAAAAAGAAAAACTGGGACCGATCTTCCTACACTGTTTCGTCGAAAGCTTTTTGGGGTTGGAGAGGAAAAGAGAATAAGCCCAACCAGTTTGGCCTTAGCCGCAAGCATCTGATAGAAGCCTGCAACGAAGCATTGCAAAGACTCCAACTGGATTACCTTGATTTATATTTTTGTCACCGGCCCGATAAAAATGTACCCATCGAAGAAGTGGTATGGACAATGCACCACCTTATTCAGCAAGGGAAAATATTATACTGGGGCACCAGTGAATGGAGTGGGGTAGAGATAATGGAAGCACACCGGGTAGCACAGCAATACGGATTGATTGGCCCTGCGGTAGAACAATCACAATACAATTTGCTGGAACGGAACAAAATTGAAAATGAATACCTGATGGTTTATAAAACAGTGGGTATGGGTACTACCATATGGAGTCCGTTGGCATCTGGTTTATTGAGTGGGAAATATAATGAAGGCATACCGGAAGGCAGCCGTTTTGGACTTACCGGATTTGACTGGTTGAAAGATCGCTGGATGCAGGACAAACTGTTGAATAAAGTAAGGAGCCTTGCATCACTGGCGAAAGAACTACAGGTATCGATGGCGGCAATGAGTATTGCCTGGTGTATAAAAAATCCCAATGTAACAACCGCCATTCTTGGAGCAACCCAAAAAGAACAGTTGCTGGAAAATCTGAAAGCACTGGATGTTTTACCAAAATTGAGTACAGACGTTTTACAAAGAATTGAGGATATTGTACAGAATAAACCGGTGTTACCGGAGTATTAGGCCTCCCTAAATCCCTCAGCAGGAGGGACTTTAGAACCTCCTAAACTAAAACGAGTTTTACAAACCAGACCGAGAAGTTTAATAAAAGAAAATTATATGTCGTTTCATAACAAAACAGCCATCATAACCGGGGCCACCCGTGGAATAGGAAAAGCCATTGCATTACGGTTAGCCAAAGAGGGAGCCAATATTGTAATCGCTGCTAAAAGTGTGGAAGAAAATGTAAAACTTGGGGGCACTATCTATTCTGCAGCAGCAGAAATTGAAGCAGCCGGTGGCAGAGCATTGGCGGTGCAATGTGATATCCGATTTGAAGACCAGGTACAAAACGTAGTGGACAAAACACTGGAAAGATTTGGAGGTATTGACATTCTCATCAATAATGCATCGGCTATATCGTTAACCTCCACTGAAAAAACAGAACCCAAACGCTTCGACCTGATGCATGACATAAATGTGCGGGGAACTTTTTTTGTTACAAAAGCTTGTATCCCGCATTTAAAGAAATCAGTAAATCCGCATATCCTTACTTTGTCACCGCCTGTAAACATGGACCCCAAATGGTTTGATAAGCATGTGGCTTATACCATTACCAAGTACAACATGAGTATGATGACCATTGGCTGGGCAAAAGAATTTGCCAAAGAAAAAATTGCAGCCAATTCGCTCTGGCCCAGAACCACTATTGATACTGCTGCTGTAAGAAATTTACTGGGCGGACAACTACTGGCCAACATGAGCCGAACCGTGGATATACTGGCCGATGCTGCTTACTATATTTTACGGCAACCATCGACTGACTGCACAGGTAATTTATTTATTGATGAACAGGTACTTGCCAAAGAAGGTATAACCGATTTAGGAAAATATTCCGTAGTGCCGGGGGCACAGTTATATACTGATTTGTTTGTGTAGGAACCGGGAATAGGATTACTTTCATTTTTAAAAAAAAAGTTTGAAGTAAAAAATCAATGCACTCTTTTCCAATTCTCCATATTTGTAAAATAAGCGGTTAAGTAATGGGCATCAAACATGCTGGATAGTTTTGTGGCAAAATTTTGTCCCTCTGGCGAATATTCCGGGCCTTTTAATCTTCTGAATTCAACACCGGGTATATTCTGTAAATTGTTTTTATAATGATCTTCATATAATGCCATAAACTCTTTTCTTTCTTTTACTGCAAAATACGGATGAATAAGTTTGGCAGATGTGCCATAGGGAACAATATCGGCAGGATTATACCAAACAATAATTTTCTTTACTTTTCCTGATGCTACGAGGTCTTTATATCCCTGTATGTTTATACAGGAACGATCGCCGCCTAATATATTTAATTCATCCACCTTAATAATATTTTCACTTATCATGGCCTCTGTTACGGTGGCCCCATTGCTATGTGCAAAGAGCCGCTCAAAATGTGTTCCGTTCAATTCTGCAATTAGTTTTTTTCCGTACTCGGTGTTTAAAGTATATTTCCCGATAGTAATATTATCTGCTGCCACTCTAAAAAAATCTGTAACAGAAGCATTATCGGTTGTTGCAAAATATTCTCCTTTTTTAAAGGCATGTCCAGTAATGGGGCTGGTTACCAAAGCAACATCATTTATTTCCGTCGTATTCATGAGACCCAGTATAATTCCTTCCGGTATGTTTTTTTTTGTTTTAAATTCTCCTAAAGGAGGTACATAACTTGCCAGTGTTTTTCTTAATGTTTTTTGCTGGCTTATATAATCGGACAGGTTGTGTTCATTGTAGCTGTCGTATTCTTTTTTAATTTTCTTTGCTTCCTGGCTGATATTACTATCATCAGGTTTATTGCTCACCGTTGGTTTACTGTTTGCAGGTTTTGTTGAAGCAGGTTTACTGGTTCTGGCTGTTGATGTAGCCTTTCTTTCTTTAGCATCTTTTAATTTCCGTAAAAGAGATTCATCATTCGGGTCGTACCAATATGCTTTTCTGTAAAGGGCAATTGCCTTTTTATAATTTCCTGATTTGTAGCTGGCATCCCCTTTTGTTATGAAAGTACTTGCTTTTGCAATTCGCTGGTCACCCACTGATGGCCTGTTTGTAACTTGTGAGCCGCCGCCACCTGAACCTCCCCTATAAGATGAACAAGATGATTTGTGCTGAACAGCTGTTCCAACTGGTGCACTTGCGCCACATTCACCACATGCCCATCCTGTTGGCATTGGTACATTTTGTGCTAGAGCTGCTCCTGGCTGTACTGAAAAAAGAATAAGCAGTATATAAAATGATTTAAGCAAAGTCCATAGTTTATAATTTTTCATTTTGCTTGTTTTAATACTTTTGAAAAAATTAAAAACAAATTCTTGCGCCTAACTGTTTTAGCCAGAAAAAAGCATCATCGGGATATAAATTATATACCGGTTTTGTACTGATTGATATGGCAATGGGCCTGATGGTAACTTGTAACCCTGCCACACCATCCAAACCGGCAATCGTTTTTTTATGTATGGCATTATCGGTCCAGTGGCTGGCTTTGTAAGCACCAATATGTGCACCGAGGCCAAGATAAAAGTCGAGTGGATAAAAAATGGGCATATGGTATTCCGAGAGAATCGTAAACGAAGAATAGTCTTTTGCAAAACTGCCGGATAAATCAACAAACAAATATTTTGCTGTTATTGCTTTAAACGAAACTTCGTAGACTAACGAATCGGTATTGGGTGTTTTATCGAACGTAACTTTAGCAGGAGTGCTGACGGAAGCGCCAAAGGCAAATTTATATTGTGCATTTACATTTGAAAAAGTAAATAGCACCAATAGCATAACTATTACAGTTTTCATTACATCAGATTTAAATGAACTGATGTAAAGTTAGTTTGGAACTAATGCAATTCCAAGTTTGTTAGAATATGTAT
>JBARSW010000067.1:0-7513 GCA_049644925.1 Chitinophagaceae bacterium | reverse complement strand
TTAAAACAATAAACGATTGCCATGAATCAACAAACAAAATGGTCTCAATTTAGCGTATTGGTCAGTGTATTCTTTTTCTGGGGCTTTGTAGCGGCATCTAACGACGTCTTAATTCCCGTTTTTAAGGAGAAACTCAACCTTACACAAGTTCAGGCACAAATGGTTTCATTCGCTTTTTATGTTGCCTATTCGGTTGGTGCTCTCATCTATTTTTTTATAAGCAAAATGCTAAAACAAGATTTGCTAAATAAAATCGGATACAAAAATGGCATCAGTATTGGCCTTATCATCTCGGCCATCGGCACTTTGTTGTTTATTCCGGCTGCCGATAAAGAATCTTTTCCCCTGTTTATATCAGGTTTGTTTATTATTGGCCTGGGGTTTTCATTGCAACAAACTGCAGCCAATCCACTTGCAATTAATATGGGAAGTGCCAGTACCGGTTCTCAACGATTGAGTATGGCAGGAGGTGTAAATAACTTTGGTACTACAATAGGTCCCTTAATTGTAAAACTGGCAATTTTTGGAAGTGTTTCAACAGTAATAGTAAGTTCCTTAAGTACTGTTAAAACCCCTTATCTCATTTTGGGTGCAGCATTTTTACTTGTTGCTGCTATATTTTATTTTTCATCTGTACCTAATCAGTTAGTTAGTAATACAGAAGACCTTGCGGAATCAAAAACAAATTGGAAAGACAGAGGTTCGCCATTTAAATATCCTCAGTTAGTATTAGGCATGATTGCCATTTTTGTTTATGTGGGAGTTGAAGTAAGTACAGCCGCTAACCTTCCCGAATTCATGAAACAAAAATTAGGTACCCCAACCAGCGGAACAGCTCCATATATTTCCTTATTCTGGGCAAGTTTAATGATTGGACGCTGGACATCCTCTGCAGAAGCTTTCGGTTTTTCTGCAAGTGTAAAAAAAGTATTACAATTTCTTATGCCCTATCTGGCATTTGGAGTATTTCTGTTAGTTAACAGCATTGCTAATAATGATTTGAAACCTTTCTATGTTTATGCTGCAGTTATTGTTGTTTTAATTGCTGCAAACTTCTTAAGTAAAGGAAACCCTTCCCGGCAACTACTTATTTTCAGTATTTGCGGCATTTCCGCTTTACTTGTTGCCATGTTTTCACCGGACCACAACGTAAGTGTCTATGCAATTTGCAGTGTAGGCCTTTTCTGTTCAACTTTATGGCCTTGTATTTTTACATTATCAATCTCTGGCCTCGGTAAGCACACCAGTGAAGGTTCAAACTTTTTAATATTTATGATTTGCGGCGGTGGTTTGGTAAGCTTACTGCAGGGTTATCTTTCTGCAGATCATCTGCTAGGTATTGGTATGTCTTATGTTGTAGGTATAGCCTGCTTCGTTTACCTGGCGTACTATGCAATTGGCGTAAAAGGAATTTTAAAATCACAGGGTATTGACTACGACCATCTTGAAGGTAAAGGAGGACACTAATTTGAAGTATACAATTATTTTAATATGAAAGACTTTGCAATTGGAATTGATGTAGGTGGAACAAATACCAAGTTTGGTGTGGTGGACCGCAATGGAAATATTTTAGAACAGGACAGGGTTCTCACAAACGAACACGACAGTGTTCAGGGTTTCATTGATGATCTATACGATAAGCTATACCCAATGGTTCAAAAAGTGGGTGGTCCGGAAAATTTTGTTGGTATTGGCATTGGCGCACCCAATGGTAATTATTATACAGGAAATATAGAATATGCTCCTAACTTAAAATGGAAAGGCATTGTTCCGTTGGCAAAAATGGTGTCAGAGAAATTTGAAATAAAAACAAAACTTACCAATGATGCCAATGCTGCTGCCGTAGGAGAAATGATGTATGGCTGTGCAAAAGGAATGAAACATTTTATTACCATAACTCTGGGAACGGGTGTAGGCAGTGGTATTGTTATTGACGGGAAAATTGTTTTGGGCCATGATGGATTTGCCGGCGAACTGGGACATACTATCATTCGCCCCGGAGGAAGATTACATAAAGGAACAGGAATAAGAGGTGTGCTGGAATCTTATGCTTCTGCTACAGGAGTAAGAGAAACAGCACTTGAACTGTTGGCTGAAAATCCAAATGAAGCAAGTCAACTTCGAAATTATACTGAGGAAGAACTTACCAGCCAGACTGTGTACGAATGCGCAATTAAAGGAGATAAAATCGCCAATGAAATATTTGCTTTTACAGGTCAGATATTGGGTGAAGCCCTGGCAAATTTTATAATGTTCTCTTCTCCTGAAGCCATTGTTCTATTTGGCGGGCTAACCAAAGCCGGCGATCTGATAATGACTCCTACCCGTAAAGCCATGGAAGAAAACCTAATTCAGATTTTCAAAAACAAAGTAAAACTGATGTTCAGTGAATTAAAAGAAGCCGATGCGGCTATTCTTGGTTCAAGTGCATTAGTTTGGGAAGATTAGATTTTACACTGATGATTGTAATTTATAAAGCCCGGTTTTCCGGGCTTTATTGTTAACACTATTTCATGACCTAATTTTCTTTGATAATAAAAACAGCAGGAACAGGCCGCTGACCTACAGCATCAGATACCTTAATTGTTTCTTTTCCATTTATCAACATGCAACTGCTTCCGCCTCCATCCAGGTTTAATGCTTCCCAACAACCGAGGTCTTTAAATATTTGTGCTTCCTGGGTAAGTGTTGCTCCTTCAGCAATTCCGGGGTGCCGGCCTTCTACCACTAAAATAATAAGCTTGTTGTCTTTTGTGTAACCCATTGCTGTGCGGGGATGTTTGTCGTCAATAGCTTTGCCCGTAAACTTTAATTCTTCGTTGTTAGTGATCTTTATTTCACCGTTTTGTAAAAGAACGGGCCCGCCTCCAATAGCAGTTTTCATTTTCCAAGCTGGAAAAAATAATCTTACTCTAGAATTTTCAGGATAAGATTTTTTAATCATACGAATAGCATCATAAAAATGAAATACTTTTTTTGAATCATTTATTGGAGGAACAACACCTTGAAGAGCATATGGAAATTTAACTGAAGAATCTGTAAAAAGCCAAGCAACATCGGGATTTCTTTTCCTGGAAATACCAATGGCACTACCAAAAGTATGTTTGTATGTTAATGTATCTTTTCCCTTGCCGGCAATAGAATGCTGATTGTATGCTAATAATTTTCCTTTTTTTATAACCACATTCAAACTTCTGTTGGTTTCAAAAGAAAAAAATGTACAGTTTACCACTAATAATGGTTTCTCATTTTTTTCATAAAACTGTGCCGGAGTAAAGCGGCGATTATAAGTTGTATCGGCAGTAAAATCTAATTTCTTATCCTTTAGGTCGGCAATAACATAGTAAGCAATATTAGGTTTGTCATCCAGCAAGTCTGTGGTTTTATAAACATGTACGGAATTGGGCAACGGCAGATATAACGAATCAACATTCTGCCATATTAACTGTGCGGAACCAGCATAAGCATTTAACAGAAAAATTATTATTTGTAGAATTATTCTCATAGTTCAAATAGGGCTAAAGACTAATAGCTCCTGACTCAAAACTCCCGACTATAGACTCCCGACTCCCGGCTTACTTTTCTCCCACTCTTTTCTTCCCACTCCGGCAATCACATGTCTTTCGCTATGATAAGATGAACGAACCAGCGGGCCGCTTTCTACATAATCCAAACCCAGCGAGTAACCAATCTCTTTATACTCAGCAAATTCATCAGGGTGTGCAAACCGTTGTACCGGTAAATGTTTCTTTGTTGGCTGTAAATATTGTCCAATTGTTACCACATCACAGCCATTTGCCTGAAGGTCTTTGAGTGATTGAATTACTTCCTCTTTAGTTTCACCAAGTCCCAGCATGATGCCGCTTTTCGTTCTCATGCCTCCCTCTTTTAAGGTTCTTATTACTTCCATACTTCTCCAGTACTTGGCTTGTATCCGAACCTGGCGGGATAGCCTCTCTACTGTTTCAATATTATGGCTTACCACTTCCGGTGCTGCTTCTATTATACGTTTTATATCTTCTTTGTTTCCTTTAAAATCAGGAATCAATGTTTCTAATGTAGTTCCGGGATTCAACGATTTAACAGCTTTGATTGTATTCTGCCAAATAACAGAGCCGCCATCTTGTAATTCATCCCTGTCAACAGATGTGATAACGGCATGCTTAACTTTCATCAGGTGTATGGCTTCTGCTACCCGTTGTGGCTCATCCCAATCTACCGGATCGGGCTGGCCGGTAGCAACTGCACAAAAACCGCAACTGCGGGTACAGGTATTCCCTAGAATCATAAATGTTGCCGTGCCTTCGCCCCAGCATTCTCCCATATTAGGACAGTTACCACTTTCACAAATGGTGTGAAGTTTATTATCACTTACCAGGTTACGGACATGCTTATATTTATCGCCAATCGGCAATTTTACCCGAAGCCAATCTGGCTTTTTTACTCTGGTATTGTCTATTGCTGCAGTTACTATTGGAAGTTCCTTCATTAATAAAAAGATTTGTTATTTACGTCTGCCAAACAAAACTGCAACATATCCTTGAATAAAGAATTGTTTGTCTTTTTGTCCAACCATTAAAGGAATTTTTGATGCATAGAATTCACCACTAAGGCCTATTTCAAGTCCGGAAACCACTTCGTTAAAACGGCCATAATCAAACCGTAAAGCAGTTTTTACAAAGGCACCTGGTTTAATCTTCATTTCACCCCATCCTTTACCAAAACCGCCACTGCCAATAATATTATTACTAACAAACAGGGCACTATCTGCCAGTGAATATTTTATTGTTCTGTTCCCGGAAACCGGATCATCTACTTCAAGATAGTAAGGCCGTAAAAGGCCAATGGCAAGTCCTCCGTTATAAATAGCAGAAACTGCCACGCCGTTTTTATTTCCCTTCTGCCCTAGCATATGCTGTTGCCCAAAACCCAGTGTTACCTGGTAAAAATTATTGATTTTACCATAAATAAAAGGGTTGCTGAAAAAAAGATTCCCTGTTGAAGATTTCTGTTCTTTGGCATGTTTGATTTCCGTTATATCAATCCGGTAAATATTTGTTTTCCGGTTTGTTTTCATCCTGCCTAATTCATAAAAAGCACCATAACCATTTGTACGGAATTGACCGCCAAAAATGCTCTGCTTGCTATAGATCAAAACTCCCTCTTCCGACTGCCTGATGAGTTCATTTACTTTTTGACGACGAATTTCCTTTTTATCATTTTTAGAAGACTTCTTGCTTTTAGGTTCCTGGGCAAAAATGGTTAATGCAAGTGATGCAAAAAGTATAGAGATGATTAGTTTCTTCACAGACGTATATTTTGATTATATAACTAACGTAAATTTAGGGCAAATTATTGATAATGACTTCTACTGTAGTTTATAATGGAGCCCTCCGGACCACCTGTACCCATCTAAAAAGTGACTCTTCATTTGAAACGGATGCTCCTGTTGATAACAATGGTAAAGGAGAAAGGTTCTCCCCCACCGACCTGATGGCTACCAGCCTTGCCGCCTGCATGATTACGGTGATGGGGATTAAAGCCCGGGCAATGGGATTTGACCTGGATGATATAAAAATTGAAGTATTGAAAATAATGAAGGCAGACCCAAGACGGGTTGGCGGCATTGAACTGACTTTTCATATACCTGATGCCTTGAAAGAAATTGATGAAAAGACAAAAATCATTATGAAAAATACCGGCGAAACCTGCCCGGTGATGAAAAGTATTCATCCGGATATTGAAGTAAGAATTGATTGGGGTGGATGGAGTTAGTATAATGAATTATTTTGTTTGAAGGATTGTAGAAAATTAATTTTTTAACATGATCGAACAGTAAGTGGCGAGTAAACATTAATACAATATACCCTGCGAAAATTCAACAGTTAATGTTTAGACAGATTTCATTATTGACTCTTATAACTTTACTTTTCCCGTTGTTGATTTTATCACAACGACTAAAATCATATACATATTTTTCCACTGTGGACAGCTTTTCAAGAACTATTAAGTATAAGAATGACATTTACCGAATGACTAACGACTTGACAAAGCCATATTCAGAGCAACTACTAAAAGTGAGAGCCATTTTCGTATGGATTACCGATAATATTCGTTTCGACTACAAGTTCTATAACAAAGGGAAGGAAGTTGAAACTCCAAATTGCAAACCGGGAATGAACTGTGAGCAACTTTTATTTGAGTGGGAAAATAAATACTTGAAAAAAGTCATCAAAAATGGCAAAGGCGTTTGTGATGGTTATTCAAGACTGTTTAAAAAAATGTGTGAAATTGCTGGAATCAAATCGGAAATTATTTCTGGTTATACCAAAACAAAACCCTACCAAGTTGGCAACACTGGTAGTGTAAATCATGCCTGGAATGCTGTTTGGTTGGACAGTGCTTATTATTTGCTGGATGCGACATGGGCTGCAGGTGGTTGTCCCGAAGATGAAGCAACAGGAAAGTTATTAAGTTTTCAAAAACGATTTGACAATTACTACTGGCTTACTCCTTTTAACGAATTTACAAGGAACCACTATCCGCAAAACGGCAAATGGGTTTTAGAGCCAAATTATACGAAAGAGAAATTTGCGGCTAATCCTTATTATGCGCCAGACATTATCAGCAAAATTAAATTAAAAACTCCTGAATCAGGAATCATCAACACCCAAAAAGGCGACACCATACACTTTCAGTTTGAATATACTGGCTCCTTTCGACGATTGCAAATCAACTCCAATGTTTTTCAAAACCCTTCAGTTTGGGTATTGAAAAATATAACCAAAAGTAAGAAGGTCTTGAAAGAAGACACCTTGGCATTTAAAAAACAACAATACATTTCTTACAAACGTGATGGAGATAAATATGAATTTGAATATGTAGTTACTGACAACTCTCTTTACTATCTTGAAATACTTTTCGATTATCGAAGAGTAATGAGATTCAAAGTAAACATTGCCAGACAAGATTTGTGATAGAAAAACTATGTCTTATCAAAAAATAGATTGACTTACACCTATAATAAACTTAAAAATTCAAATCTTACAGGAATATTTTACGCTAACTAATGATGTCGAATATTTAAATGCTTTTTAACAACGCATTCCCAACCCCGCAATCCAAACATCTTTTCTTACTGCAATATTCATTCTTCAGTTCAATCAACGCCTGGCTGTCGTAAGCATTTTTATTCTCAATACCCAATTGCTGAAATCCTTTTGTAATGCTGTTATTTTCAGCAACCGTTTGCTCCAGCCATTTAAGGGCTTTGTCTATATATGGCTGCTCTTTATGATAATGGCCATAGGCAAATAAAACCGGGGCTATTGTATTAATAATAATATTATCAATCATTGTGTCTCCCAGTTTCTTCTTTTTAAATGCTGATGACTCATCAAACCGGTAATGATAATGCCAGTAATCATTAGCTGTTATATCAAACAAGGCTTTCACTTCTTTTATGTTACCGGTATCCTTAATTTTTGAAAACAGGTGTGCAGATTCATGAACC
>JBARSW010000066.1:0-15659 GCA_049644925.1 Chitinophagaceae bacterium | reverse complement strand
TCTTTACAATCCTGCACTTCTATTATTGGATACAAAAGTATTATCTGCCTTTTATAATTATAATAAAAGATAAAGTGAAATCCATCATCCTGAAAAAGGGAGTTCACTCACCGGAATTACTGAAATGATTTTTACTGAAGAAACATACAAGATTGCGACAAGCAACGGTAGCTATTCACTAAAATTGAAAATTGAATTTACTCCTGATACTCAGTCCAGCTCTTCAAATGGACTAATCAGCCCACCTACAAGAAACATAACAACAATTAAAAAAGATCTTCCACTAAAAAACCAGAACTTAATTAACACCAACTTAGTTGTTGCTGGCAACTGGGTGGGCATACAAACTAATAATGAAGGTCTTTACCCGCAAAACATTGTATTTGAATTAACGAACAATGGAGAGTATTTAATAAAAGATGCTAAGGGTGTGCTGGCTGCAAAAGGCAACTATACTTTTTCCGGCAATGTATTATCCGGATCTTATAAACTATTCAGTAGCAGTGAAACTTTTTCATTCAACGGAACATTTGATGCCAATACCCAAAAAATCACCGGCACTTTGGGCAGCGGCACAGCAGTTACCGGGCAGGGGAAATGGGCGGCGACAAAAAAATAAATCCTGCTTTTCAGGGATTATTTATCTTATATTACTAGTGCAAATTTACACTGAACTAAAAAGGAAAAAATGAAAAGAATACTTCAAACCTTGTTTCTTATTTGCAGTTTACAAAATATAAATGGGCAAACAGAAGATTATTATGGCCCGGTGACTATCTCTTTTCATGGTTTTATTTGTAACCGCCCCACCAATGATGATGCTTTAGGCGGGGATGGTGTTGGAGATGAGGTAAGTGCGATGTTCTGGGACTGGACTGACGGGGCCACGGACCGTGCAAATTATAGCGGACTTATGAAAATTTATGGAGAGAATTTTCTCCTTCCCTACCGGGTGAAAGCGGGAACAAGCACTATCAACGGAGGATTAAAGGCAGGCGATAGTTACTACCGGGAAGGGGTGTATGGAGATAACGATCCCCTCATTCTTTCCAATTATGCCATTGTTAATACTTTTTGTTCGCAAAACACAATAATAGCTATCCTTCCCGCCATTTTCGAAAGGGATAATGGCCCCTTAGGTGTTACACCCATACAGGATTTTGGTGTGGTTACACGCAGGGCATTCAATGACGATGATATTCACCAACAGATCTTGGATTTTCGTGACAGCTATGTATATAATGATAACAATCCTTATGGCTTTATTCTTCCGGGACGATATATTGGTCTTGATGCAAAATTTGCCGGAATGTTTTCACCTAATAAAAATAAACTAGCTACCCGGCCAATCGGCCTTTTCTCAAACTGGGACTATAGTTCACAACTTATCGTATTAACACCGAAAACAATTAAAATAATTTCGGAGAAGGATTATGGTTACGGAAAAGGGATATTGCCCGTATTCTTTAATGAAGAAACCATGGAAAATTCGGAAGGCCATGGCAACTATATTATTCTTTTAAGATTTGTTTCAGATATAAAAGACAGAAATGCAAATAATCCCGCATCAAACCTTCGTTCAGTAAGCGTAAAGGTGAATAATGCAGGCCCTGGAGAAGAGTATAAGTTCAGGCTTCGTACAAATGTGAGTTTGGATAGTGTAATAATTAAAAACCCGAACACTACAGCTACTTTCCCCACAAAAATTCCCCCGGGTCATCATTATCATGTTACACAAATATCCGGGCCTAGAACCTGCCAGTTTATTAATTATATCGGTACCATTTCTAAGGATACTGTTGTAATCGCAAATTGTGGAAGCCCGTCAGCTCAATACAAAGTCGGCATAGCATATGGGTCCAGTTTGTACTCCAATAAGGAGAAATTTGAATTTAGACTCAATGGAGGCGAAAAAATAGAGTTAAACTCCAACAATCCGATTGTATATTTTTCTCAAAAACTAAGCACCGGACAAACTTATACAATAACACAGGTATCGGGAATCAGAAATTGTAATATGCCGGGCGCCAATACGGGTTCGATTACTAACAATGATGTACTGGTTAGCGCCGACTGTGGTAATCCACCATTATCCATTTTTAAATTAAATGTAATTGGCATTGGCGCTGGTGAAACCTTTTCATTTGCTGATAATTACCAGCGGACGCATCAGTATCCTTTTTCTACATTAGCCAATTTGGGTGGGTTCCCAAGAGGTGATTATTATCTGATCAAACAAACTGGCGGCCCGAGGCAGTGTAAATTATCCAGCAATGAAGGCAACGTGTCTGAAACCAACATCACCATACTAGCCGATTGCCGTAAACCGGCTACACCGCTTGTGCCACCCAAAAACAAATATGACTTAGTAACACGCAGCAGTGATGACAAAATAATTAATACCTATTATGAAAGCTGGGCCCCGGTTATAGCTGGCACAGATGAAGATGAAGGAAGATATGTCGCTTTTGGAATGTACGGCAAAGGCATTGATGGCTCTACCGGAAAAAACCGGCAGATATTCTGGAGAGACCGAAAAACTGGTATAACCAAATTGGTCAGTAAAACATCAACTGGTGAAGAAGGCAATGGCGGTAGTGCTGCTCCTGCAATTTCTGACGATGGACAATATGTGGTGTTTGAAACTAATGCCACCAATCTTGCACCCGGCGACAAGAACGGTTATTACAGGGATGTTTTCCTCTGGGATCAGCAAACCGGGCAATTAACACTGGTAAGTAAATCTGTAGCCGGACAAACTGCTAATGGCGAAAGTTATGAACCGGTGATCTCCGGTAATGGTAATACGGTAGCCTTTACTTCCCATGCAAGTGATATTGTAGCATTGGAACCGGTTTTCAGTACACCCAATATCTATGTATATGATGTAAGAAATGGCATAACGGAGTTCATCACCAAAGATTATGAAACAGGCAAAGCAGGAAGTGGCTACGCACCCACTATATCAGAAGATGGAAGTAAAATTGCTTTTTGCGCCTATACGAACAAGTTGGTAAAAAATGACAACAATAATCTCTGGGATATTTTTTTATGGCAAAGAGATGTACCGGAACTGAAAAGAATCAGCATGACGGATGGCGGCGGCGAAAGAAACCAGGGTGAAGAAAGTTCAAGCCGGGTAGTTTGGCCTTCTATCAGCGGCGATGGGAACAATATAGTTTTTGCCACTACATCATCCAATATTGTTTCCGGAGATAATAACAAGCTGCAGGATATTTTCCTTTATAATATTCCTGCAGGGAGTATTAAAAGAGTGAGCACTGCAAATGGTCCCCCTGAAGGAGATGGAGATAGTCCCGCCGGCCAGGGTGAACGTATTGGCATTTCATATGATGGAACCTGGATCACTTATAATACCAATGCATCCAATCTGGGTGTACCAAAAGGAAATCTTGTAAAACAGAATACTGAGACAGGAGAAATACTTCCGGTTACTATAATAACCAATGTAAGCACAGCAAGACCCATGATATCACGGGAGGGAAACTTTGTAATAGCAGGATACAGTGAAAAATATGACAAACGATTTTCTTCGTCTGGGATATTTGTTATTTATACAGGTAAATAAAAATAAAATACAAAATATGAAAAGGTTATTAATACTTCTTTTCGTCATCTCAAGTATCACATCTGCTGCCCAAAAACAAACATTTGATATCACCAGTTTTATGCCACCAAAAAGCTGGAAAAAGCAGCAAACAGAAAACGCTGTTCAGTTTTCCAAAGAAGATGCCGCAAAGGGTACATATTGCATGATCACTTTGTTTAAAGCCATACCGGGAACAGCTAATTCAAAAGAAAATTTTGAAGCAGCCTGGGAAAGTGTGGTAAAAGAAATGGTAAAAGTGACAACAGCACCGGAAATGCTGCCACCAGTCAGTGAGAATGGATGGGAAGCACAAAGTGGTTATGGGTCCTTTGAGATGGAGGATAATAAGGGAGTTGCGGTACTGGTAACATCCACAGGTTTTGAAAAAATGGTGAATATCATTATCCTTACTAATACTGATGTGTATGAAAAGGATATGACTGCTTTCCTTGAATCTGTTGATTATAAGAAGTTATCACCTGTTGCCAACAAGCCTATAACAAACCCGACCAAACCGGTACAAAAAACTACAATCGCAAAAAAAGATGGCTTTGCATTTACCACTACAAATTTTGATGATGGCTGGACCAGCACGGTGCAGGAGGATTGGGTAGAAGTAAAGAAAGGCGATATCAAAGTATTGATTCACTACCCAAATAAAAATGCGGATGCTTACAATAGTGTATTAATGGATGGGTTAAAAAATGCCTGGAATATTTTAGTGGCACCTAAATATAGCAGTGCATCCAATTTTGAATTCAAACCGATAAGCGGCTGGCAATCTATAGAATTTGCCGAAGCAGATTGTGTGGAAAAAAACACTGGCAAAAAAGTGCATGTTGTATTATTTAAATATAATTATTCCGGTGGTGGTGGAAAGTTTATGGAGTTTATTACCTCCGACAAAAGTGCTTACGAAAGAGAGTTTGGTCCTTATCATGCTGAAACCTATGGTTGGGAAAAAGTAGAGAAAATGATTAATTACAACAAATTTGCCGTTGCACCAGCCGACCTGAAAGGTAAATGGACTAACAATTTTACCGGGCTAACACAATATGTTAATGCACACACAGGTGCCAGTGCAGGAGCAGATACACATGCATCTAATCAGATTTTTGAATTTACTTCGGGCAGTACCTATAAGTGGAGCATTGGAGTAGCCAGTGGCTTTGTAGGAAATATAAAATTTCAAAGTGCCAAATCGAATGGAAAATTTTCTATGCCGAGCAACTGGCAAATCAATTTTTCAGACTTAGAAGGAAAACCTAAAAAATACAATGCCTATTTCTCCTGTATTAAAGGAGCCAGGATATTATGGCTGCAGGATATCAGCTATGGCGATTATACTGGCTTTGGGAAAAGCGAATAAAAATATTATTTTTTATTTAAATCAGACAGTGAACTAATATGAAAAAGTCATCATTACTATTTCCATTTGTTGTAAGTGTATTGTTTTCATTTGCACAAAACGAAACTTTCGACATTACCACTTATAAAGCTCCAAAGGGTTGGAAAAATGAAAAAAGTGAAAGTGCGGTACAGTTTTCCAAAGAAGAGGCTGCAAAAGGCACTTACTGTATGATTACTTTATTAAAATCAGTCCCCGGCACGGCCAATTCAAAAGAAAATTTTGAAGCTGCCTGGGAAACTGTAGTAAAAGAAATGGTAAAAGTGACAACAGCACCGGAAATGCAAGCACCTGCCAGCGAGAATGGATGGGAAGCACAAAGTGGTTATGGTTCCTTTGAAATGGAAGGCAATAAAGGAATTGTTGTGCTGGTAACATCTACCGGTTTTGAAAAAATGGTGAATATTATCATCCTTACCAACACCGATGTATATGAGAAAGACATGACCGCTTTTTTAGAATCTATCAGTTTTAAAAAAACAAATCCGGTTGCCACTAAGCCGGCAACAAACCCGACAAAGCCTGCACAGCCAATTACAACAATTGCTAAAAAGGATGGCTTTGCTTTTACCACTACCAATTTTGATGATGGATGGAACAGCACTGTGCAGGAAGATTGGGTGGAAGTAAAAAAAGGGAATATCAAAGTGCTGCTTCATTATCCAAAAGAAGGTACTATTTTCCCTGCAGATCCTGAACCTTTGACAACTGCAGCCTGGAACATTTTAGTAGCACCCCGTTACAAGAATTTGAAAAATTATAAGACTGCCTATATAAGTACTTATAACAGACCTTACCTTGGCATGGGTTATGCAACTGAAAATGCTACGGGAAAGAATGTTTTTATTGTTCTTTTCCGTCAGGAACAGACATGGATAGAATTTATTACTCCTGATAAAAACACTTTTATACAGCAATACAAATTTGACCCGGAAACAATACGCTGGGATAGTGAATCATCACTGATGGTTCCCCTTGCAAATATGGCCAGTTACAACAAGTTTGCCGTAGCTGCTTCTGATTTCAAAGGGAAATGGACAAGTGATTTTACCGGCATACAACAAATGTACCATGTCTATACCGGGCAATATGCAGGCATGAATATGAATCAGTCAAACGAAGAATTTGTTTTTACAGCAGGAAATACTTACAACTGGAAATTATTAGTGGTGAATGGTATGGTGGGTAATATGAAATTTGCCAATGTAAAATCATCCGGTAAATTTAATATACCGAATAACTGGCAAATTCATTTTACTAAGATTGAAACAAGGGCAAGAACTTATCATGCATTTTGGTCATGCATAAAAGGAGCAAGAATATTAAACCTGCTCGATGCAGATTATCCGGGGTCCGGCATATATACTAAATATGGATTAGCTAAATAATTTATTAAACAAAAAAATAAAAAAATGCGTAAAATTATTTTTCTTTTGCTTATTATTCCCACAATTTCCTTTGCACAAAGACAGACAACCTATGCTAAACTGATAAATGCATCAGGTATACAAATAAAAGGAGATGCGGTAACCAAGGGATTTGAAAAATGGATAACTGCTTTATCAAACAGTAATGGTGGGAAAAACAACACCGAGGTAACATTTACCATGAACATAAGCGGAGCCTGTGCAGATTTAAGAAATGCAAATTCTAACGGGGAAATCTTACAGAAAGGCGAATTCTCCACTATACAAATTGGAACAACCGACGGAAGACCAAATGTTATAAAAACTATTAAGCTGGAAAATATCATGGTGATTTCTTTTTCTGAAACAGGTACAGAGGCTGCAGTAACTCTCAGAGCCAAAAGAATTGGCTGGATATACTATCAGCAATCATCAAAAGGAACATGGACTGTTGCAAATAAAACCAGTTATGATGCCACAACAGGGGGGCCATGGAAAGATTTTTAATTTATTAACCAATATTAAATCATTTAAACACTTATCAAATGAAAAAAGTAGTCGCCATCTTCAGTTCACTTTTGGTTTTTGCAGGGCTAAAAGCGCAAATAACCCCACCCATTAAAAAAGAAACTGGGAAGCCAACAACGGCTGATTCATTGCAATTAATAAACAAAGGAATATCAGTAAATCAAACTGACAAAGCAATAAAATTTGATAGAAATATTAAGGTAACTGACAAAGTATTAAAACTTGACAAAACTTTTAAAGAATCCAACACTTCACATAATGATACAGTAACAAAAGGCTTGCCGGTAAAAATTCAGATGAAAGAAAGTCCTGCTACAATTAAAAACTTTAAATATTAAATGCTGCATTGGGTTAAAAAAAAAGAGATTCAGCAACCTGCAGGTATTGAAATAAAACAAAGTCCCGTGCATGGCCTGGGTGTTTTTGCCTGCCAATTTATTAAACCCGGTGCTGTTATTGAAACAGCGCCTGTTATTTTAATGGAACAACCCGATAAAGATTTTTTACAGACTACCATGCTGTTTAGTTATTACTTTGTGGTGGGGGATAAAAAATTTCCGGTAGCGCTGGGATTAGGCTACAGTTCCTTATACAATCATTCGTACCATGCCAATGCTGAATACAGTATATCATTAAAAGGTTCCTATATAAAAATTAAAGCCTGTAAAACTATTAATCCCGGCGAAGAGATTATGTTGAACTACAATGGCAGTCCCGATGACACATCTCCTGTCTATTTTGCTACTGAAGAGTCAACTATATGAAAAAACAATTATTCATTAAGAACATTCAAGACAAAGGTCGCGGTGTTTTTTGCAAACAACTTATTTGCAAAGATGAAGCGTTTGAAGTATGCCATGTGATTGTAATTCCTTCATCAGATTACGATACCGTAAAAGCTTCCCGTTTGGTTGATTATTTTTTCAGTTTCAACAAAGAAGAAAATTCATTGGCTTTAGCACTAGGCTTTGGCTCTTTATATAATCATGCCGTTGATTCAAATGCCATATATTATTTAAACAGGGAAGAAAAAGTAATTACTTTTTATGCATTGGAAGATATACCCGCCGGTAAAGAGATCTGCATTAACTATGCCGGGGAACGGGGTAAAGAATTTAAAGAATGGTTTGAAGAAAGGAATATAACTTATAAGGCAAAATAACTTCTTTGAGTTAGATATGCCTTAATGGCTACATCTCCATAAAAATCCCAGTTTTAGGGTATAGTATTCTCATATTACGTTAGCTACTTTCATGTCTGCAAAAACATTATTATGAAAATACAAACAGCTTTTTTCTGCCTTACTTATTTACTATTATTTGAATCTTGCAAAACTGTTCCCGTAACAGGCCGTAAACAATTAAATCTTGTTCCAGATTTCATGATTAAAGAACTGGCATTTACACAATATGATTCTGTAGTAAAAGCAAGCTCAACACTATCTCAATATGACCAACGGGCACAAATGGTAACAAAAGTGGGTACAAAAATTCAGCAAGCAGTTGAATCATATATGCTGCAAAACAATATGAGTAAAGATCTTAAGAATTTTAAATGGGAGTATAATACCATTAATGAAAATATTGTGAACGCCTGGTGTATGCCGGGAGGAAAAGTAGTAGTATACACAGGTTTACTTCCGGTATCACAAACAGAAGAAGGGTTGGCAGTTGTAATGGGTCATGAAATTGCCCATGCCATTGCAAGACATGGCAATGAAAGGATGAGTGAAGGATTATTGATCGGACTGGGCGGTTTGGTATTGGAAGAAGCATTGAAAGAAAAGAAACAAGAAACGCAATTGTTGTTCCTCGGGCTATATATGATTGGTTCTAACCTTGCCCTTGCATTACCCAACAGCCGTATGCAGGAAAGTGAAGCAGACAAGCTGGGCTTAATATTTATGAGTATGGCAGGTTACAATCCTGATGAAGCTATTCCTTTCTGGCAACGGATGTCTGCACAAAATAAAGGTGAAAAACTACCACAGTTCTTATCTACGCATCCTTCCGATGAAACCAGAATTAAAAAATTGTCTGAGATTATTACCGAAATAAAATTAAAATACTACAAGGAAGAGTAACTTAAAAAAACTTATACCAGATTATACTTAGCCGCCTGCTTTATTAAGCTAGCTGTATTATTTACAGCAAATTTTGTAAGCAGGTTTTTTCGGTGACTATCCACAGTGTGCAGGCTGATAAACAATTTTGCCGCAATCTGTGGATTGGTAAATCCATCGGCAATTAGTTGCAGTACTTCTTTTTCCCTGCTGCTGAGTACAGGAATATTATTTAATTCCTGTTTATCAGCTGAAGAAAAACTAATTTCCAGACTCATATACAATTTCCCTTCATACACACAAAGTATAGCTTCCTCAATCTCATCTTTAGAAGCACTTTTAACCAGGTAACCTGAAGCCCCGTTTTGTATCATTTGTGAAATATAACTTCTTTCTTTAAATGTGCTCATTGCAATCACTCTTACTTCGGGGAATTCTTTCTTAATTTTTGCTGTTAGCTCAATACCACTTATTTCAGGAAGATTAATATCAGTAATAATTACGTCTGGAATATTTTTTTTGAGCAATTCCATTGTTTGAAAAGCATTGGATGCAAGTCCTATTAAGTTAATAAAACTAATCTGAGCCAATATGGACTTCATACCTTCCAATACCATGGGATGGTCATCAACAATTATTACTTTTATCTTATCCATCAATATTACATTCAATATGTACAGAAGTTCCTTTACCGGTATTGGATCTTAAATCCATTTGCCCTTTCAGGTATTCCACTCTTGATTTTACATTGGCCAATCCCGCACCCTTTGTAAAATCAGTAACAGAAGTATCAAAACCCTTACCATTATCCTCAACAGTAATACTCAGATTATTTCCATGCCTGATAACCTGGGCCAGTATAGTAGTTGCATCAGAATGCTTTACTGCATTATTCAGCAACTCCTGCACAATACGATACACCACAATTTCAGTTGAGGGCTCCATCCTATTTTCTAAACCATAAAATTCGCCATTAATTTTAAACGATTGCGACTCGGATAATCCATCACAATAATCCTGTAAGGCCTGCTGCAATCCAAGTTTCATTAAAGCCTCGGGCATCATGTTATGTGCCACCCGGCGCATTTCACTTATAGATTCATCCAATTTAAACAGCGCATTATTAAATGTTCTGCCATGTTCTTCTGATAAAATTAAATTTCCTTTCATAGCTCCTAATTGTAGTTTGACGCCACTGAGTAATCCTCCAAGGCCATCATGCAGGTCTTTTGCCATTCGGCTGCGTTCATCTTCCTGCCCTTTTAAAAGTGATTGTGTGGCGGATAATAATTTTTCTTTTTCCAGTTCAGCAATTTTTTGCTCCTGTAATTTTCTTTTTTGGGTATAAGTACGGTAAGAAAGTAAAGAAATCAGCAACAGTGCAGCAATACTTCCACCTAATATATAATTAAGTGTATTTTTTTGTTTGATGGATGCCTGCTGAAGTTTAAGTTGATTATCTTTAATTTCAGTTCTGTATTTCGTTTCAAGTTCATCTACGTTTTGGGACTGTGTTTTCCTTTGTAATGAATCGTTTATTGTTACCCACTCTTTCAGGTGATAATAGGCACTGTCAAAATTTCTCAGACCTTCTTCTGCTATTACGATTTTATCCAGTGTATATACCAATAGCTGCTTTAAATCAAATTGTTTTTCGAGTTCAATCGCTTTTTTAAAGCATATTATTGAATTATAATAATCCTTTTTTTGCAGGTATGCTTCTCCCAACTCATGCCAGTTAATAGCTATATCATAAATGCTGTTTACTTTGCTCAGGTAATTATATGCTTTGTCCAGGTAATAAATTGCTGAATCTGGTTTATACCCAACATCATTAAAATATCTTCCTGTTGCCTGATAAAACTTTCCAATAAAAAAATCTTCATCTACCTGTTTGGATATTGAAAGTCCTTTTTGTGAATAATAGATTACGCTATCCTGTTTATTCAAATCAGAGTAAATATTGATTTTATTCAACATGCTTCTCATTATGATAGAAGAATCCCTGCTTTTTATTGCAGTTTCAAATGCCTTACTGGTATATTCCTGCATCTTTATTGTGTCTTTCAAAAAAACATAAATAGTTGAAAGATTGGCAAAAGAAAAATAAAGCCGTTTATAATTCCTGGTTTCTGTAAACAGTCGGGCAGCATCCAAATATTTTAAGGTGGCAGAATCATACATTTGTTTTTGCTGGTATATTACTCCGTAAATATTAAACAAAACACCTTTTTGATTTTTAGTTGCTACACTTTCTTTTTCGTTTTTGATGTATCCCCATGCCTTGTCTGCAAATAATTCTGCACTGTCTAGTATAAGTTGATTAACATTTAAAGTTGCTTTTAAACCATACACTTCAGAAAGGCCATAGGAGTATTTTAATCGCTCAGCAATTATAATAGCGTCATTTGAAATATCATCTGCTTTGTTTAAATCAGTATGTTGAAATGACCTAGCAAGCTCGATGAGCCGGTTTACTTTAAAAGTATCATCCTTCAATTTATAAGTAAGGTTAAGCACACTGTCATTGAAGACTGCACTCTGCCCCTTTAAATATAGAGAACAAAAGAATAAACTTAATAGAAGAACAATTTTTTGCATAACCTAATATAGAATGTTTTTCGAAACACTGCAAGTTAGTTTCACTTATATGCTTCAATTATCCCCCGAACAGGGGATAATAAAAACAGGCCTTTAGGGGATTGTTTTTCTATCTGATTAATTGAAGTTTTACACTCAGTTAATACAACATGTATGAAAAAGAAACTCTTCCTGTCCTCAATATGCAGCTTGATGGTGCTTATTGCCACTGCACAAAATGTAGGTATTGGAACCACCACCCCACATGCACCTCTCCAGTTTGGCAATACGCTTAACAACCGGAAAATTGTTCTCTGGGAAGCCGCAGATGACGACCACCAATTCTATGGCCTGGGTATAGGCAATTCTGCACTTCAATATCAAACTGCTTCTGTGAATAACGATCATATTTTTTATGCCGCTGCATCCAATACCGCATCAACTGAGCTGCTCAGGATTAAGGGAAATGGGAATGTAGGCATCGGAAACGATCCTGTTTACCGGCTGGATGTAAACGGGCGGATGCGCATACGTAGTTCCGGAAGCAATGCCGGCAGTGCAGGCATCTGGCTCAATAATAATGCAAATGATGCAAGCCCGGCTTTTGTGGGCATGGAGAGTGATAATATAGTTGGTTTTTATGGTGCTGGCTCGCCAAATGGCTGGGGATTAACGATGAATACTGTTTCTGGAAACATAGGTATCGGCACATCTGTGCCTGGGTTTCCATTAAATTTTCCAAGTACAGTAGGCGACAAAATCTCCTTATACGGGAATAGCGGCACCCATTATGGTTTTGGCATTCAAGGTAGTCTGCTACAAATTCATACTTCCACATCAGGAGATAATATTGCGTTTGGTTATGGCAGCAGTTCCTCTTTTACAGAAAGGGCCAGAATAATAAACGAAGGAGAAATTGGGATGGAAGTTACAGGCCGCTTACGACTACGGACAGGAACGGAAACGGCCGGCATCTGGCTCAACAATTCGCAGCATGCAGCCAGGGCCTTTATAGGGCTACAATCAGATAGCACCGTTGGTTTCTTTGGCAATAATGGATCTGGCTGGGGACTTTTTATGAATACACGAACTGGTGCCTTGTCAATTGGAGGGGCGTCAGGGCAGTCCGGCCAGGTTCTTACTAATAATGGCAACAGTGCATCTGCCTCATGGGCATCACCCACCCATGAGCTTTATAACAACACAGTTAAAATACAAGGCGCTACAGATGTATATATTAACCAGGGATTTACGTTTATAGATGTTCCTGGCCTAAGCTGGACTTTTACCGTAGCTTCAAATTCCAAAGTTATCATTCATCATAATGTCTATTCAAATTCTTCTGTTTGCAGTGGTTGTAGTGGAATAGGAAACAGGATTGACCTTCAATTATTCGTAAACGGAAACGGTTTGGGAATTCATAAGTACCTGCTGCCTTATGGCGATCAAATGACAATTTCAGGTGTGAGTATTACAACCTTATCGGCCGGAACCTATACCGTGAATGTAAAAGCCAGAGCTTCAGGCGCATTGGGTGTTTGGTTTGGCACCAGCTTTTCAGATTATGCAAATAATATTATTCTCCAGGTTATACCTCAATAAATGATAGATCATAAAAAAAATATAATTTAACCGGGCAAAAAATAGTCAACATGAAAAAATACTCTATTCTGTTATTATCACTTATGCTATCTGTATTTTCTTCGGGGCAGAAAAGCCAGTTCTTTGATATTTTTTCCTACATAGCACCCACCAGTTTTATTTTAAAAGAAAAAAAACAACGACTGTTCTATCAAAAAACGGAAGGCAATTCTTTTTGTCAACTCTATTTATGGCCTGCTCAACAAGGCACTAACATTCCGGAAGCCAACTTTAACACCGACTGGGATTATTTTGCCGCAAAACCATACAACCTTACCGAAGAACCTGAAAAGCAAATAGAGAAACAAAACGGCTGGGAAGTAGTAACTGGTGTAAGCCCAGTAAAAAAAGAAAGCCTCGACTTTATTGTAACCGTTTCCACATTTACTCAAAATAATATCAGTTGGTGTACTATCTCTATTTTTAATGATGAAAAATACGTACCTGTAATTGATAAATTTCTGATGAGTATAAAAGCAGACAGTAAAAAGTTTAAGAACACAATATTACCACCTGTTATCAATACCAATGCAACGCCTGTTTCTACTAATATTGGCATCACTAAATCTATCACCAATTTTGATGACGGATGGACAGCCACAATAACCAATGACTATGTAAAGGTTACCAAAGCAGCAACCGAACTGCGCCTGCATTATATAGATAAGGCATTGGATGATGCCCGGCCCAATACTGTTGATGCACCAGAATATTACTGGAGCAAATATGTAGAACCATATTTCAATGTCAGCAACCTGCAAAAATGGAGTGGTGTACAATACCCGGTTATTTATCATCTGCAAGCAAATGCAGTGGAAAAAAAAACCGGTAAAGCTTGCTTTGTAGCAATTAAAATTGTGTATAGCGGTGGGGCAAAACCGATAGTAGTAATTGCTCCCAATCAAACCAGTTATCAGCAACAATTCCCTCATCCCAATAATATAGACCCTATGCTTAATTCCAACAGATTTGCCCTTACTGCCAATGATATTGCAGGCATTTGGAAAGGAAGCGGTGGCGGCGGTGTAGAATACAACAATGTATATAGTGGTACTTATGCCGGCATGAGTGCCGTATCAAGTACCGACGAATTTATTTTTAATAAAGATGGCAGCTATAGCAGTACCTATCGTTCGGCAAGTATGAATAATGGCGGAACCCAATTTGCCGGCCAAGATTTTAAAGGGAAATATATGGTATCTGACTGGAGCATTACTGCCACCAATCGCTACAAAGGGAAAACCACAAAATACAACGCACAACTCATTGCAGTAAAGAATGGCTATCTGCTTTATATGGAAGATGCTGATAATAATTCAATGAAATATACTTTTTTCAAAACCAACAAATAGTTTATCAGATGAAATATATTCTTATTGCACTACTTTGCATAATTACATCCAAACTTACTGCCCAGCAAAAAGTAGATTGCAACAAACTTGATGTAAACAAAGTGCCCGGTAAATGGATATGGGCAAGCAAAGCTCCATCCTTTCAGGATGCTATTCCTGCCAGCCAATGGAAATATGGTGAGCCCATCCGAAAAGAAATGCAGCGCATTATGCCTGTGGCAATAGATGGATTATATGCCACCAATAGCATTGCCTATCCGAAAGGAAAATTTTTTTGGTACAGTACCAATAGTCCATCTGCTTATGAAAATTATTTAATGCTTAAAAAATATGAGTGCCTTAAAGGATACAATGAATTGAAGCCTGAAGCAGCAACGGGATGCTGGGTGTATTTTTCGGTAAACCAGTTGGACGGAGAAAAGTTTCCAATACCCGAACAGGGAACCGGGGTTATTTTCAATGAATCCAGAATTAGAGTTACCAATATTGAGATACAAACAGATGCAGCAGGCAATAGAATAATCTACTCAAGCTACAGGCCAGATGAAATTTTAAAGCATTGCTACTTTTTTTCTGGAAGAAAAGATTTTCCCTGGAGAAAAATGACTAACAAAGAACTTTTTACATCCTACAAAATTCATCATGAAACAAGAGTGAAAAAAGAAGTGCAACGTTTTGAAAAATTAGTTGTCGATGATGAGAAAAAATACAACGGGTTATCAGCAGCAGAAAAGCAAAGTCAAAATTACTGGCCAGAAATTATCAGAAAGAATAAAGAGGCGGTAGAAAAACATAAAACTGAACTGCAAAAAATTACAAGCTGGTACAATGAAGCCATGCAACAACCGAACAGCAATGCAATAGCCTATGTAACCAGTGTAAACGAATCTCATTTTTATCCTGAAAGATTAACCGCTGCTCCCGGAAATGGATACAATGCATGGGTTGACAACCTGGATTTCTTTGACAAAACAAAACCGAAGGATGAACCACAGTGTATTGCATTTTATGTAAGAAGACAAGATGAAGATTTGCCCAAAAAGAATTTCATGGATTTATTTTTCAGCCAGTT
>JBARSW010000065.1:0-2281 GCA_049644925.1 Chitinophagaceae bacterium | reverse complement strand
GCACAATTGGTTGCACTCATAGAAGTTTGAATTAATTATCTGCAATTTTTGAAAAAACATAAAGGCATTCCATCGCAATCTGGTTACTGCGTTCCGTATATTTTTCGGCCTGCAGTATCGTATTATCAAATGCTTTGGGGTCGTTGTAGGTTGTACCAATACGAAATTCACAGCCGGGAATAAAGGGGCAATTTTCTTCTGCATCGGAGCAGGTCATAATGGCTGCAAAATCTTTTGAAGGGTTCTCCTTATCGTTATAGATTTTTGAAAAGCACTGTGCAAAATTTTCTTCTCCATAATAAACTTCATACACCGGATTATTGCTTTCGGTTTTATTCTTTATATCAAACCCTGCTGAAGCCAAGGCCTTTATAGCATTGGGATTAAAAGCAGTCGCTTCTGTGCCTCCCGAAAAAGTTCTTACCCTTTCAATTCCGTAATAAGCTGCTGCTACAGCTGCCCATACCTGGCCCAGGTGGCTACGGCGGGAGTTATGTGTGCATACATAAACCAGGCTTATTTCTTTTGCATTTTCTGATTTACTTTTTATGTACGTCGAAATCTTTGCTAAAATTTCTTTCCGTTCTGCAGGTATTTCCCTGAAATTTTTCACCAGGGCATCACACCTGTCTTTAATTATTTCAAACATTTGGTAACAATGATTTTAAAAAATTGAAATGAAACATATCAACAACATTTATCTGTAAGAGGATGAGTTCCAGAGAAAAAATTTTGTATCAATTTCTCTGCCCTTTCCCACTCTTTTTCATCTATACAATAACATACTTTTTTCCCTTCAATTTCGCCTTTAATAAGTCCTGCAGCCTTAAGCTCCTTTAAATGCTGTGAAATGGTAGCCTGGGCCAGGCCTAATTCCTCCACGAGTTCGCCACAGATACATTGATCTGCTTTTGCAATAGTCTGAATGATGGCAATCCGGGCAGGATGAGCCAATGCCCGAAGGACTGTGGCCAGTTTATTCTGCTTTGCAGTAAAGATTTCTGATTTTGTAATTCCCATTTAATCGCAATATTACGATGTTAATTCTTATTACCAAAGAAGAGATTAATTTTTATAAAAGTTGTCCTCTCAGATTACTTTTAAATAAATATTCAGATAATAAAGACCAGTAATTATAAAAGTTATACCAGCCACAATCCTCATCACTTTTTCCACTTTCTGTATAGCCTTAAAATACTTTCCCAATTTTTCCATACTGAAGGCAATGATGAAAGCAAAGAAAATGACTGGCAACCCTGTACCTATAGAAAACACTATCGGCAAAGCCAATCCTTCTGATGCTGATATCGTCATAGGCATAAGTATGGCAAAAAATAAAGCACCGCTGTAAGGACAAAAAGCCAGGGCGAAAACAAGACCAAGCAGAAATGAACCTAACAACCCCTTGCCTTTAAATTTTTCAGATAACTTTTCTGTAAGGCTACTCCCTTTAAAAAGAAAGTTCAGCCGTATAACTCCCAGCATAATTAAACCAATCAGGATCATTAGCGGACCAATGTATTTTTCTCCATTGCCCTGAAAAAGTTTTGCCACCTGGAATTTGCTGGCTCCAAAATAGATAAGTGCACTTAGTGCTGTATAAGAAAACATTCTGCCAGCTGTATAGAGGAAACCACTCAGTAATACGGTACGCCGGTTGGTGATTGTTCTTGCTATGTAAGCAGTGGCTGTGATATTTGTTGCCAGCGGACAGGGACTGATGGCAGTTAACAACCCCAAAGCAAATGCAGCCAGTAGTGGGATATCCCCGTTCTGTGCCAGTTCGTTTAACCAGTCCATTTTAACTTTTTAAAAAATCTTCAATATGCTTTTTCAATTCTGTATCAAATAATTTTTCGTTTCCCACTTTCAAAAAAGCAAAGGAGGTTAAATCCTTTTTCTTTCCTGTTGCAGGGTTAAATAAAAACAATGCGGAGCCTGTGGCTTCAAATTCTTCAGCCATTTTCTCATTCTTCTTGTCTTCTACATTTACCAGTACAAGTTTTAAAGAAGGAAAATAGTTTGCCAATGTAAGCTTTGTCAATTTCTCAATCTGAAGACAGGAATAACAACGGTGTTCCGAGTGAAATTGAATGACTTCAATTTTTGCTGCAATGCCTGGCACCTTATCATTCTTTTTTTGAGCATCGCTGTTACATGCAGTAAAAAGCAGCATTAATACTGCCATGATAGTTGTGAGGGACTTCTTTAACATATATCTGAGTTTATATTTTTACAAATTTTGAAATACTAATCAGTTACTCCTTTCGATTTTAACACT
>JBARSW010000064.1:0-4512 GCA_049644925.1 Chitinophagaceae bacterium | reverse complement strand
TTACTTTGTCTGTAATTTCAAATTGAAATGGTGTAAATCCTCCTTCATGACTACCAATTTTTTCACTGTTCAAAAAAACATTGGCAATATAGTTGACTGCACCAAAATGAATAAACAATTTTTTTTGTTCATCTTTTTCATAAACAAATTTCTTTTTATACCAAACTGTACTTTCATAAAAGGTGAGTTCTGTTAACTGTGAATTAAAATCACCCGGTACGTCCAGCATAGTTGCACCTTCAAAAGAGTATTCATAAAAGTCAGACTTTCCCTTTGGTGTAAGATCTTTCCAAAGTGCTTTCCAGGAACCAATCCCGGCATCCATCGGGTCAATGATGGCTTGCCATCTGCCATTGAGACTACTAATTTTTCTTCCGGGAATATTTCCAAGATTACTTTGTAATGAGCTTTTACTTTGAAGTCCCTGTGAAACCATAGAAATTGGAAACAACGATATCACAATCAATAATAAATTCAAGATTTTTTTTATTTGCCTGTTCATAAACTTTTTATTTATACAATTACGACATACTGACTTATTATTTTTCATATTTCCTTTTCAACCATTCTTCTGGTACAGGAATAATGCAAATATTCATACTCCGGTTATCTGCAGATAACATGGCAGATTGAATTTGAATTTTTGTACCATCTGGACTCATCGTTGGATGCGGATGGTCGGATGCCGTTTGCTTATGACCAGCAGAAAGTATTATCATTTCTTTACTTTGCCTGTCAATCAAGTATATATTTCTTGTAAAATCATCACCAACTGCCCACCTACCATCAGGCGAACCACTTACATGCCAGAGGCCACTGCCCTTTTTTGTTTGTCCGGCAATCTCCATTTCCCGGGTGCGAAGATTAACTATAGCAAGTCCGGTTGGTTTTTCCCTTGTGCCTGATGGGCCCCATGCTGCTTCCTGACCAGGATTGGCACCACTAACCGGTGTTCCTTCTGCAACAGTTTTATTTATTCCAGGAATTTTTCGATGCCCCATTATCGCAATAGCTACTTCATCTTTTGAAATCACTGCTTCATGTGTCACCCATTCATATTCTGATTCGGGATACAATGGACGAAGACCAGTACCATCCGCCATTACTGTCCAGGTTCGTTGCGGTGATTTACCGCCGGTTTCCCAGCAAAAAACAATTTCACCGGCTACCCAGGGATTTGTTTGAATATGACCAACCTGGAAAGGAACAGAAATTACATATTTTATTTCGCCGGTTAACACATTCATTGCGGCAATACCACTTGGACCTGCACCCATATTTCTTGGGCCAAAATTTTTCTCCAGTATAGTACCAGGTGTTAAATGTTTTGTTGCCTCCTGCAAACCAACTCTGAAGAAAGCCCACTCTTCATCACCATCTAATGCCATATCACCACCGGCACCTAATTCCTTTGGCGTAGTTCCACAAATTCGCTGGTAAGCATCAGCATTCTTTAATGTGCCTGCTTTACTATCTGCAAATAATTTTTCCAGATCAACTTCAATTATTTGTACCGGTCTTTGTACACGGCGGCGGGCCGTATCGCCGGGTGTTGTTGGGATGGTGTCTGTTTTTTCATTGCGCATGAAATACAGTTTCATTGATTTTCTTGCCACATTCAGCATACCAGTATAACCGCCTTCAGTAACCTGTACAATTTCTCCGGTTATTTCATTTACAGCCATTGCCTCACCTTTCACCCTGTTAGAACGAAAAATGAGCCATTGTCCATCTGATGTCCATTGATTATGGGTCTGGTAAATTTTTGAATCACCATTGGGTGTGCTGGTTAAAAACGTAAGCATAGTGCCGGTTACGGTGTCCTTAACCACTTTACGTTCTGAGGGAAACCGTTTGCCGATTTGTGCAGACAATATAAATGAAGTACACAGTGTGATGAAAATTAAAAGAAGATTTTTTTTCATAACAATTTTTTAAGATTCACAAGGATTTTTATAAAGCAGATGTTATCGATTAATTTCTCTTACATAATTGATTCCTTTTCTTATTCAAACCTGTACAATTTTACTTTTAATATACCAGGGCCATTACCCGGCAACCTTATTACACTGCCGGTTTTATTTACTGCTGCTTCGTCTGCTAAAACATAGTTCAGCATAATGTCGTCACCATTAAGCCTGCGCCCGGGTATCCATTTTCCATTGGTGTAAACGCCTTCGTCCAAAGTCGAATAGCCAACATAAGCAGGGCCTGCTGTTGCAGGAAAAAAATTCATCTGTATATCTTTCCCTGCAATAATAAATTCATCAGGGCCGGTATTTATTACTAAACCGTAACCGGTTTCAATGCCAAGTTCAGTGGCTGATTGCCTCCGTGTACGTCGCATTTCTACGTGCAATGAGTAGCCGTCCAATTCAATGATTGTTTTTTGTTTAGTTGCATTCAGCCATATTCCGGCAATAGCATTTTTAGTTTGTGCCTCTAAAATTTGTGGTGCTAATTGTTGTAAAACATCATAGCTTTTAGCAATGGGGCTATTCACCGGATCAGCCACTCGGTTTTCTATTCCAAAGGGTGAGTAACCAATAGCATTGTGCTGACCAATTACATAAAAAGCATTCGCCGCACCACTTTCATCTCCTCTCGATTCAGGAATAAACAACACATTTCCTTTTCGGGCATATAGCTCCGTGATGACATCAAAGTTGGGCAGATAAATATCTGGTGCTAATATATCAATGGCTGGAGCACCTGCACGCCAGATATCATGCACATGTGACTGTGGTCCGCCACTGGGATAATCGCCGGGCTTTATATCTTCCGGTTGCACAATCCAGGCATTTACAAACATAGGCAATGGATATTCCTTCTTCCCTGCATCCGTTACTTTATTAATGAAGGTTGCATAATGCCATGCCATAAACGCTTCTTCAGCAGCAGGTGTATTACCAAATACATCAGCCCACGAACCTGTTGTTTTGAATTTTTTTGTAGACCACAACTGGAGCATCTCCGGCAACAAATTTTCTTTATTTTTTATTAAATGACTGATCAGTTCTTTTGGAACGGCTTGATTGTATAACTTATCACCTGCTTCACTACGGTCACGACAATCACCCAATAAGCCCACTTCATTTTGCACCTGTATCATAATAACGGTTTGCTGTTTTTCATCTACCAGCCTAACATGTTTCATCAATGCAGCAAATGCTTTTGCATCCGCATTCATGGCGGCTTCGCTGATAGGTGTAATAGCTTCTACAGGAAAATTGCCTTTAATCCGCATCCTTGGAAAACGTTTAAAATCTTTCTTTACCCATGCCGGTACATAATGGGATAAACCATTTTTCCAGCTACCAAACCATAACAACGACAGCCGCATATTATTCTTACGGGCAGCTGCAATTACACTATCTACCAACGAAAAATCATAGTTACCTTCTTCAGGTTCTGTAAGCTCCCAGGTGATGGCAGCCAGCACAGTATTCAGGTTCATATCTGTCAGCTTTTTCCAGATAGGATTTAAATATGCAGTACTGGTAGCAGTAGAATTATGCAGTTCGCCGGCCAATACTAAAAACGGTTGCCCGTTTACAATGAGCTGCGTGGCATTTCCTCTTTTTTCTAAATGAGGAATGGTTTGTGTTGCTGCATAAAAATTAATGAGTAAAAATAAAAAAGAAACAGACAATACTTTTTTAATACTCAGCACCATCATTGTACTTTTCATTTTAAAATACTTTTAGTTGAAATTGAAATTGCTTATTTACTTAACTGCTACATCCCATAATTTTGAACGCCTTGATTTACCATCGGGCCCTTCTATCCATAACGTAACTAAATATTTTCCTGCTTCCTTGTATTGATGCAGAGGATGCTGCTCCGTGGAAGTGGCATTATCGCCAAAGTCCCATTTCCATGAAGTAATTTTTCCTTCAGATTCATCATTGAAAGCTATCAACCTTCGCCGCATATCCACCAATTTAAAAGACCACTGTGCATCAATCAATTTTTTGAACCTTTTGTCTAATGGCATTAATTTGAAAGGCAAGTGATACGAGGCATTGCCATACATTTTATGATGGCGGGAAAGGTTCCAGAAGCCTTGTTTCTTGATATCATTAACATCGTCATAATCAATCACCGCCCAGCTCATGGAAATAATTTTATTTTCCGTAAGTATTGATTCTACAGAACGGGCAGGGTCATTGCCTGCATAATCAAAAGGAGTAATCCAGAATTCAAGCACCAATCGTCCTGAATCTCCGGGTTTAAAATTATAATTGTAAGCTGCATTAGCGTAAGGCAAATCTTTTATCCAGGGTTGGCTGCCCCACACCATTGTCCAGTCTTTGCCTTCGGCAGGAGTAAAAATGTGATAGTTCTGTGCATGCACACCATGAAAATCAAAATAGGCTTCCCATCTTTCTTTATCAGCATTAGGGTGCAGTTCATCAATCAATGGACCGCCTGAACGGTCAGCATCCACCACCACTTCAAAAATATCATTGTGCAAACCGGGTAAAGAAAAATCCCAGTAGTTGTCATATG
>JBARSW010000063.1:0-2585 GCA_049644925.1 Chitinophagaceae bacterium | reverse complement strand
AGTTATATCTCCCGTAAAGTGGCTGAGAAACTACAGGAATTATTTAAAAAAGACCGTAAAGTATATGAAGAGAAATGGAGTGATATAGGCATATTTGTAAAATACGGAGCACTTTCTGATGAAAAGTTTTATGAAAAAGCAAAAGACTTTTTATTACTTACCAATACCAATAAGGAACATTATACTTTAGAAGAGTATAATGCCAAAGTAAAAGATTTTCAAACAGATAAAAACGGACAATTAGTATTTCTCTATACCTATGATGCAGAGCATCAGCATGCTTATATACAGGCAGCTAATAAAAAGGACTATGATGTGTTGTTGATGAACTCTCCCATTGATACCCACTTTATACATCACCTGGAAATGAAACTGGAGAAAACTTCCATGAAGAGAGTGGATGCAGATGTGCTGGATAAGCTTATTGAAAAAGAAGATGCGGCAAAACATACACTGACTGATGATGAACAAAGTAAACTGAAAAGTATTTTCGATAAAGCAATCAGTAACATCAACATGAAAGTGGAAGTGGAAAGCCTGCCTGCTGAAGCAATGCCGGTTACCATTACTATGGAAGAATGGATGCGCCGCATGAAAGATATGAGTAAACTTGGCGGTGGCGGAGGGATGAACTTCTATGGAAATATGCCCGACAGTTATAAAGTATCTATAAATGCCAATCATAAAATAGTTACTAAAATATTACAGGCCGAAGAAGCACAGCAAACACTAATGGCCAAACAGGCATTTGACCTGGCACTGCTGGCACAAGGCATGTTAAAAGGTGCCGATCTTACTGCGTTTGTAGAGCGGAGTGTAGAAGTGCTGTAATAACATAGAAAGGAATTAAAAAATATAATCCCGGTTACTTTAGGCAAGTAGCCGGGATTTTTCTATTTATGCTGTTACGTCTTATGTAAATTGTACATTTTTTATTATTCCAATGCAGGCCTTTTCATATTCCCCAATCCTTTTTCTTCATTCAGTATCCGGTAATTGACCAACCGGTATTTTGAATTGTGGAGAAGTTGCTGGAATGACGGTGCGATCAATGCATTCAATTCTGCATTTCGGTGTTTACTCATATCCTTCGGTCCAAAAGGATTCAGGTCTTCCATGGCACTCATTTCAGGAGAGTCAAGACCAATATGAACTACAAACAATTTTGTTCCGCCGGGTTGCAGGCCTTTCAATTTTGCCGTAAGTGTATCCAGCTTATTGGCTACCGGGGCAGCATATCCTCCATCCACATCCACTTCATCATAATAGCGGGAAATGGCAACTTTATATTCTGCAGCCAGTTTTTCCACGATGGATCTTGTTTGCAGGGTTTGCACAGCAGCACCCATGTGATAATCCAGGTAATCAATTTTTAATCCGGCCTTCAATGCTTTTTCTATTTGTGCCCGGAGTTCAGTTTCTATTTCTGTAAGTGAAGGATTGTTGCCAAATAGTTTACTTCTTGAAGGAAAGAAATATCCCATTGAATCAATCAGTGTTGGTACTGTATTAACACCGGCCACCGGCCCCCAGCGGTATTGCTTCCATTCAGCATTAAGTGTAAGATGAATGCCTACAGAAACATTCGGATATTTTTTTAATAACTCAGCACCTTCTGCAAACCAGGCACAGGGTACCATTACCGACATGGAAACCGGCATGCCTGTTTCCAGTACTTGTTTGGCAGCCAGGTTAACGGAATGGCACATACCGATATCATCCAGCCTAAACAGTAGTGGAATTTTTCCGGTTGTATTATCTTTTTGTGAATAAGAAACAGATGAAAAAAGAAAGTAGCTAATTAGTACAATTGAAAATTTCATAAACTTTTTTTGAAAAGCTGATTCGGCCAGTTTTAATCATTGTTAAGTTAACACAGAATAAGGTTAGTCTTCAGCAATACTGCTTCAATGCTCAATACATCAGGGGTTTCTTCGAGTTGTTGCGCCAGCCAGTCTGACTTTCATATTCTACAAAGAATATTTTAAGATCCGCCTGACTTTCGTATTCCACAAAAAATATTTTCTTTTTCGCCTGGCTGCTGTACTCCGTAAAAAACCATTTGCCATCATTATCTCCTGCCTGACTTTCATATTTTACTTTAAACACTTTCAGATCGGCCTGGCTCTCATATTTTACTACAAATACTTTTACATCGGCCTGACTGCTGTAATCTACTGAGAAAACTTTTTGTGCACCGGCAAGGCCGGATAAAATTATAACTGTCAGAAACAACAGTAAAAACTTTTTCATTACAACTATTTTTAAATAAAAGCTTAGCTGCTTTTATGGCTCTTAAAGTTACATCCTTTTTTTTCTAAGAGAAAGTTGACTTCGTTAAATTTTGTCAGGGGAAAGATAAATTGATGTTCGGAATGTGAAACGGGACAAAAAATTAATCAGATTCAAATGCCATTTAAATTTTTACAATGTTATTTTCAATCCCACGATTATTTATCAATAAGAAATTTATTGCTAAATTGCTTCCTGAACAATTTTCACATGAGCTAAAATTCACCTGATGAAAAATAAAGCAGCAGAAACACCCGAAGAACTCAACACAAATATTCCTGCCTCCTTGAATT
>JBARSW010000062.1:0-5989 GCA_049644925.1 Chitinophagaceae bacterium | reverse complement strand
TTTTCAGGAATTGGGTGCCACTGCCATCTGGATGACACCTGTTGTGGAAAATGATATGAGCCGAACAATGGAAGGTGGTTCATCCCGCAGCACTTATCACGGATATGCATTTACTGATCAGTATAATGTTGACAAAAGATTGGGAGGTAATGAAGCGTATAAAAAATTAGTAAATGCAGCACATGCCAATGGCTTAAAGATTATTCAGGATGCAGTTTATAATCATTTTGGCAATGATCATTGGTCAATTCGGGATTTACCAATGAAAGACTGGTTGAACCAATGGCCTTCATATACAAACACATCTTACAAAGACCAGCCACTGGTTGATCCATATGCCTCTGCTATGGACAAAAAAGTTTCTGTGGATGGCTGGTTTACTCCTTTCCTGGTTGACGTTAATCAACGAAATCCTTATGTAGCAAATTTTCTTATTCAATATGCGGTATGGGCTACTGAAGAGTTTGGAATTGACGGTTGGCGGGTTGATACTTATTTCTACAGTGATCCGCTTTTCCTAAACAAGGTTAATGAAGCATTATACAAAGAGTTTCCATCATTAACCGTTTTTGGAGAAGTTTGGGTGCATAGTGTTACCAATAGCGCCTATTTCTGCGAGAACAATATGAATATTCCTTTCAAACATAATAGTCAGGGTGTAACTGATTTCCCTCTTTATTTCGCCAGTCTCGATTTACTGAATCAGCCATTTGGCTGGAACGAAGGAGCAAGTAAATTTTACCAGGTGCTGGCCCAGGATTTGTTATACAAAAATCCGATGCGTAATTGTATTTTCCTTGGTAATCATGATATGGACAGGTTTTATTCATTGGTGGGGGAGGATTTTATGAAATATAAAATGGGCATCAATTTATTATTGACACAAAGAGGAATACCACAACTTTATTATGGTGATGAAATACTGATGAAGAATTTCAAAAATCCCACAGATGCTGAAGTAAGAAGAGATTTTCCCGGAGGGTGGCCAGGTGATAAAGAAAATAAATTTTCTGCTGATGGCAGGACTACGCTGGAAAATGAAGCATTCAACCATGTAAAAGCTTTAGCTCAATTCAGAAAAAAATCATCTGCAATTACCTCAGGTAAACTGATGCAATTTGTTCCAAGGGATGCTGTATATATCTACTTCCGCTATGATGAGAAGCAAACAGTGATGGTTATCAGCAACACAAGTGATAAAACGGTAAAGCCGGATTGGTCACTTTATATTGAAAGGATAAAAGGTTTTACACAGGTAAGGAATGTTATTTCAGGAGAAATTAAACCACTGAGTGAAGTAAACATTAAACCAAAAGAAAGTTTCGTTTTTGAATTAATTATATAGTTCAGTAAAGGTTCCTCTGCTATTAATGTGTAAATTACAGCATGGCGAAAATTAAAAATGAAACACATGCAATAAATGAAACTGCTTTAACTAAAGCAGGTATCTCTCAAATTGCCACTGCTTCAAAAAAGTATGAAGAAACAAATTTCATTGACACTTCAAAAAAAGTCTGGAATTATTCTTTGCTATCGGATGAAGATGTAACGAATTATCAAAACGGAACCAACTACCAGTTATATAAAAAATTTGGTTCTCATTCAATAAAAGTTAATGAGGTGTGGGGGATGTACTTCTGTGTTTGGGCACCCAATGCTACCAAAGTATCAGTTAAAGGAAATTTTAATGATTGGAAGAATAACGAATTCAAACTTTATCCCCGCTGGGATAAGAGTGGAATATGGGAAGGATTTATTCCTCATTTTAAATTGGGAGAAGCGTACAAATATCATATTGTAGGTTTTGCAAAACGGAAAATTGATAAAGGAGATCCTTTTGCTAATTTCTGGGAGAAAAGACCAGCCACTGCTTCTATTACTTGGGATATGTACTATGAGTGGAAAGATGAAGACTGGATGATGAAAAGAAAAAAGAATAATTCCCTGGACTCGCCATGGAGTGTATATGAAGTGCACCTGGCCAGTTGGCAACGACCTGATAAGAATGATGAAGAGACCTATAACAGTTATGATGATATCAGTGAACGATTGGTTCCTTATGTAAAAGAAATGGGCTTTACACATGTTGAGTTGATGCCTGTTATGGAACACCCTTTTGATGGAAGCTGGGGGTATCAATGTACTGGCTTTTTTGCTGCTACATCAAGGTTTGGAGATCCACAGGGATTGATGCGGTTAATTGATGCTTTTCACCAGGCAAGCATAGGAGTGGTGCTGGATTGGGTGCCCTCGCATTTCCCTTACGATGCACATGGGCTTTTCATGTTCGATGGTACTCATACCTACGAGTATGCAGATATGCGGAAAGGATTTCATCCCGACTGGAACAGTTATATTTTTAATTACAAAAGGGGAGAAGTAAAATCATTTCTGATTAGTAGTGCCCGGTATTGGTTTGATTTATTTCATATTGATGGCATCAGAGTTGATGCTGTATCTTCTATGCTGAAACTAAATTACTCAAGGGAAGAAGGAGAGTGGGAACCAAATGAATTTGGAGGAAATGGTAATATTGAGGCAATTGCTTTTATTAAAGATTTAAATGCCACCATTTTCAGAGATTTTCCGGATGTGCAAACAATAGCAGAAGAAGCAACCGACTGGCCGGGAGTTTCAAAACCTACCTGGAAAGATGGGCTTGGCTTTGGTATGAAATGGATGATGGGCTGGATGCATGATACGCTGGATTATTTTAAGTTTGACCCCATTTTCAGACAGCATCATCAGAATAAGTTTACATTCAGCATGATGTACTATTATGATGAAAATTTCATGCTTCCCTTAAGCCATGATGAAGTAGTACATGGCAAAAGTCCGATGCTTTATAAAATGCCGGGAGATGAATGGCAGAATTTTGCAAACCTTCGTTTGATGTACACATATATGTGGACACACCCCGGAGCCAAGTTGTTATTTATGGGAAATGAGTTTGGCCAAACAGCCGAATGGAATTATAAATCAGAATTACAGTGGGATTTGTTGCAGTTTGATTGTCACAATCTGCTTAAGAATTGCCTGGCCCAATTAAACCATTTACTCAAATCAGAACCGGCAATGTATCAGAACCAGTTTAATAATGATGGCTTTGAATGGGTTGACCTGGACCATAGGCAAGAAAGTGTTATTGTATATAAGCGGATGGGCAAAAAGGGGGCAGATGATTTACTTGTAATATTAAATATGACTCCTTTAGTGAGGAATAATTGGGAGATACAGGTAACAGGAAAAGCATATAAAGAAGAAATTTTTAATAGTGATGCTAAAGAATACTGGGGATCGGGGAATGTGTTTAATCCGGAAGTAAAATGTGAAATTTTTGATAAGGGTCAAAAAAAGTACAAATTGACAGTAAATTTACCACCCCTTGGTGGAATCATCCTGAAATAGTACGAGTTTGGTTCGGTTTTGGCTATATATATCCTGTTAAGTTTTGATTAGTTAATTCTCAAATCTACCTTAGTGATGAGAAAAGCGAGTAAATCCAATCCAAAAAAAAGCCCTATGTTACATAAACTATTTACACTCTGCCTTGTGCTGGCCTTTTCGGCTGCACAATCCCAAACATCTATTACAGCAATCAATATGAGTATTGACAGTGCTGACTATTTTCTGCAGAAAGGCCTGGCAGAAAAGCAAAATGGCAGACGGATGGAATCTCTAAAGAATTTTGAAAAAGCAGCAAAGTATGATGCAAACAGAAAAGAAATTGTATCAGAACTGGCAGCTGCTTACTTTGATTTACGCCGGTATGGACAGGCCCGGGAATCATTTAAAAAACTGGTTGAATTAGGCGAAACAACTGCGGCCAATTACAAACAGTTGATGACAATATCTTTTCAATTAAAACAAAATGAAGATGTTTTGTTTTATGCAGATAAATTGAAAACAGCAGATCCAACTGAAAAAGTTTTGTTTTATGTTGGTAAAGTGCATTATGATATGGATAATTATGGCGATGCAATAAAATACCTGAACGAAGCAGCCAAAGAAGATCCGTCAAATCCTGAGATTCCATACATGATTGCACATAGTTATTCAGATATGATGAATTACAAATTAGCAGTACCCTATTTTAAAAAAGCAATTGAACTAAAACCTTCAGAAAGTTATTGGGTTTATGAATTAGGTTTAATTTGTTATGCAATGAACGCTGACAAAGAAGCCCTTAAATATATTCTTGAAGCAGGGGATAAAGGGTACAGGAAGGATAATGATTATTTTGAAAACCTTGGAATAGCTTATCTCAATGTAGGTGAGCTGGACAAAGGTGTGGAAATGCTAAATGAGATATTGAAGAAGAAACCAAGCGACCTGAATATTCTGACTATGGTTGCCGAGGCTTATTACTATAAAGGGAAGTATGACCAGGCAATTGAATACTGGGATAAAGTACTGGAATATGATAAAACAAGTGGCTCTTCTTTGTATATGATTGGTATGGCCTACCAGAAGAAAGGTGGAAAAGCAAATACTGATAAGGGAATTGCCCTGTGTGATAAAGCAATTGAAATGGACCCGTCCTTAGCAAATCTAAAACAAAAGAAAATGATGGCGGGGATGTAATATTTTGTGCTTAATGAAAATTATTTTAAAAGAGACAAAGTGAATTTTAACTTGTCTCTTTTTTCTTTTACTCCTTTAATCTCTCATACCATTTAGACATTAGAAATAGCTCTTTGGGAAATGTCAGGCTGATTATATCGAAGCCGAATATTCACCCTTCGGTTAACTCAAGGCGACAACATATTTCCAATGTCTAAATAGTATTAGCTTACATTCTTTCCGGCACCCTGATGCCCAGCAAACTCATTGATGAGGTAATGACATTCGCCGTCATTTCAGCAATTTGTAATCTTAGCTTTTTCTTTTCTTCAGATTCGGCATTCATCACGGAGAGTTCAGTATAAAAAGTGTTGAATAACTTGGCAAGATTGAATGCATATATAGCTAATAAAGAAGGATTATGCTCTATAACTGCCTGTTCAATAATTGAAGGATATTGTTCCAGCGAAACAATAAGGTCTTTTTCCAATTTTAACAAGCTGTGGACTTTGCACTGTTGACTATGGACTGTACTCTGTTTCCTCAAAATAGACTTTATCCTCGCATGGGTATATTGTACAAAAGGCCCGGTAAATCCATGAAAATCTATGGACTCTTCCGGATTGAAAATCATCCTTTTCTTCGGATCAACCCGCAACAGGAAAAACTTTAAGGCTCCCAATGCAATGGTGTCATATAATTCTCTCAGTTCCTCGCCGGTAAAGTCTTTTACTTTTCCCAGTTCTTCCGTTTTGTTTTTGGCCACATTCACCATCTCATCAATCATATCATCAGCATCCACTACAGTACCTTCACGGGTTTTCATTCTTCCGGTTGGTAATTCCACCATGCCATAACTCAGGTGATAGATACCTTCTGAGCCAGGAATTTTCAGTTTCTCGGCTATCAGTTTTAAAACTTTAAAGTGATAATTCTGCTCATCCGCCACTACATAAATACTTTGCTCACATCCAAACTCTTCCTGTTTTTGTGCGGCCAAACCAATGTCCTGGGTTATATAAACAGCTGTTCCATCTTTTCGTTGTACCACTTTTTCATCCAACCCATCGGTGGTCAAATCAATCCAAACACTACCATCCTCTTTCTTATAAAAAACATTTTTAGCAAGACCATCTTCTACTGCTTTTTTACCGAGCAGGTAAGTTTTACTTTCATAATATGTTTTGTCAAAATCGCTGCCAATTCTTTTGTAAGTAATTTCAAAGCCATCATAAACCCAACCATTCATTTTTTCCCACAGCGACATCACTTCCGGATTACCTGCTTCCCAGTCAACCAGCATCTGTTGCGCTGCTTTCATAATGGGGGCTTGCTTTTCAGCTTGTTCTTTTGATAGTCCTTTCTCTAACAAGCTGGCAATTTCCTTTTTATATTCATTGCCAAACATTACATAGTAATCACCTAC
>JBARSW010000061.1:0-7528 GCA_049644925.1 Chitinophagaceae bacterium | reverse complement strand
AGCTAAGCAGAAATATTAAGTTTTTTTTCATGTTTTATAAAAATGTGTGTTTAATGGTTTTGCCCGTGAAATATACATAAAAAATATCAAACAGGTTTAAATGCAGTATTACTTCAGCACTTCCTGAATTACCTTCCCCGTACTACCACTTGGCATTTGAATACGAAGCAATGCGGCAATGGTAGGTGCTATATCGGTCATATATGTTTCTCTGTTTGTTTTTCCCTGCTTTATGCCCCAGCCATAAAAGAGCAGGGGAATATGAGAATCATACGGATTCCAAAGGCCATGAGTGGTGCCATTATTGCTCCACGCATCTATATAACCTGGTTTAAGTATTACCTGGATATCTCCATTTCTTTTTTTGTAATAGCCATTATTCAGCATGGTGCGGATTGTTTCCGGTAAAGGGATTCTATTTAAATCTTCTAACGGAAAAACTGAAGCAATACCAGGTTCGGCAGACAGGTAATCTACAATCCAATCAATGATTTCTTTTTTTCCTGCCTTTGCAGAATCAAGAGCAGGGTGATTGAGATGGATCTGGTAGTTTTCATCACTTACAATTATGTTATTGATTTTAAAAACATCAGTTAGTGATTTATTGAGTTGTTTGGTAACATCAGTCATCATAACCCTGCCACCAGGAAGTTTATTTTCCTGCATGAATTCAGGAATATGTGCTACACCATGATCTGCAGACAGAAAAACAACATATTGATTTTTCCCAACTTTACTATCAAGAAAGTCAAGGAAACTTCCTATTTCTTTATCAAACCTTAGAAAATTATCTTCCTCTTCTACCGAATTAGGACCAAATGAATGACCAATATAATCAGGTGATGAAAAACTAACAGCCAGGAAATCAGTGTTATTATCTGCACCCAGTTGTTCGCCACTTATTGCAGCCCTGGCAAAATCTGCGGTAAGGCTATTTCCCATTGGGCTGGATGATATTTTGCCATAATCCTTTCCGATATAACTTTTCATATCGTAAGGAAATTTTTTACCAAAAGGTTTTGCTTCATATGATTTTTCATCAGCTGTACTTTGTGTATAAGAATTTTCCGGGTACAAAAGATTCCACCCTTGCTGATAATACTGATCAACTTTCTTTTGATTATTAAAATCAATTACCCATTTTGGTAATTCATTCATATAATAGGTAGAAGTGATCCAGTTACCATTTGTATTGTCATACCAATAAGCACCATTGGCACTATGCCCGGCAGGTAAAATTCCACCCCGGTCTTTAATGGCAACACCGATAACTTTACTTTTGAAATTGGTAGCCAAACGAAGCTCATCGCAAATAGTGGTAACCAGCATATTCCTGGGGCTTTGTTTCCCTAATGCAGAATTGCTGCCCACTGTATTAACTGTTTTATCCTCTGTACAATAAACGCTTTTCATTTGTTCTCTGTCCCACCAAAAATTACCGGTTATCCCGTTGATGGCCGGCACTGTGCCTGTGTAAATACTACTGTGTCCGCAGGCTGTAATAGTTGGTGCATATGGAATCATGGTGTTTTCGCAGTTGAATCCCTGGTTAAGCATTCGTTTAATTCCACCATTTTCTGTATAGCGATCATAATAGCGATACAGGTAATCCCACCGCATCTGATCTACTACAAGTCCTACTACTAATTTGGGACGGGAAAAGGTTTGCTGAGAATAAATAGCGAAGGTTGAGATTACAGCCATTATGGCTAAAATGAATTTTTTCATTCAGAATTTTTTTTTAACAAATGTAAGGGATTGGAAGTTTCCGATTTGTTACTTTTCAAGACTTGTTTATTTGGGATTTGGCTGCATTGCATCACAATAAGTCATAATAAATATACTTGTAATCCAGTCAATTTTTTGGTGCTGTTTTTTTACAGGTTTGTAAACCCGGATTTGTTAAATGTAATCTTATTTTATGGGGGTACAATGCTCTGATAATATACTTACTTTGCCCTTATTTTTTACAATAGTAATGCTGCATCGTTGGTTATCATCAAATTCTTCACCATGATAAGAGCCTTTGCCTTGCCAAACAGTATTAACAACCGCTGTATTACCTTCTATTTGAATAGTAAGTTGCTGCCTTTCCATTGTCTGAAGCTTATATTCAGCGGATGAAGCAGTCTTTACAAGACTGGCACGGTCAAAAGTGTTTCCAGACTGTGTGAAATAAATATATTGTGATGATAGTACAGAGTCAACTAATTTTCCATTCTTATTTTCCCAGCCTTCATCAAATTTATTAATGACAGCAATAACCTCTTCCTTGGTAAGTATGTCTTTTTTCCGGCAGGAAAATGAAAAAAGCACTACAAAAGCAAATACTGTCAGAATTTGTTTCATAAATAAAATTAAAGAAGTTTAAACTATTTCTAAGCAAGTAACAATATCTTGTAACAATTTGAATTAACTATTGTTTTGCGAGCAATAGTTTATATAGTTTTTTTGATAAAGTTGTTTGTAATAGACTAAACGTATATTCGTTGCCATCAGCAGGGAGTTCAATCATCAACGCTTTTGAGAAGCTGGAGATATATTGATTTTCATTAATTTTTCTCCATTTATATTTTTTCTGAGATAATATTTTATTCAGGTATGAATTAATACAGGAATCGCAGTCGGTAGTTACTTTTTCTTCTTTGCATTTTCCCGAACTATTGAACAAGTAACTAAAAATAACTTGCTTTTGTTCCGGATTATTTAAAGTCATTTTTAATGAAGTGTCTGATACATTATAGGTAACCGTTTTCCCATTATCGCTTTCATATTGTTTCTTTAAATGATGTAGGACAACATCCTTGTTTTTTTTTATAGCATCCTGGGATAAACTTGTAATTGGAAGTAATAATATAAGGGCGATGATAAAATTTAAACTACTCATTATGGTTGCCGAATTTATGACAAAAGTAAGTGCTTAATATATATCCGGGATATACCTGAGACGGTTATCTTTGCGCCTCCAAAATTGAAATAAATATGGCCTTGCTGGAAAAAAAAATTGAAATAAGAGATTCAACACTCCCAGGAGCAGGAAATGGGTTGTTTGCACGGGAATTTATTCCAAGAGGAACCCGAATTGTGGAATATAAAGGAAAAATTACTACATGGAAAGAAGTTGATCATGATGATGGTGATAATGGTTATATCTATTATGTAAAAAGACATCATGTTATAGATGCAAGAAATCAGAAAACTGCTATGGCAAGGTATGCAAATGATGCCAGGGGGATTTCCCGTGTTAAAGGGATCAGCAATAATTCAACTTATGTAGAAGTTGGATTAAAGGTTTATATTGAATCCAGGAAGGATATTCCGGCAGGAGAGGAGATACTGGTAGAATATGGCAAAGAGTATTGGGATGTAATACGTCACAATATTAAAGTAGAAGAATTGCGAAAAAGGAAATAGCAGGAATTATAATAATTTCAATATTAGCTTTCCGTTTTCAGATTTTTTAGGTTATGATAAGCTGATTCCAGGTTTTGAGCAGCATGCTTTGGGAAAGTAACTTCATTGGCAAATACGAAGATATCGTCATCGGCTGGATTGATTTTAGTGGCCAGTTTATTCCATTTTTCCAACCAGGTATTGAAGTGAAATAAAAGTTCATCTGCATCTTTTTGCTGTGAGGAATTGAGCAAAAATCGATTTTCCTTTAATAAATTTATTAGTTGAGAATTATTCTGTTTCAATATTTTGGCATAACGGAAGGTTTTCCCTCCTTCTAAATAATTTCGATATGTTTTTTCACTTTCCTTAAGGATTTCGTAGATAGTCTTTATCAGTTCTTGATATTCTATATTTTGATGGGGCATGAGTAGCGATTTTGGTGATTCTGAAAATAATGTCTTTGGTTCACCAACCCATTAAATCAACCAATCCTTTCAAAGTAAAAATTACACCGATAGTTGTGAGTCCATACATGACAAATTTGATATTGCCATTGCTGAATAATAATAATGTCAGCATACAACCAACAACCAGTAATACTACTCCAATGCCACAGCAAAGAAACCCGGAATTCCTTTTTCTCAAAAGACTCAGGGACTTTATCCTATCAATCGTTTCCTGTAGGAGGTTATCGGGAGCCCCATGCTGACGAAGTTGAAGTGTAATCTCCTCATAGTTTAATCCCTTTTTCTTTAAGGAATCAGCTATAGTTAAAAAATCATTTGAATCAAATGTATTCATGCGGCTAACTTTGCATCAAGATACAATTTTATTTTATATGACAAAACAGGGCTGTTATTTTGGGTGCATTTATAATTGTCGCATCTCTTGCCAATCTTGCCCCCATCCCCTAAAGGGGAGCCATTGTATTAAAGAGCCATAATCCCCATTAAGTGGATAGGGGCTTTAGCGACAATATTAAATGCACCTGTTATTTTTCACAATTTATCACTGGTACACCTTCATACAAAGCGTATTGTGCTATACCATGTTGATGGCCCGCTTCACCTAACCAGTTAAGGATTTCATTACCGGAATTTTTACCTGATAAAGGGATATTGATTTGCTTACCGGTACCATTGGTTTGTAAATATGGCGATATGCCACTGGTATATTCAAGCAACACTAAAGCGGTCTTAAGCATAGTGAAAACGGTGCTGAGTGAAACGGTCATGTTCTTATAACCAACTTCAATTTTTCCGGCAGATAAAGAATCACTGAATAAAAGATTAAGTGAAGCTATCCTTGATGCAGATGGAAATTTAGGAACAATATCATTTATATTTTCCACCCTGATGGAAGCAGGAAATTTATAATTAAAATCATTGGCAAATGCTTTATTACCTGCAGCCGGGGCTGCAAAAGTGATGGTGTTTATATCCGGTGCTGTATGGTTTTTATTTTTTAATACCTGCCACAAGTATGAGGCAAATACTGTTGCAAGATTACCTCCAAGACTATGACCAGTTATCAGCAATGACTTGTCTTCTTTTAATTCACTTGTCAGAAAATCCAATAATAATTTACCAGATTTTTTATCAGTCATCTTGCATAGATTTTGCCAACCATCATAAGCCCCCTGCGAAAGTTTCGCTTTAGAGGAATCATTGGTGAACAACCATTTTTCCTGTGTAACTACATGCAGGTCCTGGTAAATCCAGTTTTGAAATGCAGCCCAGCTAAAATTGATAAGAGAACCCCTGATGGCCAATGCATATTCATTTTCTTTTTTTGCCAAAAATGCATGGTTGCCGCCAATTTCATTTCCTTCCCAAACTAATTGCCAACCGGGCATATATGTTTCTAAAGCGGAATCAATGTTTGTGCAATACGAAATTTGTGAAAACAGGCAGGCCGATTTCTCAGTCAATTCAGATGTTTTTTCATCTTTAGTTGGTTGTTCTTTTTGTTTGTCTTTTTCTTTACAGGAAACTATTAAGGAAAGACAGAGAAAAAGGAAGAGTCGATTGAACATTTTTACTATTTGAAAAAATTGGTAGCAGAATATAAAATAGTACTTATCAGGGTTAATTATTTTTCCAGCAATGTTTCCTGCAGCCACTTATAAAACTCCCGTTGCCAAACCAGACCATTTTGCGGGCTTAGTACCCAATGATTTTCTTCTGGCAAATAGAGAAACCTGCTTTTTATTCCTCTGAGTTGTGCCGCCTGAAAAGCCTGCATGCCCTGTTCGGCCGGCACACGGTAATCTTTGCCTCCGTGAATTACCAGTATCGGTGTATTCCATTTATCAACATAGTTGATGGGATTTTGCTTTATATGTGTTTTTTGTGCCGCAACATTTTTCTTGTCCCAATAAGCTCCGCCATAATCCCAGTTGGGAAACCATAATTCTTCCGTAGTACCATACATACTTCTTGTGTCAAAAATTCCATCATGAGCAATAAAGGACTTGAAACGGTTGTTGTGAATACCGGCCAACATGAAAACTGAATAGCCACCATAACTTGCGCCGATGCAACCGATTCTGTTTTTGTCAACAAATTTTTCTTTGCTCAATGCATCAATGGCTGAAAAGTAATCTTTCATGGCTTGCCCACCGTGGTCTTTACTTATGTCTTCATTCCACTTGGTACCATGTCCGGGCATTCCCCTTCTGTTAGGTGCTACAACAATGTAACCATTGGAAGCCATCAGTTGCAGGTTCCAGCGGAATGAATAGAATTGTGTCAATGGTGATTGCGGACCACCCTGGCAATAAAGTAAGGTTGGGTATTTTTTAACGGCATCAAAGTCTGGTGGATACACTACCCATACCAGCATCTTCTTTCCATCGGTGGTAGGCACCCATCTTCTTTCGGTTTTGCACAACCCAATGGAGTTATAAATGGCATCATTCGTATGGGTGAGTTGCGTCAGATTACCAGTAATAATATCTACTGTATAAAGTTCTGAGGCATGATTCATGTCGTTACGGGCTACGACAAGCATTTTTCCCGATTGGCCAATAATATTGTTGATATCAAAATCGCCTTTAGTAATTTGTCTGATTACAACAGCCATTTTAGTAAGGCCGGGATAGTTGACTGCAAATAGCTGCATGGTACCATTTGTTGGTGCCCAGAAATAAATTTCACTTCCATCATCACTCCAACGAAATCCTTCAACATGTATATCATCCCGCTGTTGGGTAAGATTTATTTTTACAATACCATTCGAAACAATTATATCCTGCTTATCCGCTTCATATCCATCCCGCCTCATACTTAGCCATGCAAGTGCACCTTTTTGGTTGAACTGTGGATTTTGGTCGTAGCCCTTCATCCCCTCAGTCAGATTTCTTGTTTCGCCGGTTGCAATGTTGTACTGGTACAAATCTGTATTGGTGCTTACGGCATAATCTACACCATATTTTTTCTTAGTACAGTACACAATATACTTTCCATCGGGGCTCCAAACATAGTCTTCATCACCACCGAATGGTTTTTGCGGGCAATCGTAAGGTTCATTGGGCATCAGATCTTTTACCTGAACCGGTTTCCCGTTTTCTAGTTTTGATAAAAAGACATGGTCAAATTTTCCATCTTCCCAGGTATCCCAATGGCGGTTGCTTAAGTTGTCATAGATATAAGTATTGGTTTTTGAGAGCTCGGGATAAAAATCACTGCCAAAAACGTTTTTTAGTTTTACTTCTTTATTGCTGATGTTATAATTGCCATCGGGAGAAATGTTTTTGTCATTCAGCAGGCTGTCTGCATTTGTTATTTCAACCGGGTTGCCACCAGCAATGGGAATTATGTATGATTTACGTTTGATTTTATTAGCATCCATATCGGGTGTGCCAACAGAATACACAACATATTTACCATCTTTTGAAGTGCCCAGTCCGGATACACGGTTCAGTTTCCAAAGTAGTTCTGGGGTTAGATGGTTTTGAGAGAAAAGTCCGATTGTAATGAACAATAAGGTTGGTGTTAAAAGCTTTTTATGCATGATGGCAATTTTTATGATGGGCTAAATTACATTATTTGGTCATTGTTTATTAATATGTAACAATCATGATTTTGAATACAAATTTTTTATTAATCTTTATTTTAAGATATTGCTAACT
>JBARSW010000060.1:0-2735 GCA_049644925.1 Chitinophagaceae bacterium | reverse complement strand
TCGGCAAGGGTTTCTCTGTGTATAACAAATTTTAGTCCCTTTACATTTTTCAATAAATCAATAAGTCGTGTTGCTCGGGATTCTCTGACTTCATTATTGAATCCTAGAATTCTCAAAATGATTGAACTGTCTAAATAAAAGATTTTATTCCCGAATTTTTGATTGATATATTTATCCGTTTCTGTGCTGTAATTGAGTGTCAAAAAATCACAAGTTTTAACTAAAATATTTTGAAGTACTTTGTTAAAACTTTCAGTGGTCGTGTTTATGAAGTCATTGTAATACTCAATGTCATCTTGTTTATATTTGTTTGCAACATTAATAATCTTTAATCTATCAATAGCTTCTCTTCCCTTTGGCTTAACAATTAGTTTTAGGTATTCAATGTTCTTATTGAAAATGGTTTCTAAAAATATTTCTCTAATGATGTGAATGTATTTTTTGTCAATTTCTTTTACTTTGACATATTCAGTTATTGTTTGGTCAAGTGTATTAGAGGAATCTCCGTATGATTTTATTATTGTAAAATAATTTTTATTAATTCTAAAAGCTGAATTGATTTCATTTTGAGGGTTATAATTTTCAAAGATTATTTCATAATTTATTTCATCAAGAATACTTTTAAGTTTGTCCGGAGAGCATTTAATTCCAAGTTTTTCAATTTCTTGGGCAATTTGAATTAAATTCTTAAAGGAATTATTGTCCTTAAGCAATGTATCTACTGTTAGCATTACGTGAACATTGTTAGCCCTTAAATTTTCTAATTTGGAAAAAATATGAAAAATGTTTTTTTCTCTAAGTAGTTCCTGATTCATAGTATGTTGTTAATTACGCCTAACGTATGTATTATCGCTATTATACGAACCTACAATTATTTTAAAAATTTGACAATCAATACAAAATATTATAAATACGAGTTGCGACAATATCCGATTGTAAACGTTTAGAAACGATTGTAGACGGATAATGCAGGCTGGTTTAATAACCTTTATCTCCATCTTTACTTCTTTGCAACTTACTTTCAGCCGCCGGGTAAAACCTATTTAATCAATATGTCCTGCTCTTTTACTAAAATACTAATTAGATAAAAAGAAAACAATACCACTTTCAGGTAATTGTTGCTGTAAGCTCAGCGGGTATTTTGCTGCAATCTTTCTTTCACCCCTCCAAACCATTCTGTTTTTAAAATGCTCAGGATGATACTGTCCCGTCTTCCACCACTGGCAGTGGGCATATGGTTGCGCAGGATACCTTCTTCCACACAGCCAATAGCCTTCATGGCAGCAATGCTCCCGGCATTATTGGCATCGGCACGAAACTCTAAGCGTTCCATTCCCCATTCTTCAAACACATAAGTGAGCAATAATAATTTGCAATGCCTGTTCAATCCTGTCCGCTGAAATTCTTTTCCATACCAGGTGTAGCCCAGTTGTGTGGTTAGCCAGGATTGCTGAATATCATAAAATCTTGTACTGCCCGCATAGCGGTTGGCTTTTTTATCAAATACAATAAAAGCATATTCTTTTTTATCCTCCCGGTTCTTAATGGCCGTGGTAATATAGTTACGGAGATTGTCTTCACCCGCCGCCGTTACCAAACCATATTTCCATATTTCTGGTTCGTGTAAAGAGAAGGGCAAAAGCTGTTGAAAGTCACTTTCCTGTATGGGTCGCAATAACACTCTTTCGTTTTCAAGAACAGGTTGTTGCTGGAAAATATCTGTTGGCATTGCAACGGCTTTGTTTATTAATGATTGTTTTTTTTGGACCGATTAACCAGGATATAAATAACCAGCCCTGCTAGTATTGCTATACCAACATCCCGCAATTCCCTTAGCCTGGAACTGCTGAGCAGCCATAGCGTAATTAAGATCCCGGCAACGGCAATAATATTCCCATGCTTTAATTTATAAAAATTAGCCTGGTCCGGATTTTTTTTGCGCAGTAAGATAAGAGTGGTGCATACAATACCATAGATCATTACTCTTGTAATGGCACTGAGTGAGGCGGCTGATAAAAATGAGTAATTGAGCGAAACAATAATGGTGATGCTCATAAACAACAACAGCGACCAGGTGGGGGTTTTATATTTCGGATGGATGAAGGAAAACAACCCGGGAAACTGTTTTTCTTCGCTGAATGCATAGGGCAACCGTGAGCCAACCAGCATAATGGCATTTAGGGTACCGGCTACTGAGAATATAGCACCGATGGCAATGATTCTGGCGCCGCTTTTACCCATAAACAAACCGGCTGCTTCTGCTAATGGCTTGTCTGATGATGCCAGTGCCGGTAATGTACCGATGCTCACCACCTGTATTAGTATATAAATAGTGGTAATGAATACTGCGGCGAGCAGTAATGCAAAGGGCAGATTCTTCTCCGGGTTCTTTACTTCACCGCTGTTTACCAGTACCGACTCAAAACCGCCGAAGGCAAACACCAGCAATAATACAGTAGAAGAAAAGGAGGAAAAATCAGGGATATGCTTTATTTCATACTGTGCAGGTTCAATAAAAAAGGAACCAACCACGATAAAAAGCAACAGGGGCAACAATTTGCTGATGGTTAAAAAATTATTGATCCGGGTCGTGTTTCGTATTCCAATATGATTGATATACGCCAATAGCAGGGTAAATAAAACGATCACCATTATCCTTGCTTCCGGCAATGTGAACCAGGCAGCAAAAACAGAAAGATAGGAAACCAGTAAGTTGATCAAAGCGGCGTAAGTAA
>JBARSW010000059.1:0-2149 GCA_049644925.1 Chitinophagaceae bacterium | reverse complement strand
GGATACTAATTTATACCGGTTCATCAAAATTGATGCGGAATTCGTTAAAAAAATTGTTGTACGAAAATCTGCTTTGGTCATGCGAATTTTTGCGGGTATTGGCTATGAATTTGAATCAACGGTTAATGAAAGAAGAAAAGATAATCTTCCTTTCATTCGTCAGTATTTTGCCGGAGGGCCTAACAGTATGCGGGCATGGGCATTGCGTAAACTTGGGCCAGGATCATTGGTAAAAGATTTTAGTATAACAGGCCTTCCCGACAGGTATGGCGATCTGCAATTGGAAGCAAATATTGAATATCGTTACCCCATGTTTAAATTATTCGGTATTAAAATAAAAGGTGCTTTGTTTACAGATATTGGAAACATCTGGTGGATGAAAAAAGCTGATGGAAGAAAAGATGAAGAGATATTTACTTTCAACAGGCTGGGAAAAGATATAGCAGTTGGTGTGGGAACCGGCGTTAGAATTGACTTCGATTTCTTTATTATCAGGTTGGATTATTCAATCAAAGCAAAAGATCCAAGCCCTGCAGATGTTATATACCAGAATAAATGGTTTGGATATAAAAAATGGACAGATATGGACCAGTTTCAGTTAGGAATCAGTTTACCATTTATTCTCTGATTCGTTTCAACAGTTATGGTTTATTTTTTTCAGCAAATAAATCAATACTCAGGGCATCCTTATTCAAAAATTCTCCAATTCTAGTTCTGCATAGTGAGCTGAGATAAGCACCGCAACCAAGTAATTCCCCAAAATCATTTGCAAGGCTGCGAATATAAGTACCTGTGGAGCAGGTAACCCTGAAATAAACAAGGGGCAATTCAATAGCAGTAATCTCAAATTCAAAAATGGTAACTTTTCTGGGCTCCAGTTTTACTTCTTTCCCCTGCCTGGCTAATTCATAAACTCTTTTACCATCTACTTTAATGGCAGAATGAGCCGGGGGAATTTGTAATATTTCACCGGTAAATGGCGTAGTTGCCTCTCTAATTTCTTTTTCTGTGATATGCTCATAAGGTTTAAACTGCACTGGTTCACTTTCAAGATCGTAGGTTGGCGTTATGGCACCCAATGTAAAAGTTCCGGTGTATTCTTTCTCCTTCGCCATGTATTCATTTATCTTCTTTGTAAATTTTCCGGTGCAAACAATTAATAACCCGGTTGCCAGCGGATCCAACGTTCCTGCATGTCCAACTTTCCTGATACGAATAATATTTCTGATCTTTTGTACAATATCAAAAGAAGTCCAGCGAAGTGGCTTATCAATTAATAAAACCTGACCTTCTGTAAAATCAGGTTTTCCCGGATTTGTTGTATCAATATTTTTTTCAACCATCCGGCAAATGTCGGTAATAGAAATGATTGTTAAAGGGTTAATGCAATTACAATCAGGGCAGAAGCATTAAAAACAGGTAAAGGAGAACACGGATGACACGGATTAAACGGATATTATTAAGATTAAGCCTGATGATTATATACTCCCCCGTTTTTAAGTAGTAAATTATTTGACCAATTGGATAAGGACGGATTTATTTTGCTTTTCAAAATAAAAAATCCGTTTTCATCCAACCAATCCGTGTCATCCGTGTTCCAAATATCTTCTTTGATTAGATTCTAAGCGAATTTTATGTTTCTATCACGCAATTACAATCAGATTTGGTATTAAAGAGAGAAATAAGAAAAATTAAATAGACATTCTTGTTTTCAGTTCGAGGTATTTGTTTACTGCATTTACGGTAAGGTTTTCCGGAGCCGAAAGTATGGAGAGTATCCCATTTTTATGAAGCTCTTTCACCATCAGTCTTTTCTCGTAGGCAAATTTTTCAGCAATAGTTTTAATATAAATATCTTCCAGCGACGATATTTTTCTTTCTCTTAATGATTTTAATTCAGTGTTTTCAAAAAACACCACTAGAAGCAGGTGATATTTTGCAATTTTCTTTAAGGCGGGCATCTCTCGCTGCAAACTCTCTACTGACTCAAAATTGGTAAAAAGTACCAACAGGCTGCGATGAGTTATCCTGTTTCGGATAACAGAAAAAAGTTTCTCAAAATCAGACTCAAGAAAATCAGTTTTCTGTTTATACAAAGTTTCCAATACGAGGTTCATCTGCGTTGGCTTTTTATCAGCCATCAGAAAAG
>JBARSW010000058.1:0-6193 GCA_049644925.1 Chitinophagaceae bacterium | reverse complement strand
ATGTTTCCCTTCATGTAAATGTACCTACCCTGAAAGAAGTAAAAATAAAACCAAAGAACTACCGGTTTGACTCTCTGCAAAACAGGAATGACTACGCAAAAATATTTAACTACCAAAAGCCGAAATTAAAAACAGTAACACCTCAATATGGCGCAGGGGTCGGTTTCGACCTGGATGAAATTATCAACATGTTTCGTTTTAAAAGAAACAGGAGCATTGAGTCTTTTCAGAAAAGATTATTGATTGAGGAAGAGGATAAATACATCAATTACCGGTTCAACAAAGCATTGGTCAGGCGGCTTACTCAACTGGATGGTGCATCATTAGATAGTTTCATGCTTGCTTTTCGTCCTTCTTATATTTTTACAAAATTTGCCGGCGACTATGAATTTCAATATTACATCAAAGAGGCATTATACCGCTTTAAGCATGGCCTCCGGCCTGTAGGTATGCTGAACGAAGAATAATAAAAGTAAATTGCTTATCCTTCTGGCAAAATTTAAAAATATAAAGTACTTTACTGTTTCAAATTAAAAAATAAAAGTGGCAGACTTTACGGAGTTTCCCCTGTGTTAATTCATAAAAATAAAATAACCAACATGAACAACTGCCACCGTATTTTCTTTTTGCCATTAATACTGATTTCAACATTTGCCTTTTCTCAAAACGCAAACAAAATCCATTTCAAGTCGATTCTTATTGATACACACAATGATATTCCTACTACGGCTATTGATGGTGGTTTCAGTTTCGACCAGTCACTAAAAACAAAAACACATTCTGACCTGCAGCGGATGAAGGAAGGTGGTGTAGATGCCCAGTTTTTTTCCATCTGGTGCGATGGCAATATGAAGAACCCTTATGCCTGGGCCAACCGGGAAATTGATACCGTGCTGGCATGGACAAACCGCCACCCCGATAAAATGATGCAGGCTTTTACGGCTAATGATATTATTAAAGCAGCCAAACAAAAAAAGCTGGCGGTATTATTGGGCATGGAAGGCGGACATATGATTGAAAATGATATAAGCAAACTGGATGCTTTGTACAAAAGAGGTGTAAGGTATATGACTGTTACCTGGAATAATTCTACAGATTGGGCAACTTCTGCATTGGATGAGAGCACACCCCCAAACCCTGAAAGAAAAATGGGGTTGACGGAGTTTGGGAAACAAATTATTGTGCGTATGAATGAATTGGGAATGATGGTTGATCTTTCTCATACAGGTGAGCAAACATTCCGGGATGTTATGAATACTACTACCAAACCGGTACTTGTTTCACATAGCTGTGTTTATACGCTTTGTCCGCACCGGAGAAATTTAAAAGATGAGCAGATAAAAGCTGTGGCAAAAAATGGCGGCGTTATTCAACTGAATTTTTACAGTGGTTTTTTAGATTCTTCGTTTGAGGCCCGCAGTGATGCCTTTACTCTAAAGCATAAAACAGAAATGGATTCGATGCTGAAAGTAAATCCCGAGCATTATTTTATGGAAGTATATCTTTTCAATAAATATCCGGATGAAGTAAAAAGTTTACGGCCACCAATGTCACTGCTACTCGACCACCTGGACTATATCGTAAAACTAGTGGGTACAGATTATGTTGGACTGGGTAGTGATTTTGATGGGGTGAATTCTTTACCTGCCGGCCTGGATGGTGTGGAAGATTATCCAAAAATTACAGCCGAGCTGGTAAAAAGAGGATATAGTAAAAAAGATATCCGGAAAATTTTGGGAGGCAATTTATTGAGAGTATTTAAAGCAAATGAATAAATCAATCTGTTATGGAACAAACAACCCTTGGAATTGGTACCCGATTACAGCACACTCATTTTGGACCTGGTGTTATTGTAGGTATTAAATATGCAACCTATCTTATTTCTTTTATCAATCACGGAATAAAAGAAATAGACAAAACAGATGATAAGCTGGAAGAAATTATTCCGGAGAATGTGAGCACAGAAATAGAAACCACCAGTGAAGCAGAAAAATCATTACTTAAAATCCTGCGCCTCTGGGGTGGTATTACCGAAAATGTACCGCTGGGTGATAAGTGGATAAAAGGAATGATGCTGCTGCAACCGGCAGACAAAAGTTTAAAACCAAAAGAAATTCCGATTGATGATTTCTTTCATAAAATAGTAATGCTGCGTGACAGGCTAAGAGTGCTGGAACAAAACATCAACAGCAACAAGACTTTGAGTGACGAAGAAAAAGTAAATATCCAGCAATACATTACCCGCTGTTATGGCTCACTCACTACTTTTAATTTATTGTTTAAAAATAAAGAGCATTGGTTTGTGGGAGACAAGGGAAGTAAGGAAGATTGATAGATGATTTTTAAAACCCTTTCATTTATTTATTCTGCATCTAATGACAACGGCGACACTACTACTACTTTACAATCTTTTAAATTTTTCAAGCATTTTTTCTTTAATATCCTTATTTAATACTTTTCCTTCAGATACAAATTTACCTTGCAAAGCTATGGGTATGGCTTCATCAAAGTATAACCTCATCTCATCAATAAACTCATCTATTCTGAAATTTGCAATTTTTTATCTTTCATTAAATTGGCTTCTTTTATAAGTTCATTTGCATAGTATCTTAATAACTCTTCATCATTTAGCTCTTCGACTATTTTGTAATCAACTACAAAAATTGACCCGTAGGATTCGCTTTTTTTTCTGTATGTACGCCCAACTCCATAATGCTGCAAATACTCATCATCTCCTGACAGCATTAAAAAAACAATTTCTTTTATGCTATCCCCAAAACTTTTATCTTGGAAATAATAAATAAGGCCGCTAAATATTCTTGAGGAAAATAAAGCTCCTCTCTCTACTTCTAAAGAAAAACCATTGTTGCAGTATACAATCATATAAAATAATTTACCATGGTACTTTATTTTCTGTTCTCCTTAGTCTTCTTTTCAATAAAACTAAATAAAGTTTAGGAAAGTTGTTATGAGTTTACTGCCGTGGATCGTGACGATAGGTAACTATATACCTGTTAGACCAAGAGGATAAAAAAGCTTTCAACGTTGGTTCAAGGGTTGATTGTCCGTTTATTCTTCTTCCTCTTCAAAAATTGACCCCCTTTAGCAACTCCAATAATCATTAAAAACCAAAAAATAGAATTAGCTAGAAATTTCAACAAAAATGGGCTTGATACCTCAAGCGGTCCAAGAAGTACTGAGGTCACTATTTTTTCATACCATTTATCATCGGAAAAAGAGAAAAATAAAGGAACTATCAATAATGCGAGGAAAGAGTATAGACCTAAAAAAGCTAGATAGTCTACAGCGATTCTTTGTATTTTCATCATTTCTTTTTTGCGGCCTTCTTTTTAGTCTTAGGATTGCCCTTTACTGATGCCCCTGTTCTACTTAGACTTCTTTTCAATAAAACTAAATAAAGTTTAGGAAAGTTATCATGAGTTTACTTCCGTGGTTCGTTGCGATGCCAACCATGGCCACTAAACACTCAGGTCAACAAGTTTCATTTACATCTAAAACCAAATGTAGTTTGATTGTCAACGTAAATATCCTTTATAAATAATGTATCGTTCGAAACACTCATTTTACCCCAAGCTACAGGATCATCAATTTCCGGAACCTTAACATATAAAGTATCCCCAAAGAGTTTATAAGGAAAACTAGAATCTCTTGCAAAATAGAAAATTGAATCCTCTCTAATTTCGTAAATAGCTCGACCGTTTTGATCACCCCATTTACCTTTTATTTGTTGTCTTATCGAATCAGATTGATTAATCGGGGAAATCTTATGGTTATTTTTATCCAAGCATCCTAAACCCCAAAGAATAACAAACATATAAGCCAACGAATTCTTCCTACGTACCATATTGAAACTAAATTTTAATAAAAAATTGATCATTTTTCCCCAGGTTCTTCTTAGTCTTCTTTTCAATAAAACTATATAAAGTTTAGGAAAATTATTATGAGTTTAATGCCGTGGCTCGAAGCGATACAAAACCATGGCTGCTCACAATCACCTATTTCGACGGACACTAACCAAGGTTTAAACTACTGAATTAACTGAGTTGTACAATTTTTAGATAAAATGATTGTGTCGGGAGATGATATATAACGCAACAATATAGTATCTTGATTATAACTGATTATATTAAGTAGGCTAGTTCTTACTTCCAAAGTATCTCCCTTAATCTTCCAAGTATCTGGCATAATATTGTCATCCTCATTATATCGATGAACCTTATTCATTCTTTTTTGCATACTTCCATATTCATAGGAAAAATACTCACATTTATTATCACTATAAAACTTAAAACAGGTATTTGCTTCAAGTGTATAACGCTTATCATATATATCCCAAAAACAATCTCCTTTTGTTAATACGTTACTTAAAGATTTTTTTTCATTACAAGAAAACAAAAGAATAGAAAAAATTAAAAGAAAGGTTTTATTTATTAAAACAAAAAAGTTTTTAGTAGATAGTTTTGGCTGACAATTGTAATTAATAAATAAGTTTTTCATAATTCTATTACTTTTTCTTTTTCCTAACTGCTGATAGTTTAAATCCAATTGCTGGCCTGGGTTCTTGGGGAGGGTTTAATAATTCCCTTAAAGCAACAAAAATATTTTGTATATCATCACTATTGGCTATTACCTGCTTTTCCATTTGTTCCAGCTTCAATAAAATATCTTTATGTGTAAGTAACATCTCCCGCAGCTTTGTAAATATCCGTACAATCTGAAGGTTTACCTCTATTGCCCTGTCACTATTCAGCACACTGGCCAGCATTACCGCACCATGTTCTGTAAAAACATTTGGCAGATTGGGAGAATACTTAAGGCTTTTGAGGTGGTCGCAATTTGCGACTACCTCGTTTTTCTCTTCTTGAGTCAATTGGTACATAAAATCTTCCGGGAACCGTTTCTTATTCCGTTTTACCTGCTCATTTAGCCGCTTCGTAGTTACCCCGTATAATTCAGCCATATCCTTATCTATCATCACTTTTTTGCCACGGATTAATAATATTTTACTAATTACAATTTCATCTGGAACTATTGCTGCTTTTGTCATTCCTATTATTTGAAGTTTACAAATATAAATGCATGTCTAAAACTGGAGGTTACTGCCATGGTTCGTAGCGACTCAAACGATGGCCCCTCAGGTTTTATTTTTTCTTTTGAACAATCTTTATTCCATCAAAGAAATCGCCAGCGGATAAACCAATGCTTAATATTCTGTCAGAATAAGTATTATTCGCATTCATTTTTATAAATAAAGTGTTACATTTTTTACTTTCTATTCTGATATCATTGTCAACATAAATGAAATTACAGGCATCAGTCATTGAGGAATATATATTGATTCTATTGGTGTCCAATGAAACACAATTTACTCCCCACCATTTCCCATTTGCAGTAATTAAAACAGAATCTCCGCTTGAATTAAAACTAAATTCTTTTCCTGATAATTGTATGATGTCAGACCATTGTCCAATTATTGGATTTTTTTTACAACCAAAAAAAGTAATTACTAAAATGACCGTTAGAAGGAATAATAATTTTGTTTTCATATTTTATGCTTTGGGGTTTGCTTACTCTTTTTCCACCTACTGCCATGGTTCGTGTCCCCACGAACCTTTCTTATCACTCAGGCACAAGATGGTTTGATATTGTTTGTTCTTCCATTTTGGAATATCAAATTTGTCATGGGTCGTGGCGCCACGAACCATGGTTTAAAGAACTACCTTCCTTCTTATTAAATAAAGTTATAACATAAAAGCATATGGCACAAGAAAAACACCTATCCGTCAGCAGCTTATTGTAACCAATGCACCTGTTCCTGGCTTATTGATTCAGCTCAACATTACTGATACTTATTATATTTAAAAACCCGCTAAAGATTCTTACATTGTATCTTAAACCAACAGTGTCTCATGGCCGGCAAGCATAAAAACGAAACCGTTAACTGGAAACATATAGGTAATCCAAAAAGTCTGTTGCAGATAATAATCGGCTGCGGGCTGGCTGTTTTAGCCATGAAGGGGTTTATGATCCCCAATCGTTTCCTCGATGGCGGCATTACTGGCATCTCCATTTTAATTCATGAAATTGGTCATATCAATATCAGCATACTTGTCTTTGTTTTAAATCTGCCATTTATTTACCTGGGTTATAAACGAATTGGAAAAACATTTGC
>JBARSW010000057.1:0-14177 GCA_049644925.1 Chitinophagaceae bacterium | reverse complement strand
TCTCCGGCTTTTGTAACCAGCGATTTCATTAATCCCGGCTCCAGGCTATCTATTCTGTCAAGGATTGGATTAACCTCATTTTCCAAAAACTGGTTGCACATATCACGGATCATCAGGTGCTCTTCACCAAAATTTTCAGGAGAGAAGCAGTCTATTGCAATTGATTCTTTTATCAGCCACTCAGCTCCTTTTAATACTGTTTTTGTTTCTGTAATCGGGGTCATTACTATTTATTTTAAGGTGATTTTTTTTGCTGTTGATTAATGCTGAATAGGTAATTAATTATGATGTCTTTTATTTAAGATTGTCATATACTACCTGCAGTACTTCTTTACATATATCAACTTTGTCTGCCGGTACTGTTAATAGTGCCTCATTTAATGTTTCATCGGCAAGCATCATTGTCTCTTCCTGAAGCTTTTGTGATTGTTTGGTGAGGTAGATCCTGTTTATCCTCCTGTCGCTTGCTGAAGCAACTCTTTTTACCAGGTTTAATTTTTCCAGGTTATCTACCAGCCGGGTAATACTGGGCTTATCCCTGAAAGTAGCATTACATAATTCTTGCTGGCTGATGCCTTCCTGTTTCCACAAATGGTATAATACACTCCACTGTTCAATAGTAATATTCAATCCGGCCGCATTGAATTTCTTTTGCAGTCGTCTTGCAATAGCTGTTGAAGCTTTACCAGTGATAAAGCTATAGAGTTCTCCTTTTTTAAATTGGTTGTTTGGCATATAGTTGTTTGTGCAACTATCCAAAATTAGTCTTATATTTGAATTGACCAACTATTTCTCCCATAAATTTTACTGATTTCAGTATGGAGGCAAAACAGCTTCAACATAAAAAATCATTTATCAATTATTATATCTATGGCAATGGCCCCGGGATTGTACTTTGCTTTCATGGTTATGGAGAAACGGCCAGAATGTTTAAATTCTTAGCAAAATATTCCGGAGATCTATATACATTTTATTCAATTGATCTTCCCTTTCATGGAGAAACAAAGTGGAATGAAGGGTTAAATTTTACGCTGAATGACCTTACTCAAATTGTCAGAAAAATCATTGTAAATAATGATAAAAAGTTTTCGTTAATGGGGTTTAGCCTTGGCTGCCGAGTTTGCCTCAGCCTTTTTCCGCAAATGCCCGAAAGGATTGAAAAAATCATTCTCCTGGCTCCGGATGGCTTAAAAATGAACAGATGGTACTGGCTGGCAACACAAACACACTGGGGGAATAAATTATTTTTATTTACTATAAATCGTCCTGCCTTGTTTTTTGGAATTTTAAAATTGATGAATAAACTGAAATTGGTCAATTTAAGTATCTACAAATTTGTTAGTTTTTACATTGGGGACAAAGAAGTAAGAAATTTATTATATACCCGTTGGACAACCTTAAGAAAAATTCGGCCGGGTATTAAAATAATAAAATCATTTATTCGAAAACACAAAACTCCGGTCCGATTGATTTATGGTAACCACGACAGGATTATTCTCTCATCAGTTGGAGAAAAGTTCAAAAAGGGCATTGAAGACTACTGTACTTTATCCATTATTCATTCCGGTCACCAGGTATTACATGAAAAACATGTGGAAGAAATATTACCTGCTTTGCTGCAATGATTAGTTTTGTCTTAATTGCATGGTTATACTTAATGTCATCATAGTGTTTTTTATTCTTTACAGCTTGCTGATTCTCTATTATTGGCAAAGCTGGAAAGCCATTCCTGATTTTTCGGTGTCAGAAAAAAAGCCGGTCACAAGGATCAGTGTAATCATTCCGGCAAGGAATGAAGAAGAAAATATTGGCAGGCTGCTGCAGGCATTACAGCAACAGCATTATCCAAAAGAGTTGTTTAAAGTATTGGTGGTGGATGATCATTCATCCGACAATACTGCATTAATTGTTCTACAATTTCCAGAAGTAATATTGATTCAATTAAAAGAGGACAACATCAACTCGTATAAGAAAAAAGCAATAGAAACCGGTATCTTGGCTGCCAAAGGAGATTTAATTGTTACAACTGATGCAGATTGTGTACCGGCTCCGGGTTGGCTTCAAACCATTTCAGTTTTTAAAGAAGAAAATAAATCTGCATTTATTGCGGCCCCTGTTTTGTTTTCAAATGACAACTCGTTTCTGCAAATTTTTCAATCCCTTGATTTTATGGTGCTGCAGGGTATTACCGGGGCTTCTGTTTATAAAAATATTCACTCCATGTGTAACGGAGCCAATCTTACTTATGAGAAAAAAGCATTTGATAATGTAAACGGATTTGCTGGAATTGATATGATTGCCTCAGGCGATGATATGTTGCTGATGCATAAAATATGGAAACAACAGCCGGAAAAAGTTCATTACCTGAAATCAAAAGAAGCCATTGTATCCACCCAGCCAATGAAAACATGGAAAGACTTTTTTAATCAAAGAATTCGCTGGGCAAGCAAGGCAAAAAGTTATGACGACTGGAGAATAATATTTGTTTTATTATTGGTTTATCTTTTTAACCTCCTGTTTGTTGGATTACTGGTTGCCGCCTGCTGGTATCCTGTTTACCTGTTATACTTTTTTATCCTGCTTATAGGCAAAACATTAGTGGAGCTGCCTTTCATTTTTTCTGTTGCTGATTTCTTTGGTAAAAAATCATTGATTAAATATTTCCCTTTATTTCAACCACTGCATATTCTTTACACTGTTGTATCCGGCCTGTTTGGTCAATTTGGAAAATATGAATGGAAGGGCAGAAGGGTAAGATGAAAACCCTCCTTATATCATGCTTTAGGATTGGCTTCAATACACTGCCCGGAAATACAGAGATAAAGATATATTTGTAGCAAACTATTTACCCGGATTTTTTGTAATGAACAATTCACAATCATTTCAGGCAGCATCATGGCGGCGTTTAAAAAAAAACAAAGGCGCTATGTTTGGTTTGGTAGTGATTGTGTTTTCCGTACTAGTTGCACTATTTGCCTATTTTATTGCTCCTGACCCTTCCCCCTATGCAAACAGGATTGTGCTGGAAATAGGCGGGGAAAAACCAGGTTTCAAACAAAGTTTTATTAAAGTAAGGAAGGATAAAGATGTTGCCGCAACCAATTTTTTCAGGCAACTTATTTCCGGAAAAGAAGATGCTTATTTATTTATACCCATAACAGATTTTACACAAAAAGGGGATAGTATTATTGTTCAGAAATACATTGATGAAGGTATTAATGAAAGACAGGCCTATCATAGCAAACAGGTAAGTAATCCGCCAATTAAAAAATCAACCTTTTTGCTCGGTACAGATAAATATGGCAGGGATATTTTTAGCAGGATTGTAGTAGGTACCAGGGTAAGTTTAAGTGTGGGTTTGATTACTGTTATTATATCATTAAGTATTGGTTTAATACTTGGATCCCTTGCCGGTTTTTATCGTGGCAGGGTAGATGATGTGATTATGTGGTTCATCAATGTAATCTGGAGTATCCCAACACTATTACTTGTCTTTGCTATAACCCTGGCCTTAGGAAAAGGATTCTGGCAGGTCTTCATAGCAGTTGGATTAACAATGTGGGTAAATGTGGCCCGGTTAGTTAGAGGACAGGTTTTAGGAATCCGTGAACTGGAATATATTGAAGCAACTAGGGCACTTGGTTTTTCAGGTTTCAGAATAATTGTACGCCATATCTGGCCCAATATTTTAGGACCGGTAATGGTAATTGCTGCATCTAATTTTGCCTCAGCTATTGTTATTGAAGCCGGTTTAAGCTTTTTAGGAGTGGGTGTGCAACCACCGCAACCAAGCTGGGGATTAATGATAAAAGAGAACTATAATTTTATTATAACACAAAACCCGATGCTGGCATTGGCACCGGGTTTTGCAATTATGTTATTAGTATTGGCTTTTAACTTGTTTGGCAACGGACTGAGAGATGCGTTAAATGTCAGATAAATTTTTCTTTTTTTATTTTCTTGAATAACAATAACTACCCGTCCATACATTGGTTGCTTTTGTCAGTGAAGTTACTTTCACATCTACCAAACATTGAGAAGCAACCGGCGAACCGGTAATACTGAAATTAGTAACTGCACTTGATGTGTTAACTGTTTGAGTAAAGAAAGCCGGAGGATTGGTTCCATCATCTTTTTTAGCACTGATTTCAATTTTTACACCACTTGGGGGCATGGCAGAAGTTACAGATACAGACAAATCAAAATTTGGACCTAAGGCCGGTGCTTGTACAGAACCATTAGATGGATTTGTGGTAACTACCAGGTTGGCTTCTGTTGTGCCACCACCACCGCCTCCGCCACCATCATTACCTTTGCCGCATCCGGATGAAAGAAGAATAGAGTAAAGAAAAAAAACTGATATAAACGATAGAATGGACTTCATGTGAGATGATATTAAATTAAGTAACTACTGTTCCGATTTTTCTGTTTTTCCCGTTAATTGAAAGGATAAAGTTACCCAATCGGGTAGTATCATCCAAAAACCCGAACATTTCTGCTAAAGCTTTCTTCCAGCGAAATAAAAGTTTCTGTACGTTCAATTCCTTTTATTTTTTGTAATTGATCATGCAATACAAACCGAAGTTGCGTAATATCCTTACAAACAATTTCGGCAAACATGCTATAGTTGCCGGTTGTATAATTCAACCTGACAATCTCAGGTATTTTTTGAAGGTCTTTGGCTACCGTATCGTATAAAGAACTTTCCTTCAGGTAAATGCCGATAAAAGCAATTACATCATAGCCCAATTGTCTCATATTCACTTTTTGTCGGGTACCTTTTACTACTCCGGCTTCCTGAAGTTTTTTTATCCGTACATGAATAGTGCCACCTGAAACGAATAGCTTTTTTCCCAAATCTGCATAAGAGATTTCGGCATCCTCCATCATATATTGGATTATCTGTAAGTCGAGTTTGTCAAGATTTAAATTAACAGCCATTTTATTACTTGGTTTTAGATAAATTTTAAAATAATTATCAAATATTTAAATAATTTCTATAATTACAAAATATTTGTTAGAATACTTGGAACTGTTTGGGTATTCGCCATATATTTGTCTCATCAAACCTGCTTGTCGGCAGGCAAGTTCTTTAATACACACTGTGGGGTGATGAAATTGCGCAAGCATGGCAGACATGCCCTCTTGTCTCGAGGGTGGGGAACACAGGATAAACGTTGCATAACGCCGATCCACTGACGAGTGGACCGACTGGGGTTGACCACCAGTAGGTTGAGAGTAGCACTCTCTATTCATTTGTGTAACAGCTAACTGCCCCGTGGAGGTTCGACCCCTCCCCCTACAGCTTTTTAAGCCTTCCGGTATTTCCGGGAGGCTTTTTTATGTGTTGCCCTTTACCAAACCGCACAATTTGCCAATTTCATTGCCTTTTTAATTGGTTTTATCGAATATTATAGTCAGAATTTTTTTAAGAAACTAATTTTGCGCATTAAAAAAATTTTATGAGAAAAATAGTATTCCTTTTTGCTGTATTGACAACCAACGTTGTTTTTTCACAGGATCAGACGGTTAAAGAATTACAAGCACAAGCATCAAAAACAATTAAAAAAGATGCAGCCGATACCTCCAAAAAATTTTGGAGAAAAGGGGGGCTTTATGGTTTTAATTTAGGTCAGGGTTCTTTAAGTAATTGGGCAGCAGGTGGTGATGAGTTTTCACTTTCTGTCAACACTTTACTGAGTCTTTATGCCTTTTACCAAAAAGATAAAAATAGCTGGGATAACACTTTTGATGTAAACCTTGGCTACATAAAAACAACAAGCCTTGGTAACCGAAAAAATGATGACCGTTTTGATATCCTATCTAAATATGGCTATGCGCTAAATCCAAAATTGAATCTGGCCACTCTTTTTAACCTGAGATCTCAGTTTTTTAAAGGGTATACCTATTCCAACAACATAGCAACACTATCATCCAATTTTTTTGCACCAGGATATGTTTTGTTAAGCCTTGGATTGGATTACAAACCAACAAAAAATCTTTCCATTTTCGTCTCTCCACTTACCTCCAGGTGGGTATTTGTTAATGATGACTTCCTTTCTGCAAAAGGTGCATATGGTGTAACACCGGGTAAGAAAAGCAACAACGAAATAGGTGCTTTTGCATCTGTTAATTACCTGAAAGATTTCAATAAGTTTATGACATACAAAGGAAGACTTGATCTTTTTTCTAATTATAAAAGAAAACCAAAGAATGTAGACCTGTTTATGACAAACGCATTAACGGCTAAAATCGGAAAAATATTTACGGTTACTTATGGACTGGATATGATATATGATGATGATGTAAGATTATTTGGCCCAACTAAAACATCCCCGGGTTTACAGGTTAAATCAATTTTTGGAGCCGGCTTCCAGTTAAAATTTTAATTGAAAATTTTTAATTACCTGCCGCATCAATTGGTAAAACAGTTGATGCGTTTTTTTTTAAAACTATTTACCGTTTATCTTTTAACATTTCCTGTAAAATAAAAAATCTTTTTCCCGTTTATTCTTATAATACTTTTGCAAACCTTTCCTGCTGAAATATCTTATAATAAAATTTTTGAATTATTCATGATTAAGTTGAGTTTATTTTCTTTTTTTGTTTTGTGCATGATATCAACAAAAGCCCAGGATGCTATTGTTCGAAAACTGCAACAGGAATCATTGCGGCAGGTAGAAAAAAAAGACATTCCGGATACAAGTAAAAAAAACTGGAAAACGGGTGCAGTCTTTAATCTTGGAATCGGCCAGGGAACCCAGAGCCATTGGGCAGGGGGTGGAGATGATTTTTCGTTAACGGCCAATACTTCTTTTTACCTGTTTGTATTTTTAAAACAAAACAAGCATAGCTGGGACAATACCTTAAATGTAAACTTTGGTTATCTCAATACTACCAGCCTTGGCAGCCGTAAAAATGACGATCGATTTGATCTGTTATCAAAATATGGTTTTTCATTAAATAAAAAATTAAATCTTGCCACACTGGTAAACTTTCGTTCTCAATTTCTGAAAGGTTATTCTTATCCAAACAATAATAAAACATTTGTATCAGCCTTTATGTCGCCGGCATACCTGGTAGCAAGCCAGGGGCTTGATTTTAAACCCACAAAAAACCTTTCAATATTTCTTTCACCTGTCACCTCCCGCTGGGTATTTGTTACTGATAGTACATTATCGGCAAAGGGTGAATTTGGCGTTACTCCCGGGGCCAATAGTATTAACCAAAATGGCGCTTTTGCCACTATTGGTTATCAAAAAGCATTTAATAAAATCTTATCCTACAAAAGCAGGCTCGATCTTTTTTCCAATTATCAAAAAGAGCCCCAGAATATAGATATGTATATGACCAACATATTATCAGCTAAAGTAGCAAAGATCATTTCCTTCAGCTGGAATATTGATATGATTTATGATAACGATGTGCAGTTATTTGGCAAAACAAACTCTTCGCCTGCCTTACAATTCAAATCAATAATTGGAGTTGGGTTGCAGGTAAAAATCTGATGCCCAATCCTTTCAACAGAACGAATTACACCTGTAATTTGGGTTATATTTGCCGCCCATGGCGCAAAAAAAAATAATCCGCTTTGCTGAGTTAAACACATTTCCCAATGTGTTGCAATTCCCCGTAGACATAGCGGGTAAATGGCCGGATTTTTTTGGCAACAGTAATCCTGTTACGCTGGAGTTGGCCTGTGGCAAAGGAGAGTATGCAGTAGGGCTTGGGCAACTTTATCCTCATAGAAATTTTATTGGCATTGATCTTAAAGGCAACCGTATCTGGGTAGGTGCCAAAAAAGCATTGCAGCAAAAATTAACCAATGTAGCATTTCTCCGTACCGAAATTGACCAGGTGGCCGGCTACTTTTCTAAGAATGAGGTAGCTGAAATCTGGATCACTTTTCCTGACCCTCAATTAAGGTTCTCAAAAGCAAAAAAGCGGCTTACCCATCCAAAATTTTTACGTTTATATAAACAATTTCTACTGCAAGGTGGTTTAATACATCTTAAAACAGACAGCCCGGCTCTTTACCAGTTCACAAAAAAAGTAATTGAATTTTACGGATGCCCATTACATAAAGACCTGGATAATGTGTATGATAAGGAAGAGCTTAGTGATGAATTAAAAATTAAAACGCATTACGAATCGCTGGATATTGCCGGTTGTAACAGGATACATTATTTATGTTTTTCCCTTGCTGAAGATTTTGGCGATAAAGAAAAAGACAAACTATTTAAAGAAAAACTTGCAGCAGATGAAGGACTTGATTGAAGGCTCACACTATTATATAAACGAAGAAGGACTGATCGTATTTACAAAGTTGTATCACCTTGAAAAAGGATATTGCTGTGGAAATGGCTGCCTGCATTGTCCTTATGATTTTGAAAGCGTACCCGAACCCAGAAGAACTGAACTAAAATTAAAGGTTGAGAGCCGAAACAGCTGAATGAATGTAGCATGGGATACTCTTAATGTGCTGCACTTTCAGGACATTGAAGTAATAGTTATCTTCATACTCTCTATGGCATCAAAGAAAAAGTCATCCGAAAAACTGTCCATACCGTCAGATAGGTTAAAACAGATAAAACCATCCGGTAAAAAAGATGAAAATTTTTTTGAACTGGTATTTGAAATGGTTCGTCAGATACCAAAAGGAAGAGTAACCTCTTACGGGGCAATTGCCACTGCACTTGGTACCAAATCATCTGCCCGCATGGTAGGCTGGGCTATGAATGGCTCACACCGGGTAAGACCCAAAGTGCCAGCGCATCGTGTAGTTAACCGGTTTGGCCTGCTCACCGGTAAACATCATTTCTCACCTCCCGAACTAATGGAACAACTGCTAAAAAAAGAAGGCATTAAAGTAAAGAATGACCAGGTTATTGATTTTAAAAATCTCTTTTGGGACCCTTTACAGGAGTTGGGATTTTAAGATAATTAATTTGCTTTTTTGAGAAAACTCCCCGACTGATTTTTTTGTATGAATTGTTAATGCAAGAATTTGTAAAAAATATTTCTGTTGGTTTTTTGTCTCATCGCAAATCCCCTTTTGATGAATCCTCAAATTGTTTTTTTAAAATCTTCCTGCCAATAAATAAATATCAGTATTGCAATATAAGGAAGAATAAAAAACATATCCATTCCGGGAAGTTTCAATTTTTCGCTCTAAATACAAAACAGGAGATCCAATCTTAATTTTCAGATTTTTACTGATAAAGGCATCTGCTTCAATAGCACTAAAACGCTGATTACCCCCAGTAATTTCAATATGATACTCCCGGCTTAATATTTCAAATAAAGATTTATTCTCAAAATTCCTGTTACAGAACCTGGGTAAATTAATGTTTGGTAAAAAGGTGGCCTCATAAAATACTGGCATCTTATTTACCAATCGGATTCGCTCCATTTTAATACAACCGGATTTTATTTCAACCTCTGTCAATGGGTAAAAAAAGTTATCGCTCCACTTTTGAACCGTTGGCTTTTTTACAATTCTTGTTTTTAAATCATATTGCTTAAAAGCGGAGGAAGTGCCAAAAATTGATAAAATGCCAATTTCTTTTGCGGAAGAAGTCACCACACTGCCTTTCCCTTTGAACTTTTTTATATATCCGCTATTGACTAAGTTTGACAAAGCTTGTCTAACGGTTGTTCGTGTTACGCCATGCACAATGCTCAACTCATTTTCACTTGGCAATAAATCCCCCTCCGCATAAGTGCCGGTCTTAATGTGCTCCCGGAGTATATTGTATAACCGCCTGTATTGTGGAAGATTTTTCATGATGCACCTTGTTAGCAAATATAATAATTGGCTGCTAATTTAAAATAATTTTATTCATAACTTGTATATACAGGTTTAATTTTACTACTTTTACATTTTACCTGAACATCAATACTATATTGTTGTTGTAACGTTGAAAAGGAAAAGAAAAACAGTCGAAACCAATCCTGTATATACAAGTTAAAAAATATGAGCACCCCCATCATCATGCCCAAACAAGGTCAATCCGTAGAGACCTGTATTATTAACGAATGGTTTGTGAAAAAAGGTGATTTGATCAAACAGGGCGATATTTTATTCAGTTATGAAACAGACAAAGCCATATTTGAAGTAGAATCCACCGTAGAAGGTAAACTGTTGGAAATTTTTTTTAACGCCGGCGATGAAGCCCCGGTGTTGGTAAATGTGGCGGTTGTTGGTAAAGAAGGTGACACGGTGGATGAATTTCGTCCAACCTCTCAAGGCCTTGCAGAAATCAGTGAGGAAAAGATAGCCTCTGAAACTAATCAACCAGATAAAAATATTCCATTGTCGGCATTGTTACGGCCCAATACCAATGAAGAAGTTATTATTTCTCCAAGAGCAAAAAAATTAGCCGAAAAATTTAATGTTAACTATCATATTATACAGGGAAATGGACCCGGCGGTAGAATAATTGAATCGGATATTGAGCAAGCCATAAAAGCTGGAAATATGGCAACTGGTTTAGCAAATTATTTACACCAGAGTGATGTAACATTATCCTCCGGCACTGGAAGTGGATTGGGAGGAAGAGTTTCGTCAAATGATTTATCAAACGAAACACCAACTTTTTCTGCTGATTTTGAAATAAAGAAAGTTTCTAACCTTCGCAAAATTGTTGCGCAAAAATTGCATGCTTCCATTCAGAATTCAGCTCAATTAACACACCATTTGAGTGCCGATGCTACACAACTGATGCGGTGCAGAAGCCAGGCAAAAAATAAATTTGAAAAATCTGGTGGCGAAAACATTACTATCAATGATTTCGTATGCTTCGCCGTAATCAAAGCATTGCAGGCTAAGCCGGAAATCAATTGCCATTTTTTGGGTGATGCAGTAAGAGTATTTAAAAAAGTGCATCTGGGTTTTGCTGTTCAAACGGACAGGGGATTGATGGTGCCAACACTCCGTAATGCTGATGAAATGTCTATTGAACAAATTTCCAGTGGCTTTAAAACATTAGCAGAAAATTGTAAAAAAGGGAATATTGACCCAACCCTTCTGGACAGTAACAATGCTTCTTTTACAGTTTCTAATTTAGGAAGCTACGGAATTGAAATGTTTACCCCGATAATTAACTTACCGCAAGCCGGCATATTAGGAGTGAATACCATAATCAACAGACCGGTTGACAAAGGAGATGGTACCCTCGTCTTAGTGCCATTCATTGGCCTTTCATTAACCTACGACCATCGAATTTTAGACGGAGCACCGGCTTCAGAATTTTTGAAAGAAGTAAAAATTCAAATAGAAAATTTGAAAGAAAATTAAAACTGATTTTATATGACGTATGATTTAGCAATTATTGGAGCCGGCCCTGCCGGATATGTTGCTGCAGAAAGGGCCGGACATGCAGGTTTGTCTGTTGTTTTGTTTGATAAAAAGCAATTGGGTGGTGTATGCCTGAACGAAGGCTGTATTCCAACGAAAACATTATTGTATTCAGCAAAACTGTATGAACAGGCAAAGTCAGGCGATAAATATGGAATTATCTGCGCCGATGTCAGTTTCGATTTTTCTAAAATATCCGATAGAAAAGAAAAAATCATTCGCAAATTGGTTGGTGGCATTTCCATGAAAATGAAAAAAAATAAAGTTGAAGTTATAAATGCCGAAGCGATAATAAAGGAAAAGACAAAAGAGGGAATAGCAATTGCAGCCGAAGGAAATTTTTTTGAGTGCAAAAATTTACTGATATGCACTGGCTCTGAGGCGGCAATACCATCCATTAAAGGGTTGGACAAGAAAAATATTTTGACGAACAGGGAGATTTTGCAATTGAAAGAAATCCCTGAGTCACTAAACATCATTGGTGGTGGTGTAATTGGAATTGAATTTGCTAATTTTTTCTCTGCCATGGGCTGCAGGGTTTCTGTATTTGAAATGATGGATGAAATATTACCCGGTATTGATAAGGATATCAGTAAAATACTGCGGGAAGAGTTGACAAAAAAAGGAACAACCTTCTATTTGAATGCAAAAGTTGTTGAAGTAAATAATACAACCGTTGTTTTTGAAAAAGAAAGCAAAACAGAAAAGGTTGAAGCAGCACAATTGCTGGTCAGTGTGGGAAGAAAACCAAATGTTGACGGAATTGGTTTGGAGAATATTGGTGTTGAATTTTCAAATAAGGGGATAAAAATTGATAAAAATTGCAGAACCAATATTTACAATGTTTATGCAGCAGGAGATGTAACTGGAAGATCCCTTTTGGCACACACAGCAAGCCGGGCAGGCGAAGTAGTGGTAAATAATTTAATTGGTGTAAAAGATGAGATGCGATACGATGCCATACCCAGTGTGGTTTACACCAATCCTGAAGTGTCCTGTGTGGGATTAACAGAAGAGGAAGCAAAGAAAAATAATATAGCAGTAAAGATTTTTAAATTACCGATGTCATATGCCGGAAGATTTGCCATTGAAAATGAAGGCAGAAATGGTTTGTGTAAAATAATTGCAGGCGAAAAATACCAGGAAATCTTAGGAGTCCATTTTATTGGCAATCCATCGTCGGAAATGATTTACGGAGCTTCAATGGCAATTGAAATGCAAATGCGGGTAAAGGATATAAAGGAAATAGTTTTTCCGCATCCAACCGTTTCTGAAATTTTTAAAGAAACCTTATTTGCATAAAGCCTTAAGCGGCTTAAGAAGAGCCCTTTCCCCTGCAGGGCTTATAAATAAATATTTTTTATCACCTTCTTGGGGGAAGAGGGTACAAAGTCCCCCGTAGGGGAATGGGAGTATTAATCATGCCAAAATTTCAATTTATCAATCCAGCTGAAGTTAGAAAGCCAGGTGAACTTTCATTTGGCACAATCCCGTTAAATCAATACAACAAATCAATTGCCGAGGAAAGAAAAAATTTCAGTGATGAAGATTTGGTAAGAATTTATTCTGATATGGCTGTTATTCGTGAGTTTGAAACCATGTTGAATGTTATAAAAACTACCGGTGAATACCAGGGAATAGCTTATAATCATCCGGGGCCGGCACACTTGTCTATCGGGCAGGAAGCATCAGCAGTGGGAATGGCTTATAATTTATCTATAGAAGATTATATTTTTGGTTCACATCGCAGTCATGGCGAAATTTTAGCAAAAGGATTGTCCGCCATTCATCAATTGGATGAAAAATCTTTGATGGACATTATGCAAAAATTTATGGGTGGCAATACGCTTAGCGTTGTCGAAAAAAATCATACCGGAACGGTGAAGGAATTAGGAGTTAAGTTTTTGCTGTATGGTACCCTGTCAGAAATTTTTGCCCGTGAAAATGGTTTCAACAAAGGATTGGGTGGCTCCATGCATGCATTCTTCACACCATTTGGTGTATATCCCAACAACGCAATCGTTGGTGGTTCGGGTGATATTGCAGTAGGTGCCGCTTTATATAAAAAAGTAAATCAAAAGCCCGGAATAGTGGTGGCAAATATTGGCGATGCCTCCATGGGATGCGGCCCTGTATGGGAAGGCATTTCATTTGCTACAATGGATCAATTTACAAAACTGTGGGAAGGAACTTACAAAGGCGGATTGCCCATTCTTTTTAATTTTATGAATAACCAGTATGGCATGGGTGGTCAAACCAGTGGCGAAACGATGGGCTATGGAATTCTTGCCCGTGTAGGTGCAGGCGTTAATGCCGATATGATGCATGCAGAACGGGTGGATGGCTTTAATCCTTTGGCAGTTATTGATGCCTTTAAAAGAAAGAAAAAAATACTGGAAGAGAAAAGAGGTCCTGTTCTGTTAGATACCCTTACTTATCGCTTTAGCGGCCATTCACCATCTGATGCTTCCACTTATAGAAGCAAAGAAGAATTGGAAGCATGGCAACAAGTGGATTCACTCATTTGTTATTCAGATGATTTAATAAAAAATAATGTAGTAAAAGAAAATAAGATTGCAGAAATAAAAGCACAGATCTCGCAAACGATGAAGGGTATTTTCTCCTTGTCTATTGATGATACTGTATCCCCACGAATTAACCTGGTAAAGCACCCTGAGGCAATAGGAGAAATGATGTTCAGTAATGAATCGGTGGATAAAATGGAAGAGCGGAAATGCGACTCATTGATCAGCCTGGAAGAAAACCCAAGAGTAAAAAAATTAGCGACAAAGGAGCGGTTTGCAATTGATAAAAATGG
>JBARSW010000056.1:0-3384 GCA_049644925.1 Chitinophagaceae bacterium | reverse complement strand
GTATATTGTGTTTCAGGAAATCCTCTTGCATTAATTGGTGCAGATTTAAATCCTTCCGGTGCTTTTGCCAGGTAATCTTTATGATAAAACTTAGCCCTGATAACACTGTGCGGACAAACATAAGCACAGTTTCCGCATTGGATACAAAGGTCAGGTTCCCATAAAGGAACAAGGTCTGATACATTTCTTTTTTCCCACTGTGTAGTACCGCTTGGATAAGTACCATCAATTGGCATTTTGCTAACTGGTAGTTGGTCACCATGGTCTGCCATCATAACAGCAGTAACCTCTTTTACAAAAGCTGGTGCTTTATCTGAAACAGTCATTAAATCATGGAAGGCTGCAGAAACAATTTTTGGATACTCAACTTCATACATATTTGCCAAGGTAGCATCCACCGCCTTAAAGTTCTGATCAATTACTTTCTGACCTTTTTTGAAATATGTTTTTTCTATTGCTTTTTTAATTTGCTTGATGGCATCTTCTCTTGGCAAAACACCTGACAAGGCAAAATAACAGGTCTGCATGATGGTATTGATACGGCCACTCATACCGGTTTCCCTGGCAACGGTGGTGGCATCAATCACATAGAACTTCAATTTCTTATCAATGATTTTTTTCTGAACCTGTCCGGTAAGTTTACTCCACACTTCATCCTTTCCATAAGGACTGTTCAGTAAAAATGTTCCGCCTTCGCTGGCAAATTCCAGCATTTCCACTTTCTCCGTAAAATTAAACTGGTGACAAGCAATAAAATCTGCTTTGGTTATAAGATACGGAGCCCTGATTGGTTTGGGACCAAAGCGAAGATGTGATACTGTTCTGGCACCTGATTTTTTAGAGTCATATACAAAATAACCCTGTGCATATAAATCAGTATTTTCTCCGATGATTTTTATGGTATTCTTATTTGCACCTACGGTACCATCAGCACCCAATCCAAAGAATAAGCCTTGCCTCCATTCTGTTTCATCTAATTTGTAAGCAGGATCATACTCCAGACTGGTGAAAGTAACATCATCATTTATACCAATCGTAAATCCATTTTTAGGATTTTCTTTTTTCAACTCATCGTACACCGCTTTTACCATTGCCGGTGTAAATTCTTTTGAAGAAAGACCATAGCGGCCACCAATAAGTCTTGGCAATTGTTTCAGTTTTCCCTGTTGAATTGCATCAACCAAAGTAGCCAGTACATCCTGGTACATCGGCTCACCGGCTGCGCCTGATTCTTTTGTTCTGTCTAAAATAGCAATTGATTTTACCGTTGCAGGTAATGCTTTTAATAAATGATCTAATGAGAATGGTCTGTACAGGCGAACATGAATGACACCCACTTTTTCACCGGCCTTAGTCAGTGCATTTACGGTTTCAATTACTGTTTCACCACCGGAACCCATAACGATAACGACTCTTTCTGCATCAGGTGCACCGGTATATTCAAAAAGTTCATATTTTCTGCCGGTCATTTTAGCGAAGTCGTTCATTACTTCTTCTACAATGCCAGACATTTTATTATAAAATGAATTCACGGTTTCTCTTCCCTGGAAATAAACATCCGGGTTTTGAGCAGTACCCCTGATAAACGGATTTTCAGGACTCAATGCCCTGCTGCGATGTGCAATAACAAGCTCATCCGGTATCATTGATTTTATCTGTTCATCACTCAGCAATTCCAATTTGTTTACTTCATGAGATGTACGGAAGCCATCAAAGAAATGTATGATAGGAAGCCTTGCTTTTAATGTTGCCACTTGTGCAATTAAAGCAAAGTCATGAGCTTCCTGTACGCTGGCAGAACTCAACATGGCAAAACCGGTAGTTCTTGCAGCCATTACATCCTGGTGGTCGCCGAAAATGGAAAGTCCCTGTGCGGCTAAAGAACGGGCAGCCACATGAAATACGGCAGGCGTTAATTCACCAGCAATTTTATACATGTTGGGCAACATCAGCATCAACCCCTGAGAAGCGGTAAATGTGGTGGTAAGGGAACCAGTTTGCAAGGCACCGTGAACAGTACCAGCAGCACCAGCTTCACTTTGCATTTCAATAACTTCGGGCACTGTGCCCCATATATTCTTTATTCCCTTTGAAGCCCATTCATCAGCCAGTTCGGCCATGTTGGAAGAAGGGGTGATAGGATAGATGGCACATACTTCGTTAACACGATAAGCTACATAAGCAGCTGCTTCGTTTCCATCTATCGTTGCGATCATTTTTTTATTACTTGACATCAGTTATAAATTAACAGGTTCTTGAATCATTTCAATTGCATGGCAGGGGCATTGTTCATAACACACTGCACAACCTGTGCAGGCATCATAATTAAATTTATACCGGTTACCCTTACCGAGTTTAATAATTGCGTCTTCCGGACAAGCACCAAAGCAACCATCACATTCAAAGCAGTTTCCGCAACTCAGGCAGCGCTGTGCTTCGTATCGTACTTCATTTTCGGGTAACCCGGCTATCACTTCATCAAAACTTTTAACTGCAACTTCAGGTGCCAGTTTGCCCTGTTCTTTTTGCGGCGCATCTGTTTTATACCACATGTGCAGTTTGCGGTAACCTGCGGTTGGATGTTTATCAGGTTTTTGATAAGCATCCTGCAACAAGTATCCATTAATATACTTAGCAGCTTTTTTACCATGACCTATAGCAATGGTTGAACTTCTGTTTTCACCAGGTAACATATCGCCACCGGCATAAATACCTTCAAAACCAGTCATCCGGTTTATATCAATAGCTACTGTTCCGTCTTCATTGATCTTAATTTCGGAAACTGAACGCAGAAATGCGGAGTCTGATTCCTGGCGATTAGCAACAATCAAAACATCAGCATCAATAGTTTCAAACTCATTAGTACCAATTGCTTTTCCTTTTTCCACTTTCATTTTCTCCAGCGAAATCTTATTCTTTTCAATTTTGCTGATGCTTCTGAATAATTGTACATCCACACCTTCTGCCAGGGCATCTTCCGTTTCGTAATCGTATGCCGGCATCATTTTTTTATCCCCGGGGAAATAAACGGATACTTCTGAACCAAAACGTTTTACCATGCGGGCAAGATATAATGCCAGTTTACCACCTCCGTAAACAACAACTTTCTTTTTTACATACGGTGATGAATTGGATTTTACCTGGTTGAAGAAAGAGAATGCATCAGTAATTAAAACAGAATCATCATGAGAGAAATCTTCCTGGTGTATCAATTGTGCACCAATAGCAAGATAAACAGCATCAAAATTGCCTGCTTTTTTCTCAGACAGTACATCCTGAACTTTATAAGTCAACCGGATTTTTACACCCATTTTTACTATGCGGTCCACTTCAGCATCCAGAACAGCTTTTGGAAGGCGATAATCTGGAACACCGGTCCATAAT
>JBARSW010000055.1:0-20791 GCA_049644925.1 Chitinophagaceae bacterium | reverse complement strand
TATTACTGTTTTCTACTTCAGAGATACCCGTATTGATGCGTTCATGTTCGAAAATATATCGCCTTATATAAATTCCGGACGAACCAACCTGATGTTATCAATTACTTTTTTAGGAAATCCGAAATTTTTGATTCCGGCAAATCTGTTGCTGATTCTTTATTTTATTATCAGGAAAGATAATTGGCTCGCCATTACAGTTGCTGCCGTTGAATTAAGCAGCCTTGGCTTAATGTCTCTTTTGAAAAATATTATTCAACGGCCAAGACCGGATTTTCCACTGGTTGAGGGCATTACCAATTATAGTTTCCCAAGCGGACATGCATTTATGACGGTGGTATTTTTTGGATTGATTACACTTTTTTCAATATCAAATAATAACAAACGAAAAAATACCTGGATTGTATCCGTAATGATCATCCTCATTTTCTTAATTGGCTTCAGTCGCATTTACCTGAGAGTGCATTATGCTACTGATGTAATGGCTGGCTGGTGCATTGGCTCTATCTGGCTAATTACTTCCCTCTCAATTTTGGGTATTATTAAAGCAAAATTTAATGCTGAAAAAATTCAGGGTCTATAAACAAACCGGTGAATAGTGGCTTTTCCGGTTACCCCTTCATTAGAAATATACATATCGCCATTTGATTTAAAAGTAATTCCTTCCGGTTGGGGGAAAAGTTTTTTACCCAACTCAAAAACTGATTCTGCTTTTCCATTAAGATCCGTAATAACTAACTGGCTACTAGCGGATGAAAGAATAAATAGTTTTTTTAGTATCGGGTGTATGGCAGCAGCAGAGGGCTGAAGTTTTGATGTTTTGAATGGCGATAATTTTTCTACAGTATCTGCATTTATAGTAAATACCGGGTTTAAATCAAATCCGGTTGAGTCCAGGTAATAGGCAAAAGCACTCACTGATTGCTTATCATCCATTTTACAATTCTTACATATTAGTATTAATGCCTTTCTATCTGCATCGTAGTACATCGTTTCAAAATCATTTGTACCGGTAATTCCCAATTTTCCAATTTCCTGTCCATAAGCTTTAGCGGAATCTTCTTTAATAATCCGGGTAATCATTCCATCGCTTCTCAGGATAAATGGCACACTATTTATCAATGTCACATCTTCATAATCACCTTTATTCCCAAAAGGATACTCGGCTTTAATTTCTTTTGTTTCTTTGTCTAGATAAAAAAGTTTACCCGCTTCATCGTAATGAGCCACAAACTCATCCTTGATATTATCCCAGGCCAGTCCTGAAATTTCTTTTAACTTAATATCAAGTTTACTGGTAACAACCTTTGAAAAATCGTAATGCGGCGGAGATTTCAATACTTTAACTTTTGGCCGTTTGCAACCAGTTGAAAGCAGAGCAGCCATAAAAATTAATGTGATCAATTTTATAGGAAAATTTAAAATAGTCATTCGTCTAATTTTGTTTAAATTTATCAAAAGTTATCTTTAGCATGATAGAAAATCAGTCGGACCTTTTAAAAAATGCCCGGGAGCTGGCTTCAAACCTTATTCAGACTAAAGTTAGTAAAAACGTAAGGTTTCATACACTTCAACATACACAGGAGGTGGTGTCTGCCTGTGAAAAAATCGCAGAATTTCAACATTTGCCTGAGGGAGATCGCCTGCCACTCTATATTGCTGCCTGGTTTCATGATACTGGTTACTGTGCCGGTCAGGCAAAAGACCATGAAACAATGAGTGTACAATTGGCAACAGAATTTTTAACATCACAGGGTGCTGATGTTACATTAATAAATAAAGTAACAGGTTGTATTAATGCCACCCGGATGCCGCAAAGTCCAACCAACCTTATTGAAGAAATAATATGTGATGCAGATCTTTTTCACCTTGGCACAGATGCCTTTAAAGAAAAAAGCCGCTTATTAAGAGAAGAATTAAAAGAATTTGGTGATGAAGATCTTTCAAAAAAAGAATGGCGGCAGAATAATATAGCATTCCTTGAAGCTCATAAGTATTTTACCCAATTCGGAGAACAAAAACTTCAGCAATTAAAAGAAAAACACCTGATTGAATTAAAAGAAAAAAAACCGGAAAATATGGCAAAGCCGGAAAAGAAAAATAAAGAAAAAGAAAAGAATAAAAGTAAAGCCGATGCGGCTGCTTTGCAAGCTGCTGCTGATGCCAAAGCAAAAAAAGCGAAAGAAAACCAGACAGAAAGAGGCATATCCACTGTTTTCCGCATTGTAGCTCAAAATCAAAACAACCTGAGCAGCATGGCAGATTCAAAAGCCAATATTCTGATTTCGGTGAATGCAATCATTCTTAGTATTGTTATTTCTAATCTTATTACCAAGCTGGAATCTAATCCAAACTTACAGATACCGCTGATTTTACTGGTTACGGTTTGTGTAACAGCTATTGTATTTTCTATATTGGCCACCCGCCCAAATGTAACTCACGGCACTTTTACCCAGGAGGATATACATAATAAAAGAACCAATCTTTTATTCTTTGGCAATTTCTATAAAATGAGTCTTCAGGATTATGATTGGGCAATGCTGGAAATGCTAAATGACAAAAATTATCTGTATAGCAGCATTGTTAAAGACAATTACTTTTTGGGAGTAGTATTGGCAAAAAAATACAAATTCCTTCGTATTGCCTATAATGTTTTTATGTACGGACTCATCATTGCAATAATTGCATTTGCCATTGCTTATGCCATTCCCCAGGCGGGAGAAGTATATACTCCAGGATAGATAAAGAAAATTTTATACCCCTTAATTAAATAAGAATAAATAATTCCAATGGTGCCCATAAAAAAATCTCTGTCAAAAAACAGAGGTTTTTTATTGATGGTTACTTATTTATTCTGACAGCATCTCTTCCAGTTTTAAAATCAGCTCTGCTTTTGAAATGGGAATTCCCATTATCTTGTTATATCCTTTGGCATCCACTAAGTAAATATCACGGATAATCTTTATCAATTGCCCGTTATTAATTTCAGGAATTAATACTGTATCAAAATTTTTAAGCATTTCGCCCAGGTTTTTAGGAAAGGGACGAACATAACGAAGATGTGCATGGCTAACTGCATGACCTTTTGCCTGAATTTCTGATACGGCAGATTTTATGGAACCATAGGTAGAACCCCAGCCCAGCACTAAGATTTTTCCTTTTTCCGGGCCGCTATCTAATTTTTGATCAGGAATATCATCGGCAATTTTATCTACTTTTTCCTGCCTGATTTTAACCATTAACTGATGGTTTTCTGTTTCATAACAAACATTACCCGTCAGGTTTTGTTTTTCCAATCCACCAATTCGGTGCTCCAAATCAGGTGTTCCTGGAACAATCCAGGGCCTTGTCAATTTTTCATCTCTTTTATAAGGCAATAATTTTTCCTCTCCTTCATCCAATGCCTTTTTGAAGCTTACTTTAATTTCTTTTAAATCCTTTGATTGCGGGAATTTCCAGGGTTCTGCCCCATTGGCAATATAACCGTCGCTTAATAATATAACCGGAGTCATATGTTGTACGGCAATCCGGATTGCTTCATACGCCACATCAAAACAATCCGCCGGCGATGATGCGGAAATGATCGGTATTGGAGATTCGCCATTTCTTCCATAATATGCCTGCATCAGGTCACTCTGTTCCGTTTTTGTTGGTAACCCTGTGGAGGGACCGCCCCGCTGAATATTTACAATTACCAATGGTATTTCAAGCATCACAGCCAATCCCATGGCTTCACCTTTTAATGCTATACCCGGACCACTGGAAGTGGTAACTCCTAATGCACCACCATAGGAAGCTCCGATTGCAGTAGAGATACCAGCAATTTCATCCTCTGCCTGGAATGTTCGGACGCCAAAATGCTTGTATTTACTAAGATCATGAAGAATATCTGTAGCCGGAGTAATAGGATAGGAACCAAGAAACAGCGGAAGTCCGCTTTTTTGAGATGCGGCAATCAACCCATAAGCAATTGCTTCATTTCCCATTACAGAACGATAAGTACCAGGATCCATCTTTGCTTTTTCTACCGTATATGTGGTAGTAAAAGTTTCGGTAGTATCTCCATAATTATAACCGGCCTGCATAGCCTTCAGGTTACTTTCAAGAATTTCAGGTTTCTTGCCAAATTTTTCATTAAGAAAACCGGTGGTATATCCCATGTCTCTGTTGTACATCCAATAAAGAAAACCCAGCACAAACATGTTTTTGGCCCTGTCCTTCTCCTTCATTCCCATGGTAATATCTTTCAATGCCTCACGGGTCATCTTGGTAACATCTATTTTTATTACTTCATAATTTCCAAGGCTGCCGTTCTCCAACGGATTTTCACCTTCAGGATAATGGGCAAGGCGAAGGTTTCTCGCATCAAAGCCATCTGTATTGGCTATTATCTTACCTCCCATTTTAAGAGAAGTTAAATTAACTTTTAATGCAGCTGCATTCATAGCAACTAATACATCACAAGTGTCACCCGGTGTAAATACTTTGTCGGAAGAGAACCTGAGCTGAAATCCACTCACACCAGCTACCGTTCCCTGCGGGGCCCTGATTTCTGCCGGGTAATCTGGAAAAGTGGCCAGATCCAAACCCAATAATGCTGAATTTGTAGTAAACTGACTTCCGGTTAGCTGCATACCGTCTCCGCTATCACCAGCAAATTTGATTACAACATCATTTAAAATTTCCTGTTTCCTTGCCATTATTTTTCTTTTAATATTCTGCGAATTTAAAACAAGTTGTGCATGGTTGCAGCATTGATTTTTATCAGGTAAAAAAAGCTAATATTTGACCAATATCAGCCCCTTTTATTTATATTGCCACATATAATTTTTGGAATGAAAAAAGAATTCAAAATAACCCTGGTTGCTTTTTTACTACCTGCCTTGTTACTGGCACAGGCAGATGATGATATTTATGAAGCTAACCGCCTTAAAAAGGTATTTCCTGATGACAGGGTAGCTGCAACTTTAGCTGAAGATGAATTCAGTTTTGAAAAAGGCCGCAGTGACGATAAACTACCGGTAGTAACTGCTACCAGGAATGTGGGAATCAATTTTCTGTCGCTCAGAGAAAGAGCCAGTATTCAATATTTTGATTTCTATAACTCATTCACTAAAATCAGTTCATTTAAACAATTAGAAAAAGCCAAAGGCATGTTTGGTATCAAAAAAAACTACAACGTAGGATATGCCATCGACCGTTCTGCCAGTTCCAGTGATTTATTCTCGGATGATAGCAGGGTAAAGTACTTCAATATAAATTTCAGCGGATATGCTGATGTTACCCGGGTAGAAACAGAGAAAAGATACTTCGACAGTAAATACCTTACTTCCGTTTATTTCCATAGCTGGTACCCTTCAAAAGAAAAAATAATCCGGATAAAAGTACCCGATTGGCTACAGGTTGATATCCGTGAATTTAATTTTGAAGGTTACAAAGTGGTTAAGCAAAAAACAATGGAAAAAAACTACACGGTATATTCTTATAAGTTGTTGAATGCTGAAGCCATGAAAAATGAACCTCGGGAGATTGGTTCTGCATACTTCTGGCCGCACCTGGTACTGGTAGTAAAATCATTTAATGTTGATGGAAAAACGGAGAAAGGATTTGGCGATGTTGGTGATCTTTACAACTGGTATAGTTACTTGTACAAAAAATCTATCAACAAACCGGATGAATTTAAAGCAAAGGTTACAGAGCTCATAAAAGGAAAGACCACAGACACTGAAAAAGTAAAAGCCATCTTTTATTGGGTACAGGACAATATCCGATATATAGCATTTGAAGATGGGCTGGCAGGTTTTATTCCCGCAACCGCACAGGATGTTTATAAAGCAAAGTATGGAGATTGCAAAGGCATGGCAAACCTGATGACTGAAATGCTGAAATCGGCAGGTCTTGAAGCATATATGACATGGATAGGCACCCGGCATATCCCTTATGACTACACCCTGCCTTCACTGGCTGTAGACAACCATTGTATAAGCACTGTAATACTTGGCGGTAAAGAATATTTTTTGGATGGCACGGAGAAATATATTCCATTTGGAGACTATGCATGGCGTATTCAGGGAAAAGAAGTTTTGATTGGAAAGGGAGATAAGTATGAAGTAAAAAAAGTTCCTTTCCAGGATATTGATAAATCAAAAATTCTTACACAAACAGTATTTCAGCTTAAAGAAAATGTACTGAAGGGACATGTAAAAGCTACGCTGACCGGAGAACAAAGAACTGGCTTTCATCAATATTATCACGACCTTACTAATGATGACAAGAAAAAACTGATTCAGCGTTTCCTGGAATTTGGCAATAAAAATCTGGTTGTTTCCAACGTAAAAACCTCAGACCTTTCTAACCGGGAAATACCGGTAGTAATTGAAGGTGATATTGATCTCAGTAACTATATCATTACAGAAGATAAGGAAGTCTATGCCGGTATTGACTTTTTTGCAGAGAACCTGCGTAGTTATATTCCCGGTAAAGACCGCCAACAGGATTACGAACTCAGTTCGGCTTTTGTTGCCCAGGATGAAACGGAACTTATTCTTCCAGCAGGTTATAAAGTGATTTCTCTACCCGCTGCTATTAATGAAAAAGCAACAGATTATGAAGTAAATGCCTCCTATACGGCAAAGGACAATAAAATTCTTTTTAAAAAAGTATTAGCCATTAAATCAGACAGGATACGTAAAAAAGATTTTGAAAACTGGAAGTCGTTCATCAAAAAGCTGAAAGATTTTAATAGCAATCTGATTCTTATCAAGAAACCTTAACGAATTATTATTTTGCTCCGACATAAAAATATTGAACCACATAGGCACATCAGAAACATAGGCTTTAACATAGAAGAATTACTATGTGGTCAACTATGTACCTATGCTTCTATTGTGGTTCAAAAGCCATTTTCTCATTTATTATCAGCAACCAGTTCTATTATGAAAAAAGCAGTTTACATAATTTTACTTTTATCATTTTCGATAATCTCAAAAGCCCAGGACGATGACACTTTCTCCCCAACCAAACTGGAAAGCATAGCCAAAAACATGAAAGCAGTATGGGAAGATGCTGACCCGGATTTTTCTGTAAGTGCAGTTCCTGAAAAATGGAAAGATGAAAGTGGAATTATCATTGCTCAAAAAACGAGGTTCTCATTTGATAAAGATGCCAATAAACTGGCCGTTTTTGAAATTACCAGAAGACGTATAAAACTCAATGACCGGGATGCCGTTAATACTTACTCCTCTGTATATTTCAGAATCGGATCATCAAATGATGCAGCCGGCATACGAATAATTAAGGCTACCGGTTCTGTGCAGGACGTTTCTCTTCGAAATGCTGTTTATGTAGAAGATGTGGATGAAGTGCCCTCTACTTTCTCCCCTTATATAGGCAAAGCCAATACTTATTATGACAAAAGTAAAAGTAAGATATTATATTATAAAGTAGCCGTACCTGATCTTGACCCCGGCGACATTATAGACTATGGCACCATCTTTTATGATGACAATACCGTAAAAAAGATGAGTTACATTGAATTTGATCCTATCTATTTTGTATGTACCAGGGAATATCCTGTTATTAGCCAGAAGTTTGAAATTGATACAGATAATAATTCATTTGTAAATTCAAAATCTACCATGGGAGCCCCGGTTTTTAAAGAAACGGGGAACAGTATTACTGATTATGCATGGGAGGACCGGAACCGGGAAAAAATAAGTGATACCCGATGGGTAAACAGACTGATAGAATTTCCTATGCTAAAATTCCAGATAGTATTTTCCAGAAGTGAAAACAGGTCCGATCTTTTTATTGGTGACCGGGGTGAATTGAAACAAACCATCAGTCCGGAGGAACTGGCAAAAAAAATGAATACCCTTTATAATAAGCTGGATGGCTCTTCTTATTATTCAATGGCTAAATCATACCTAAAGCAAATTGATTATGCCGATATGAGAGAAGACGATTTCATCCAGAAAACATATTATATACTAAGGCATATGGCGTTTTACAGGGAAAATGGGTATTCCAGTGAACTATTCGCTTCCTGCTTTACCCAATGCCTTGATCTGCGTAAAATACCATACGATCTTATAGTAACCACTCCATCCACTCTTACTAAACCGGAAAACATCATCTTCAGAACCGAACCTGAATGGATGGTACGGGTAAAAGACAAATATGTGTTCAATGCTACTATTTTTTCAAACCCATATGATTTCAAAGAAGAATTTCTGAACACCCCTGCTTTTATTATTTCATTGGGCAAAAACCCGACTGCAACGCCAATTACATTGCCTTCATCCAAAGCAGATGATAACATAACCACGAATACAATAAGTGCATCAATAGATACCGCCAGCAGAAATATGATTGTAGTACAGCAAAAAGCGGTAACCGGTCTGAGTAAACAAAATTTTAATATTCCGGGATTGGTTTATACTACTGCGCTGGATGATGACCACAGAAGTTATGGAGGTGAAGATGACGTACGGGCAAGTATGAAAGGGGCTGCACTGGACAGTTATGAGGAAAAACTGAGAGAACGAAAAAAAGAAGACAAGACCCGCAAATTAGAGTACATGAAAAAAGCGGTGGAAGATGAATATGATAACGTAACTGCTTATAATGAATTTTCGTTGGGAAGTGACGGACGCACCTGGCGAAAGCAGGAACTGAATTATACCAATAGATTTGAATTGGGAGATATGCTAAAAATTGCCGGTAATAATTTATTAGTGTCCGTACCCGGATTGATGGGTGACCAGTTATTTGTAACACCAGATGACAGAAAAAGAGAAGTAGATGCTTATATGAGTTATCCCCGCATTATAAGAAATGTAATCAATTTTACTATTCCTGCCGGTTATAAAGTGGTGGGAGTACAAAACCTGAATATGAATATTGACAACGAAGCTGGTACGTTTGCGGTGCAAGCATCTGTAGAAGGGAATTCATTAAATGTGCTGGTGAAAAAACACTACAAGAATACCATCGTGAAAAAAGAAAACTGGCCTAAACTGCTGGAAATGCTGGATGCAGCTTTTAATTTCTCGCAGAAGAAGGTATTGTTGAAGAAGATGTAATGAATTCTTCCATGTTATCTGGTGTGATAATTTTTCCGGTTGCGCCAGGATAGTTATTTGTAAAGGTTTTGCTGATTTTACCCTTTGCCCTGGAATTCCATTTAAATTCAAAGGCAACCAGTTGTCCATCTCTTTCTTCTATATAATCAATTTCCTGCTGGGCATGTGTTCGCCAAAAATATCTGCTGCAATAAATTTTATTATAGTGCAAATATTTTAAACGTTCTGTCATCAACCAGTTTTCCCATAATGCCCCTGTATCTGTACGCAACGCCAATGGTCTAAAATTATTAATGATAGCATTCCGAAAACCGTTATCATAAAAATAAAAAATTGCACATGACTATTGTCTTCAGCAATTTTGAAAGAGGTTTACTCTTTTCCATCAAACAAATTTCCCAGTCCACCCAATACACTTCCTTCTTCCTTCCGCTTGTAAGTTCCATAAGCAACAATGCGGCCTGCAAGCCTGCTGATAGGTAAAGACTGTATCCAGACTTTACCAGGTCCCTGCATTTTTGCAAAGAATAGCCCTTCTCCTCCAAACATAAAATTCTTTATCCCTTTTACAAATTCAATATCGAATTGTGTGTTTGGTGTATAGGCCACTACACAACCAGTATCAATCTTCAATATTTCGCCGCCTTTCAATTCTCTTTCCACAATATATCCGCCTGCATGTAAAAAAGCCAATCCATCTCCCTCTAATTTTTGCATAATAAATCCTTCGCCTCCAAAAATGCCCACACCCAATTTCCGTTGAAAATGGATGCCCACACTAACCCCTTTTGCAGCACACAAAAAAGCATCTTTTTGCGCAATGATGGTACCACCTAATTGTTGCAAATCCAGTGTTATTATTTTGCCAGTGTACGGAGCGGCAAAACTTACTTTTTTCTTTCCCTGTCCTTCATTGGTGAAAGCAGTCATAAATAAACTCTCACCAGTAAGCACCCTTTTACCGGCACTCATCAGTTTTCCAAAAAAACCTGTTGGTTGTTGTGCCGATCCATCCCCAAAAATAGTTTGCATTTGTATGCTGTCATCCATCATCATCATAGCCCCACTTTCAGCAATGGCTGTTTCATTCGGGTCGAGTTCAATTTCTACAAATTGCATCTCCTCCCCATAAATTTTATAATCAATTTCATGATTGTTTCTTGTACCTGTACTCATAATAATAGTTTTACCAAAGTTATGAATACCCTTGTCACCACTGACAATTCACTTTAAACGGCTTAAAAAGGAACAAAATCATATAAGAAAATGCTTTTTCTATAATAATATATGATAAATGGCAAACAAAGTAAAGGACGGTTTTAGTTACTTTGTAAACTCAAATTATTTGCATTGAATATCCCGAACTCCAAATCTTTCTAAAAATAACCAAATGAAAAAGAATCTTTTATTGCTTACGGTTATTGCCTTTTTGATACCAGCAATAACAAACAGCCAAACCAAACTAATAGAAAAAGTTACCAAACAGGGTAGCGAGCTGGTGATCCCTTACGAAAAATATGTTCTCCCAAATGGTCTTACATTGATTATTCATGAAGACCATAGCGACCCGATTGTGCATGTGGATGTAACCTACCATGTGGGTTCTGCCCGTGAAGAAATTGGAAAATCCGGATTTGCCCATTTTTTTGAACACATGATGTTTCAGGGAAGTGATAATGTGGCCGATGAGCAACATTTCAAAATTGTATCTGATGCCGGTGGTACTTTAAACGGAAGCACCAACAGAGACAGAACCAATTATTATGAAACCGTTCCCAGTAACCAGTTAGAAAAAATGCTCTGGCTGGAAGCCGATCGTATGGGCTTTTTGCTGGATGCAGTAACACAGAAAAAATTTGAAATTCAACGTTCCACTGTAAAAAACGAAAGAGGTCAGAATTATGATAACCGTCCTTATGGCCTTGCCAACGAAGTTGCTTCCAGAAATCTGTATCCTTATGGTCATCCATACTCTTGGCTAACCATTGGTTACCTGGAAGATTTAAACCGGAGTGATGTAAATGATTTAAAGAATTTCTTTTTAAGATGGTACGGTCCTAATAATGCCGCACTAACCATTGGAGGTGATGTAAAACCGGCAGAAGTAATCAAACTAGTCGAAAAATATTTTGGCAGCATTCCCCGAGGGCCAGAAGTAAACCCAGTGGTAGTGCCGCCTGCAGTTTTGGAAAAAGACCGCTATGTTTCGTATACGGATAACTATGCAAAATTGCCATTGTTTTTAATTGGATATCCAACGGTTCCAAATTTTCACAAAGATATGGGAGCATTATCTTGCCTTTCTCAAGTATTGGGCCAGGGAAAGAACTCTGTATTATACCAGCAAATGGTAAAAAAGCAATTAGCATTACAAGCAAACTCTTTCAGCCAGTTATCAGAGCTTGCCGGCGAACTTATTTTCCAGCTAATTCCCTCGCCTGGTAAATCACTGGCAGTGATCGATTCTCTTTTCCGCAATGCATTGGATTCATTTGAAGCAAGGGGTGTTACTGATGATGATATCGCCAAATTTAAAGGTGGTATTGAATCTCAACTTATCAATGGACTGCAAAGTGTATCCGGAAAAGTTTCGCAGTTGGCCGCATTTCAAACCTTTACCGGCAATCCCAATAAAATTGCAGATCTGATAAAAATGTACCAATCTGTTACCAAAGAAGATGTGATGAGGGTTTATAATGAATATATAAAAGGTAAAGGAGCTGTTCACCTGAGTGTGTTACCAAAAGGACAAGAAAAACTGATAGCAGCAGCCGATAATTTTATTCCTGACTCAACAAAATACAATGCCCCGGATTATGGTTATAGAGGATTGAAATACAATAAAGCAAAAGACAGTTTTAATCGGAAAAAAATGCCGGGTAATGGAGCCAACCCAACCGTTAAAGTACCAAAATTCTGGAGAAAAGATTTGCCAAATGGCATCAGGATGATTGCATCAGAATCAACCGAGATACCTACTGTTACCATAACAATTACTATTCCAGGTGGTCACTTATTACAAGCAACAGATACTTCAAAAATTGGCCTTGCCAGTATTTTTAGCAGTATGATGAATGAAGACACAAAGAACTACACTGCAGAACAAATGACAGTTGAACTTCAAAAGCTCGGTAGTAGTGTATCCGTAAATAGCAGTTTTGATGGCATCACATTCAATATTCAGTCGTTGAAAAAGAACATTGATAAAACGATGAAACTGGTGGAAGAAAGAATGATGAATCCCCGATTTACTGAAGCCGCTTTTTCCCGTATACAAAAACAACGATTACAGGGTTTTAAACAAATGAAAGCCGATCCTGCGGCTGTTGCAGATAATGTATTTGCCAAAATAAACTACGGGCCTAACAATATTCTCAGCATGAGTGAAGATGGTACTGAATTCACCATGGCCAATCTGAAGTTGCAGGATATTGAAAATTATTACAATAACAACATGACCTCAAAGGGAGTGAAAGTGGTGGTAGTTGGTGATATTAAACAGCCCGAAGTATTAACACAATTAGCTTTCCTGGATAAACTGCCTAATAAGAAAATAGAACTTCCAAAAGTTGATGGCAGTGCTTCTGTAGTGGATAAATCGAAAGTTTTTTTGGTCGATGTTCCTAAAGCAGCTCAATCACAATTCCGGGTTGGTTACGCAACCGGTTTAAAATACGATGCAACCGGCGATTATTACAAATCAAGGCTGATGAACAATATTTTGGGCGGAGACTTTAACAGCCGTCTGAACCTCAATCTGCGGGAAGACAAAGGATGGACTTACGGTGCCCGCAGTTCATTCTCCGCTGATGAATACACCGGTGATTTTGAATTCAGTTCCGGTATCCGTGGAGATGCTACAGATAGTGCACTGGTAGAAGTAATGAAAGAAATAAAGAATTACCGTGACAATGGCATTACAGAAGCCGAACTAAAGTTCCTGAAAAATTCATTGGGTCAAAGAGATGCACTGCTTTATGAAACAGGTATACAAAAAGCTGGTTTTATAGGACGTATCCTGAATTATAATTTGCCTGCCAACTATGTGGACCAGCAAAATAAAATATTGGCTGCCCTCACAAAGCAACAAGTGGATGCCATAGCAAAGAAAATGCTGAAACCGGAAAAAATGAACATCCTGTTGGTAGGCGACAAAACAAAAATATACGAAGGAGTAAAAAAACTGGGCTATGATATTGTGGAACTGGATGCTGATGGAAAACCTGCTGAAAAGAAGGGTTTCTAAATATTTACTTCTTAAAATAATTTAAAACGCTGTCTTCCTGGACAGCGTTTTTTTTAGAACTAGACATAGTCATAGAAGGGCAGAAGCATTAAAAAATTTGGTTAATAAAGAAAACGGATGACACGGATTAAACGGATTTTACATGGTTAAGCCTGATAATTATATACTCCCCTATATAAGTAGTAAAATATTTCACCTACCAGATAAAGAGGGATTTATCTTGGTTCACAAAATAAAAAATCCATTTTCACCTGCCTGCTCGCCTTCGCAAAGCTTCAGCGGAGCAAGGCCGGCAAAGGCAGGTTCCAAATATCTTCTTTGATTAGATTCTAAGCAAATTTTAATGCTTCTGCCCTGATAGTCATAGTCAAGTCACTATAAAATTGTTAAATTAGCATTGAAGATAGTTCAATAGATTATTTTCAAAAAAATATGAAACGGTTAATGAGCACTTCTGCATTGATCACAATAATGTTTGTCAGTTTTCTTGTGCAATCAGCCGCAGCACAAATCTTATATAAGGTAAATTTTCACGATAAAAATTCTGCCCCATACGAAGGATTATTGGTATATTTTAATGAAAGCCGCAGTTATATGCGGATCAATTATTATTCTGCAGACAATAAGTACCATGTAGTAAATGTGGAGTACAAATCTTCAACCGGATCATTTAACAATGGCGGAACTTATTTTTTCATGCATGGCTCGAATCCAAAATTTATAACGGATATATCAAAGGACCAGAAATATAATCCCGACCATTTTATATGGCGAAAAGAAAAAAACCAGGTAGCCTGGAAATCACCCTCAACTACTGATGACCCTGATTTGAAGTTTGAAAGCGAAATACCCGTAGACTCTTTTTACCAGGTAAACCCATATTCCGTTTCAGAAACTTTTCTCCGTAAATTTTTCTGGACTAACGAAGCTGATTTTTTATCGCTAAAAAAATTATGCGGCCTGGTGGATATGCCGGTTAACCCGGTTAATACTTCCGTCTCCAAATTACACCTGTTGATTGTTGCCAATACACTTATTGGTGATATTGGACCAAGCTGTACGGCTGACAGGGATAAGCTGGATTATGAATTCAGAAGCATTGCTGAAGCTCTGGGAATCGGCTATCAGAAATATGTGGTGGAAGGAAGTAATTTTAATAAATCTAATGTTCAGAATGCACTGAATAATCTAAAAATCAGTAAAAATGATGTAGTGGTATTCGTATACCGGGGTCATGGCTTTCGCTGGAATAACCAGACAGATTCTTATCCCATGATGGACTTGCGGACCTCCAATTATATCAGCATCAGTCAAAGTACATCCATGGGAGTAAGTGATGTTTATAATAGTTTAAAGAATAAGGGAGCCCGGCTTAATATTATATTGGCAGATTGCTGTAATAATTATGTAGGCCTTAACCAGATGACGGCCACCAGTTTTCTTAACTCACAATCTGATAACAAACCAGATATTAATAAATTAAAAAAACTTTTTATTAATGCCCGGGGAAACTTGGTTGCTGCGGCAGCCCGATCCGGCGAATACTCCTGGGCAAATCCTTTTGGTGGTTTTTATACTCTCAGCTTTATACAGGCGATGAAAGAAAAAATCAGTTATTTCAATAACAGCAGCTTTAGTTGGAATGAGGTAATAAATTATGCAGCCAAACTGGCTAAGGACAAATCATCTCCGGCACTTTGCAGCAATTGTACCCTGCAAACTGGTATTTCGTATGTAAACGTTTCTTATTAAAACAAAAATACCCGCCAATCGGCAGGTATTTTTGCTTTTCACCAAAACCACAACTATTATTTAAAATGGTTGTAATAATATGACTGTGCTATTGTTTCAAAAGCTGCTTCCGGGGTTTTCCCATCCAAACTTTTTGTCCCCGCAGCCATTTTACAAAATACATGATGCCCACGAAAATGAAGAACAGCGGCCCCACAAATAAAGCCAACACTGCTATATATCTCGTACCGTAAAACTTCAGCATCGGCCTTCTTAGCCTTTCTGAAATAATATACATACTGGGCACCATAATCAGGGTAAGGAAGAAAGAGAATATTAACCCGAAGATGATGGTCCAGCTCAGCGGGCCCCAGAACACTACACTATCACCACCAAAGAAAATGTTGGGACGCAGGTGCTGGAACAAACCTGCAAAATCAATATTCAAACCCACTGCCAACGGAAACAAACCTAAAATAGTGGCAATAGCAGTAAGCATTACTGGTATAATACGGATTTTACCGGCCTGTATAGCTGCTTCCCGGGTGCGAATTCCCCTGCTGCGCAACTCATCAGTAAACTCAATCAGCAGTATCCCGTTTTTAATTACAATACCAGCCAGCCCGATTATGCCCACACCCATCATGATGGTGGCCACCGTCATGCCGGTAATTGCATAGCCAAGCAATACACCAATAATGGAGAAGAAAATTTCTGTAATGACAATTAACGGTTTACTCAAACTATTAAATTGCAACACAAGGATAAAGAAAATCAAACCCAGGGCTATCAACAATGCTTTACCTAAAAATGCCTGTGTTTCTTTTTCCTGCTCACTTTGTCCGCTAAGCTTAATGCTGATATCGGCAGGTACCTTATTGGTATTTCTAAATTCCTTTATCTTATCCTGGAGTTTTAAGTTGATAGGTGCCACCATTGTCTGATCAAGTACATTACTCTGCAATTGAATAGTACGCTTTACATTTTTTCTTTTAATTCCACCGGCAGTATTTGTATAGTCCACACTGGCAACAGAACTGAGTGGCAGCGATTTTATCTGCATTGTATTCATATCCATAAAAGTGATACGCATATTCATCAGGTCGGTAATGTTATTGCGCATACCTTCTTTATACCGCAGTTGTATTTTGTATTCGTCTTCTCCTTCTTTTATTTTACTTACTTCTTTTCCAAAAACAGCTGTTCGAAGCTCCATGCCAATCTGTGCCGTACTCACCCCTTCCATGGTGGCTCTTTTACGGTCAATTAATACTGTAATTTCTGGGTTAAATAAATCCACATCGGCCTGCAGGTTTTCTATACCTTCAATTCTGTTAGTATCAAGAAAACGATAAAGATTAGTGGCCACTGCCGATACGTTTTCAAAATAATCTCCAGAAATTTCTATGTTTACCGGAGGATCTGTGGGCGGGCCGTTATCTTCCTGTCTAACTTCCACACTGGTGCCTGGTATTCCCTGCACTACTTCCCTGATTTCATCCATATAGATTCCGGTTTTTTTACCATGTCTTTTTTCATATTCTACAAAGGATATTTGTATCCTTCCGAGGTTTGATTGCACACTTCTGTTATTGTCTCGGGGATTGTTGGCGTTTACAGCCACATTGGTAATTATGCTCTCCACAATACTGCCGGGTGTACCCGGTTTTTCTTTTTCGAGAACTTTCTCTACCCGGTGTTCCAGCATATGCAGCACACTGTCTGTATATTTTGCATCTGTACCCACCGGTAATTTAAGATACACATACACAAAATTTGGGTCGCCGCTGGGAAAGAAAGTTGTTTTGTTTCCCCGCAACAATAAAAGAATAAACGCAATAAAAAATAATCCAAATAATGAAATAAAAGCCCATACCGGTCTTGTTCCTTTTAATACCCAACGTAACAGTTGCTCATACCGGTTCATAAGTTTTGGTAAAAAATTGTTTTGAAACTTATGAATGATATCATTCAAAACATAGGTATTCAATATCATCAAAAGAGGCAAAAGCAACAAAAAGTTAGCAGTACCATGAAAACCGGGCAGATGTAATAACACACCGCCGATAATAAATGCCCAGAACCATTTATTTCTGAATATAGTTTTCTTTGGCTTTTCAAATTCTCTGCCTTCTGGTTTCATAAAGCTAACCGCAAACACCGGGTTGAAGAAGAAAGCTACAATTAATGAGGCGGCCAGTGTAAGAATCAGCACCACCGGCAGGTAAATCATAAACTTTCCGATTAAGCCCTTCCATAATAACAATGGGAAGAATGGTGCCAGTGTAGTGGCTGTTCCCGCCAATACCGGAATGAAAACTTCCCCGGCTGCAGCTTTGGCACTTCGGACAATAGGCATTTTTCCATTTTCAAAAATCCGATGGGTATTTTCAATCACCACAATAGCATCATCAACAATAATACCCAGTCCAAATAGCAGGGCAAATAAAACAATAAAGTTCAGTGTGATATTAATACCCGTTAAGCCACTCACTATGGGAATAAAAAGAAAAGCCACAAACACACTTAATGGTACACTCAATGCCACAAAAAATGCATTAGTAACACCCATAAAGAACATTAATATCACCAGCACCAGGATAAAGCCAATGATAATTGTATTTATTAACTCATTGAATGATGTTTTTGTATTCTTACTGGAATCCCCGGTTATTTCTACCCGCAGATTTTTAGGAAGTTCATCTGCTTTGTGCATCGCATTTATTTCTTCCTTTACTTTATCCGCACAATCAATCAGGTTTTCACCGGACCGTTTTACGATATTAAGTGTAACCACATTCTTTCCATCCAGGCGGGCATAACTTTCTTTTTCTTTAATGGTATCTTTTAGTTCAGCCAGATCTCTTAAATATACTGAGGCACCCTGTGAGCTGCTTCTTACAACCACATCATATAAATCATTCACACTGGTAAATTGTCCCTTTACTTTCAGGGTACGTTTCATATTACCTGTTTCAATAAATCCACCGGTGATGTCGTGGTTTTCCCTACTGATGGCATTTTCCACATCAGAAAAACTGATGCGGGCTGCTGTCATTTTATAAGGGTCCACATTCACCTGAATTTCTCTTTCGGGAGCACCTACAATATCAGCCCTGCTCACTTCACTAAGTGATTCAATCCTGTCCTGCATTTTATCAGCATACTTCTTTAACTGCACCCCATCATAATCTCCGCTGAGATTAACAAACATGATAGGAATTTCACTAAAAGAAAATTCCTGCACATTGGGAGCCGAGGTGAGATCATTTGGTAAATCGGATGCTGCCTTATCAATAGCATCTTCCACTTTTCGCTTAGCAATATCCGTTTTTACATCGGTGTCAAACTCCACCACAATCAGGCTGTAATCTGCCTGTGATATACTCTGTATTTTATTAACCTTCGCTCCACTGATTCCTTTAAGTTGCTTTTCGATAGGCTGTGTTACCAGGTTCTCAATATCTTTTGCAGAATTGCCCGCATAGATAGTAGTTACTGAAATAGTAGGTACCACAATATCAGGGAACTGTTCTTTTGGTAATGTAACAAACTGGGTAAACCCAATCAATGAGATGATAATAGCAAGAATATAAACAGCCACCCTGTTGTCTATAGCCCAGCTGGTTGGTTTAAACTCTTTGATTTTTTTTGCAATTCCTTCAATTAATTTCATCTGTTTATTTTTTATTCTTAATTGATTGTCTGATGCTCATAGCTCTTCTTTTACTTTCTTGCCAATTTATTTGTTTCCGGTAGTGATGGATTGCCCGTCATACAGCGACTGAAATCCTTCTGTAATCAATATATCACCTCCACTCAATCCTCCTTTAATTTCAATTTGTCCTTCATATACTTCACCCACATTTACAATTTTTTTTCGGGCAATCATTTTATCTCCGGTTTTCTCCAATACATATACATACTTTCCTTTTTCATCAGTCTGTATAATATTTACCGGAATCGCTATTGCTGCTTTTGATTCATAATCCAGAATTTTCATTACAGCTGTCTGATTGGGCTTCAGCATCGGATCTGCAGGAAGTTTAGCCTCTGTCATAAATGAACGGGTTTGTGCATTGATAGAAGCACCTACCACACTAATCACTGATTCAAAAGGAGCCCTGCCTGTTTCCGGTACTGACACCAATACTTTATCTCCTTTCTTTACCCTGGCCACATAATTATCTGGCACGGGTACTTCTACTTTTAATGAAGCAGTGTTTACTACAACAATCTGCCCTCCTTGTTGTGTAGCTCCTGTAAAAAATTCACCAACCCTTACATTTACCTGTTCCACTACTCCACTTACTCCTGCATATACATTGGTCATACTTACCTGCTCCTGCGCCATGCCAACTTGTGCCTGAGCAGCCCTTAACTGAGCAGACATTGCATCCACATCCGCTTTTGCATTTATCACTTGTATTTCTGCACCAATATTTTGCTTCCACAGATTTTGATATCGTTCATATATAGTTTGTGCCTGTGCCAACCTTGCTTTTAACTGGCCAGTTTGCTGTTGTGCAGCCACTAATTGCTGACGGGCAATAGCATCATCCAGTTTAACGACTAACATACCAGGAGAAACTTTTTGTCCAACACTAACGTAAATTTTCCGTACAAGCCCCCCCTGTCCCCTTGGTGATACATATCCAATTCCGCTACTGGAAATTTTTCCCTGTAAGTCAATATAGTGACTGAAAGCTTTCACCCTGAGTGTATCCACAGCAACTAATTTTTTTACCATAGAAGCCGCTTCCGGGTCTGCCAGCAGGATTTTATCTTCCAGGTTCTTGATTTCTCCATCCAAACTATTTTTTTCTTTTTTCAACTTTTCCAGTTTCGTCTTCAGATCATTTAACCCGCCTTTTTTTTCTTTGGCACCACCGCAGGAAATCAGTACGATGCCTGCAAATAATACTATTGCCGAAGGAAGAATTATTCTTCTCATAAAATTTGTATTTGTCTTTGTTATCATAAAAATCATTTATACAGTGTATTCAATTGTTATAATTTACCAATAGCTTTTAAGAAGTCAATTTTTGCGATGATTGCATCATACATAGCAGTGATATAATTTGTCTGTGCTGTTTTCATATCAGTCTGTGCCGTATTTATTTCCATTTGAGAACCGGTACCCATTTCATACTTCTTTTTTGTCTGATGATAGACTTTTTCGGCCAGGTCCATATTTTTCTGCTGAAAATCCATGGTAGCAATGGCAGAACGATAATTATTTTTTGATACCTCTACCTCATTATCAATAGAAAGCTTCAACGCATCAATCTGGTTTTCTGTTTTTTGTAATTCAATTTTTGCCTGCTGAATCTTTGACTTTGTAATAAACCCATTGAAAATTGGAATACTGATATTCAGGTTTACATTGGAAATAGTGAACCAATCACCTTTTCCCAGAAAATCCCATTTCATCCGTTGTGCATTTTTGGCATAGGTTGCTCCTAAGGTTACAGTAGGAATCTGACTGAGTTTATACCTGCGGATATTAAACTCATTTAGTTTTTTCCCTATCTGCACATATTGAAAATCTTTTCTGTCTTCATATTTGTAATCGTTTAATTCAAGTATTCCGTCTTTAATTTGTTCTGCACTAATTGTATCTGTTAATACCAACTGTTCTTTTACCGGCATTCCAATTAACATTTTTAATCCATAGTAACCATTGGATATTGCATTCAGCACTTTGCTTTTCTCTGTTTGCAAATTGGTAAGC
>JBARSW010000054.1:0-9055 GCA_049644925.1 Chitinophagaceae bacterium | reverse complement strand
ATTTTTTTAATCGCTCATTTACCTGTTGCTGGTTTAATTTGTTAATCCTGTTTTCGAGCCAGCCTTTATCCCAGTGCATATTTAAAACAACATACAGGCTATCGTTCATACAATAATCCACCACTTGCTTTACACGATTGATCCAATCTTTATCAATCACACTACTCACCGTATCGGAATGACAAAACCATGCCACGGGAATTCGTACTGAAGTAAAACCCGCAGCTTTTACCGAATCAATTAAACGTTGCGTTGTATATGCACCGCCCCAGGCTGTTTCACCACAAGTTGCTTCAAACGTATTTCCTAAATTCCAGCCCACTTTCATTTTACCTGCAATTTCGTTTGCAGTTGGAAGTTGAGCGAAAACATTTCCGGTGAGGAATAATCCTGCAAGCAGCATACTCAACCGAATCATTTTTAAAAAGCAATTTATTTTTGGATTATAAATTCTATTTATCATCATCTACTTCATTTTTATTTTTACTTCTTTTTGATTTCTAAAAATTACTACTTCTGTGTCTGCACCGTTCACAGCAATTTGAGCTTCCTTTAAGTCTTGCAAATTATTTACCTGCCTGGAGTTATACTTTAAGATTACATCGTTTGCCTGCAAAAACTTAGAAGCAACAGAACCGGCTTTCACTTCCACAACCAATACACCTCTTATAGTATTCATTCCGGTTGCTGATTGTTCGCCAGGCGTTGTAAGGTTTTTTACTTTTGCCCCTGCAAAGTCAATTACCTCTTCTTTCTCCGTTCTATTAAGTGAGGATACAGATGGCATGACTACTTTTTTTGCTATAGCTTTTAATTTGGCTGACACAACTCCAAAACTATCCATCGCAAAATTTTTGAATCCAACTGAAAAGGCTATTGAGCCATCTTTCAAACGAAAATCTCCCTTCTTCGGATTAACAAAAAATAAGTCGCCATAAACTGAGTGTTTATCTGTTCCCCTATTTTGTGCGGCTTTATGAGAAGCTGAATCAGGAAATACATTGTAATCTGTTTCTTTACCCCAAACATCAATTCGTATAGGCTGATACTCTGTTGTAACAATGTTGTGGCGGAATACATCATTGCTGTTTGTAAACCAAACATGCGGATGGAAGGTGTTGTTGATCATAATATTGTTTTCAACAACACGGTTTACACCTTCACGAAGTTTTATTCCACCATTCAAACAAAGATTGTTATAAATTCTATAGTTACTTGATCCATCATCCAAATCAATATCCCAACCATGATCGCAGCGCATACGGTTGTTGCGAATAATAATGGGTTTTACCACATCAAGCATAGCAAGATCAAAGTGGTTCTCAACTATAGTGTCAAGGATATTTTTATCGGGATGCCAAAAACGGTCACGGCCCCAGGAGTTAAATGAACCGTGGTCACCACTTTCTTTTACTGTATTGAATACATCATTGTATTCAATGATATGGCCACCCCATGTTCCTTCACTTATATTGATGCCGGCACGGGGCACATCATAGATCGTATTATGGCTTACTGTAATATTCTTACACATGGACAGTTGTACTCCTGCCGATTGCTTTTCTACATATCCCAATTCAAACATCAGGTTATTATACACTGTACATTCAGCCGGATAATTATTTGTCTTTGGTCCGGGTGTACGGTCAATTTGTGTCAATGGTACAAATTGATAATATTCAAAACTGGGAGAACGCACAGCATTGGGATCGCCAACAAAACAAACAGCACTGGCTCCTATATTTGAAATAATACATCCCGATACGGTACAATTGCGATTGTATTTATTATAGAATATTGCATTGCCTCCCAGGTTGGTGAGAGTACAATTTTTAATTGTACAATTTACTGCGCCATCATAAAGCACAGCGCCACTACGATAAACTGTCCAATCACTGCGCAGCAATGGCTCTTTATTCTGCATGAAGGTGCGTAGCGTTTGGGTTAGCGTTAAGCCCTCAATATTAATATTTGTTACAGGTGCTTTTTCACTGCCTTTAAATTCAAACAAATGAGCAATCTGTGGTATTTCAATTGTTGCTGTTGTTAAATCAAGTCCATCAGGAGGATAATAATAAAGCGTTTTAGTTTTTTTATCGTAATACCATTCGTTTACTGTATCCAGTTCTTCAAAAACATTTTCAACAAACCGATGCGTTTCGTGCATACCCATTCTTCGGTTATTCTGCCAGCCTCCTTCAAGTGTGAGTTCGTTCTTATCATTTTTACCTGTGATGATGTAATGAAAATCGCCCCACAAAGAGCCGTGCAATGCATGTACATAAGCACCGGCAGGAGATTGCCAATGTGCAGCACGTTCTTTTGAAACTGCATCGGCAGCTGTTCCACCCAGGAAACGGGCTGCAGGATCGTAGTTTGGGTAACGGGCCATCCTTTGCAACTTTCCATTGACAAACAACTCATCAAACAGTACATCCTGCATTACTTTTGCATGCCATATTCCATTTTTGTACTTCTGCCATTTCAATTGTAAAGCTACTGCTCCACTAACAATTACTTTTTGATTATTAAAATTTTTAATGCTGAGTGTTTCATTTTTCTTTCGTGCATCTTCCGGCGTAAAAACAATTGGCTGAGTTAAATAATAAGTACCTTTTAAAAGATAAATCACAATAGACCCTGGCACTTTCCTTGCCTTCAATTTTGCGTGGTCTATTTCTGCAAACGGTTTTTCTTTGGTACCCGGATTGCTATTTTTTCCTTTGGGAGAAACAAAGAATGTTGTTTGCGCAAGAACCTCTGTATTTATTGCAACAAGACAAACCGCTAAGTAAAATATGTATAAAATCCCCTTCACTTTTTACAATTATTTTGTAATTATATCCAATTCAGCATAGCCGATATTATTATTATTGTTATCAGCGTTTTTCAATGCACTCAGTTTAATGTACCTGGCTTTTCTTTCTGTAATTAATTTTGTTTGCCACAACGGATTATTTTTAATGTTTGAAAACTCCCCCTCACTCACTAATTTCCAATCAACACCATTTGTTGAAACAAAAAACCTGTATTGCGAAATAAGCCCTCCACCCCACAAACTTTGGTCGGGCAGGTATTTGAAACCAATTAAATTTTCTTCTTTACCTAAATCAATTACTAAATCTGCAGGAAGTTTTATATTATTATCCTGATGCCATGCAGTTGAACTATTGCCATCAATAATTGCATTTACTTTCTCATCACTGATTCCAACAATTTTCCAGCTCTTTCTTACAATATCAAATTTCTCGTGTGATACGCTGCTCGTTTTTTTGGAAGCAGGATCAAAAGCAATGGCTTTTATTTCAACTTTTCCATCAGTTACAAATGGCGCTGTGTATTTTTTTGATTGTGTTGTGGGAAGTGTTCCGTTTGTTGTATAAAATATTTTCGATTCTGCATCGGCAGGTGTTATAGTTATTTCGCCAGCTTGATTGCGGATAATAGTTGGCGCTGCTAAAATTTGCGGAGCATTATAAACACCGATATTAGAGATCAACGGGCATGCTTTTGAATCAGTTATATTCAACCGAAGCTGAGTTGCTGTTACCGTTGGAAAACGAAGGATTCGTTTATACCCGATGGTTGATGCTTTTGCTACTTCCTTCCAACTGCCATTAACCAATGCCTCAATAGAAAATGATTTTACCCGTTGGCCCAAACAAATATACTCCTGCACCAAAAAACGGTTGAAAGTGGTTGCTTTTCCAAAGTTGATTGTCAGTGAAGATGCAGTTACATTATCATCAGTAGCCCAATACGTATTTTTATTTTCATCAATCACATTTTGAGCACCATATCTTTTATTGTTATTTCTAACATTTGTTACTGCAACTTTTACATTTTTTGCAAGGTTTCTGGCAAATGTTTTTTTAGCTGCAATGCCAAACTCTATGGCTTTTTTTTCATCTATTTCATGAATCAATCCATTGGGCATAATGGGGAAATTGAGCAGCATCGTAGCATTACGGCCAATTGAATTGTAATACAAATCCATTAATTGCGGCAACGCTTTTACTCTTCTATTTTCAGAAGGATGATAAAACCATTCGGGGCGGTTAGAAGTGTTTACTTCCGCAGGCACCCATGCGTTTCCGTTTTCTAAACCAAAGTGCAGCATGTTCCATGAAACTTCGCCGGTACTATCCAGCAAACTCCAATTGGTTTCACCAACGTAGCCGGCTTCTGTGCCCACCCAACGCAAATCTCCCCTTTTGCCACCATCGTTCCAGATTACACATTGTGGTTGTAATTTGCGAACCAGCCTGTAAGTGTTTTCCCAGTCGTAATAAGTTTTAGAATCAATTTTACGGGTTTCATTTACGCCACCATAATATCCATCGCCGCCATTGGCACCATCAAACCACACTTCGAAAATTGGCCCGTAGTTGGTGAGTAATTCTGTTAATTGATTTCTGAAATAAGTAATGTATTCCGGCTTTCCATAGTCGGCTCTGTTTCTATCCCATGGCGATAAATAAATTCCCAACTTCAGTCCATACTCTTTGCAGACATCGGCCATTTCACGAACCACATCACCTTTGCCGTTTTTCCAAGGTGCATTTTTTACTGAATACTCTGTGTACTTTGAAGGCCACAAGGAAAAGCCGCAGTGATGTTTTGCTGTAATGATGATGCCTTTCATGCCGGCCTGTTTACATATTCGGGCCCATTGACGGCAATCCAGCTTTTCAGGATTAAAGAGGTTGATATCTTCATTGCCAAAGCCCCAGGATTGATCGGTATATGTATTTAAGGAGAAATGGACAAAAGCATACTGTTCCATTTCCTGCACACGCAATTGATTTGCAGTTGGAACCGGACCAAAAGGTGCCGGAGCTGTTGTTTGAGCATGTACAAAACCAATTGAACAAAAGAAAAGAATTGTTCCGTATAAAAAATACTTCATCATACTATTTGTTGCGTTAGATAATTTCATTTTTTTCTACTTGGTTTTTATATTAATAGTCGCCTCTTTTAAATTGGCAGATGTCACCGTTAATTTAATATCGCCAGCACGCTGGGTACTTTTTATTATTAACAAAGCTCTACCCTTCCAGGCTTTTCGTGTATTACCTGTATACTGTTCCCCGTCTTTCAGATCGGCATTATCTACTCCTGCAATTATACCGGGCCCTTCAATTTTAAAATGCAGTCGGTTGGTTGCATTCGGCTGGAATATTCCATCCTTGTCTGTTATTTCAACAGTGATGTATGACAAGTCCTGTCCGTTGGCAAGTATCTCCTTTCGGTCGGCTGTTAATTTCAGTTTTGCAGCATCACCTGCAGTTTGCAAATTGGTTGATTCTATTTCCTGATTATTTTCCACAACCACAGCTTTTAAAACGCCTGCAGCATAGGGCACTAAAAATGTTGCTTTAAACTCCTGTTCTATTGATGTGTTTTTTTCTCCAATTAATTGATCATTTAAGTATAGACGAACTTTCGGATATTTTGAATACACTTCAACAGGTATCGTTTTTCCTTCAAATCCTGGCCAGGTCCAGCTTTCCCAGGTTGGCCACACCGACCACAAGGTTGTTTTGATTTCTAACGCTTCAGGTGCTGGCTCACGAACAGCCATGTAGAGTTTTTCGTTATTATTATACAACATGCTTCTGTAGTGTGATATGGGTTTTCTCCAGCCAATCAAATCTATATCACCACAATAAGCGCCATGATTTGGAAAAAAATCATTTTCCCAATGTTCACCGGGTGTATCACCCGAATAATACCAACGACCAATTCCTGATTCGCCCAAATAATCCATGGCTGTCCAAACAATATCTCCGATTACATAATTGTTTTCCTGCACCAATTTCCAATTGGCAAATGCATCTTTCGGATAGGATTCAGTCTGCACGATAATTCTGGAAGGAACCCGCTCGTGGTCAGATGGGGCCCGGTGTAATTGATAGTTGTATCCACAGACATCATGTTCTGCCATCAGCGAATCAAAAATCTCCCAATCTTTATCCCATGTAGTCATTGCAGATGTAACAGGACGGGAGATATCTATTTTGTTTATAGCATTTCTGAGCATGCGGGCAGTTTCAACTGCTTCCGGTTTTTTTCTTTCGATTATTTCATTGCCTGTGCTCCACATAATGATGGAAGGATGATTCCGATCACGCAAAATCATTGCATCTAAATCACGTTTCCACCATTGATCAAAAAACCAAGCATAATCATGCGTATTTTTTCCAGTTCTCCAGCAATCAAAAGACTCATCAATTACAAATAGCCCTAACCTGTCGCATGCATTCAAAAAAGCTTCTGAAGGTGGATTGTGCGAAGTGCGGACTGCATTAAATCCACCAGCTTTCAATAATTCAACTTTTCGTTCTTCCGCACGATCAAAAGCAGCAGCGCCTAAGCAACCATTATCGTGATGTACACAACCGCCGTTTAGTTTCACTGTTTTTCCGTTCAATTGAAATCCATTTTCGATAGTAAACTTTATGGAACGGATACCAAAATCTGTTTTTGTATCGTCAAGCACTTTTTTATTTTTCACTACTTGCACCTGCGCCTGGTATAAATGAGGAGTTTCCGGTGTCCAAAGCATCGGATTTGACACGTGTATGGTTTGAGTGATTTCCTTTTCACTATTGGCAGGAAGCTCAATTTTTACCTGACCGGTTTCTGCATTTTTAGAACTCTTACTCCAAAGAATGGTTTTAACAACAACATGCTGGGTTGATGAAGTTTCGTTTTTAACTTTTGTTTTCACCAGCACAGTTGCACTTTTTTCAGATACAACAGGAGTTGAAACAGCAACACCCCAATGCCCTGCATGCACAGGATCGGTAACCATCATCCAAACATGACGATAGATTCCGGAACCACTGTACCAGCGGCTGTTCATCTGTTGTGAATTATCTACACGTACAGCAATAACGTTTTCCTTTCCGAAATTTAAATAAGGTGTAAGGTCGTAATTGAATGTTGAGTAGCCGTATAGATAAACACCCAGCGATTTTCCATTTATAAAGACTTCGGAATTCATATAAACGCCTTCAAAATAAATTGCTGTTTTTTTTGTTTTCCATCCATCGGGCACATGAAAGGTTTTCCTGTACCAACCAACTCCTGCCGGAAAATATCCGCCAGCTCCACCTGTTGGATTTTTGGGATGAATTTTTCCTTCAATACTCCAATCGTGAGGTAAATCCAGTTTACGCCAGCTCTCATCATTAAAATCGATTGCTTTGGCTTCAGCAGCATCGCCTGAAAAGAATTTCCAGTTAAAATCAAATAACTGTTTTCTTTCCATGCCATTTTGCGCATAGCCAGAAAAAGAACTGATAAATAGTATGCTTACCAATACTATTTGTTTTGTGAAATAATTTTTCCTGTATGAATTTAAAATGCACATTTTTGTTAGGTTCTATTTTATATTATCCAATACGATTCATTTATCAATAAGCTTTTGTTTCCCGGTATACTCCATAATAAATCCAAACTGGTATGGCTTGTTACCAGCGTTGGTGTATTTCTCCATAGTTTTTGCACCCCATGTATCATCGCCACCAACTCCGTGTATATTTAAATCAATATTCAGATTAATAAAATCACGTTTCGGAAGTTGGTAATTATGTGTTGTGTTTTCCAAGTCCTGTTCTGTGTAAGGCCATGCTCTAAAATTGAGAGGCTGCAAACCGGTTATTTTAATTGTGTTATTATTTTGTGTACTTAGAGCAAACCAACGGACATCGCAGCGATTTGCATTGTCTTGCGGGGCCGGATATGGAACAACGAAATTTTCTAATGTTGCATGATATAATCCAATCAACGAAGCTGTTTTTCTGTCGGGGTAATTTTCATAAGGACCACGACCATACCAGTCGATAGTATTATAGTTATCCGGGATACGAACTCTCATGCCAAATTTTGGAATCAACGAAATGGAATCATTAAGAGGAGTATAGGTTGCTTCTACTTGCAATTTTCCAATGCCGTTTAACTGGTATTTCAGCGTATAGCTGGCACCGATAGTTGGCAAATTCATATCAAATTTTACCGACACTAAATTGTTTTGTTTAACTATATTAACTTTTTTAACCTCCACTTTTTCTGCTGCTTTTTTCCATTTGCCAAATTCCCATGAATAACCACTTTGCTTTTGGTTATCGTTCGGCGTTTTCCAGAAATAAGGTTCAAGTTTTCCTTTCAGCAATTCCTGCTCATTAACTTTCCAACTTGTTAATGAACCATTTTTTCTGTCCAGTGTAAAGGACATTTTTTCGGTTTTAAGTTCTATTTGTGAAGATGATTCAGTAACATTTACTTGATTTTCTACTGGCAATATTTTTGTCCACTTAGTTGGTTTAATAACGAATTGCTCACGGGCAAAGCAAAAACCTTCTTCTGCCCAAAGTGTTGCACTCTTTAGTTTTGCATAAATATTCAGAAAGATTTCTGAGGAAGTTGTATCTGCTATTTGTGGTGAAGGAAGTATGATGTTTGAAGAAGTACCCGGCAAAATGTTATTGCAATTGAGCTTACTTGTTTGTAATGATTTACCATTCGCTGTATATTCATATTCGAAATCGAAATTGCCAAGCGATAGAAAATCAAAATAATTTGTAATGCTGATTGTTTTGTTATTATTCAATAGTTGAAACACAACTGGCTGGTAAACTTTCTGTACTTCAAAATAGTGAGGATATGGTTTTCTATCGGACGAAACCAACCCTTTGATACAGAAATTTCCATCATTTGGCTGATCGCCAAAATCGCCGCCGTAAGCCCAAAATTCATCATCCTTCAGTTGATAATCATCGGGATGTTCAGTAAGTTTTAAAGGAGAACCATCTTTTTTCTTTGCAAGTCCCTGATCCACCCATTCCCAAATGGCGGCACCTGTAATACTTGAATCGGCATAAATTACATCCCAGTATTCCTGAAGATTGCCTCCCGAATTTCCCATCACATGCAGGTATTCACGAAGGAATACCGGTTTATCCTTTATCTTTTCTCCTAATCTTTTCAGATCGGCAGGATGCAGGTAACCATCATCGTAAATAGCTGAAACATCACGATGTGTATCAGA
>JBARSW010000053.1:0-11324 GCA_049644925.1 Chitinophagaceae bacterium | reverse complement strand
TTGATATTACTGAATTAAAAAACATCAATGGAATATTTGCCAGCTTTTCGTCATTCACATAATCTTTGAGTTGCTTATTCAAATAACCCCGGGTGTTACTATTTAGTTTTTGTTCAAATGCATAGCCTCTGTCTTTTACATAATTATAGGGACCCACTGTAAATTTTTGTGCAGGAGAAATAATATCCCTGGCAAAAAAGGAAGTGAATATGGGATTTAACAAATCGCCTGATATATCATCAATGTATTGCTTGTCCTGCAAATGAATATTGGACCCCTGCTGTTTCCGCAAATATAGTTCCCTGAAATATGTAGCACCTATCATGCCACCAGAGGCACCATTAATTAAAAATGTTTTTTTCATGATGCTGCCTTTAGTAATACTGTCAAGGTATTGCAGCACACTCATAGTAAACGTTGCACTTCTGTGGCCACCGCCACTGGTGTTTATTATAACCAGCAGTGGTTTTTCTGAATCCTGTCTTTTCTTCCATTGTTCTAATATGCCAATCATATTTTTTTTATCTGCATCCACACTGTCTTTTCCGCATAAGGCAAGTAACCCTTCCCTGGTGTATGCCGGTCTTTCGTTTTTATTCCAGTAGTTTATTCCATAAGCTTTGTTGCGGGGATCAATCAGGTCGGCTTTATAAAGAATATTAAGAATAATTAACAGACCTACCAGGTAAGGAATACTCCAGCTTTGTAAAAAATAAGTGATGGCCCCGGATACACCAATCAATATGGCAAAAAAGACGGTGATGCTGGCAGCAGCCGGTAATTGAAAAAACGGGAAATCAAGAAAAAACCCAATCAATACCAGGAACAAAAAAGCTGCAAATACCGAAAGAATGGCTGCAAAGTGATGCCTTTTGAAAAGTGATTCTACAAATTCATCGGTGTAATGAGAAACATCTCTCACCGGTTTTACCCGGATTGGAGAATCCAGGTAATTTTTCACTTTTATTAATGGTGCTCCGTAATAAATTTCCTTAACCGGATGGAGATGTGTGATAAACGACTGTGGATTTTTTATGACGGGCATCATCCGGCGCAGAATAAACATATCGGCCCTGAAAAAATAAATAAACGAAGCGGAAAATATAAATATCAGGCCACATAAGAACCCGCCAAAGAGAAACAGAATTTCTGCCACACTGATCAGTTCCTTATACCGGTCGTACTGGTATGCTTTAAAAATAAAAAACAATAAAAAAAGCAGCGGTATAACTGCGTTATTAATACAATATTTTAAAAAAGGATTACTGGTAGCTGCCAGGAAACGGAATTGTTTGCTGAAAAGAATAAAGGTGGCAATGTTCCAGCTCATAATAAACATACCAATAGAAATTCCTACAATCGCTGCACTGAAAGAATTTACATTCCCCAAATACTCCGGAGCCAGGTACAATGAATCTGCGCCGAAGGTTTTCATAAAACTGCCATTAATGGTACTGAAAAGGATGAACCAGAATAATAATAGAACCTGGTACTTTCTGAAATGTAGAAAAACCAGTTGAATGGGAAAAGAATAATAGAAACCTTTTAGCCAGGTTTTCATGAAGGAGTAAAATGGTTGGATATAAAAATAGCGATTAAAAGCAGCTTATTCTAATACGGGCCTGCTAACACTTTAATAAATTTCTTTACTCCGGATTAAGTACATCATCCACACCAAGGAAAGCAATAATAACATAGCAACAAACTGGTGAGCTATTGCCAGCCAAAGAAAAGAATGCTGGTAATAGGAAAATAAAACGGAATAAATACCCAGTATCACCTGTGCAACAACCAGCAATAAAGGAATAATTCTTGTCTGCCTGAAAATAACTTTACCAGGAGTCTTCTTTGCTTTCCACCACCAAATGAAAACAAGTATTGCTAAAACATAAGCAAGGTTCCGATGAATGAAATGAAGTACAATAGGATGGTCTGTTAAAAATGATAGCCCTGTAAATTCTCGGTCCCCGAGTGAATGTATATTTGATGGGATCCAGGCACCGTTCATATCCGGCCAGGTAGGTGCCATAGTGGCGGCTTTTAACCCGGCCATAAAAGCACCGTATATTAATTGAATGACCAATAAGACCAACAACCACCCGGCAAACTTTCTCAATGGCTTACTATTAATAATTTGTTCTTTTGGCACAATCAATTCCAACGCAAACCAAAATGCATAACACAAAAGAATTAATGCCAGCATAAAATGTATAGCAAGTCTGTAGTGACTTACATATAATAGTTCAGAATCCTGCAGGCCGCTTTGTACCATTATCCATCCTACCAAACCCTGTAATGCCCCTAACAAGAAAAGAATCAGCATGGGTTTTATCATTTCCTTTTTAAACCTGCGTTGCACTAAAAAAATAATGAAAGGGATAGCAAAAGCTACAGCTATCAACCTTGCCCACAAGCGGTGAAACCATTCCCAGAAATAAATGAATTTAAAATCTCCCAGGTCGAAATGCGCATTGACAAATTTATACTGCGCAATCTGTTTATATTTCTCAAAAGCTATACTCCAGTCCTGGTCATTCATTGGCGGTAAGGTTCCCATTATCGGTTTCCATTCTGTAATAGAAAGGCCTGAACCGGTAAGCCGGGTAATTCCGCCTAACAATACCTGGATAATTATCATTATCACCCCTGCCAGCAGCCAGATAGCAATTGGCTTTGAAGAACGGCTGTTTGAAATATTTGTCATAGCGGTTGCAAAGGTAATTGCGGAAATTTGGGTTAAATAATTTTTGTTAAGCATTATTTATGAAATTGCAGCAGATGTTAAACCCTTTTTACCAGGATGAACTTATGGAGGCCGGCTGCGATGAAGCCGGAAGGGGGTGTTATGCCGGACCGGTGTTTGCGGCAGCAGTAATATTGCCCAAAGATTTTTATCACCCGTTGCTGAACGACTCCAAACAGGTGAGTGAAAAACACCGTTTTGAACTCAGGCCGATAATTGAAGATGCTGCCATAACTTATGGGGTGGCTTTTGTAGATAATAATGAAATAGACAAGATCAACATTCTGAAAGCCTCTTTCAAAGCGATGCACCTGGCGTTGGACATTCTAAAAAAGAAACCACATTTACTGTTAATAGATGGTAACCGCTTTATCCCTTATAAAAAAATTCCACATCAATGCTTAATTAAAGGAGATGGAAGGTTTGCCTCCATAGCGGCTGCCAGTATTCTTGCCAAAACTTACCGGGATGAGTATATGATTAAATTGCACGAAGAGTTCCCCCACTACAACTGGAAACAAAATAAAGGTTATGGCACGGCTGCACATCGCAGGGCTATTGAAGAAATTGGATTGTGTAAATATCATCGAAAAAGTTTCCGGTTGCTTCCGGAAACATCTTTCTTGTTTTAACATTTGCTTTTTTCCATCGGACTAAACTCGTTTCAGACATAATGTACGTAACAGGCTGATTTAAGTTTTATTACCTGCCAACATAAGTAAGAATTTACGACAGAAGAAGAAATGCAAAGCTCAGGCCGGACGGTGTTTTTATTTGCCAAACCATTTCAATATTTCTGATTTTCGCCTTCGGCTTACCGGTATATTCATTTTATTAGATAGCTCAAGCACCCCTTCCCTGTCCACTTTTATTACATGTGCTTTATTTACGAGATACGATTTGTGTACCCGCAGAAACTGATGTTCCAATAAAATATCCTCATATTCCTTCAATGTTTTTGCCACAATCAATGATTTCTGTGTAGTAAAATAAAACTTAGTATAGTTGCTGCTTCCCTCCAGCAGGATTATGTCTTTCGGTTCATACAAAAAAATACCTTCGGTGGTTGACAATGCGAGTTTGAATTGTTGCTGGTCTTTTTGCTGAAGGTTGTAGATAAGATTATCAACCAATGGTTGCTGAGAACCTGCTGTTGCTGTTTGCCTTTTAACAATATGACGGTTCACAGCATTTTGCAGCTCCAGAATATCAATAGGTTTAAGTAAATAATCCAGTGCACTGAAGCGGATGGCTTTGATGGCATATTTATCATAGGCTGTCGTAAAAATGACATCAAAATTCCAATCACTGGCCCTGTTCAAAAAATCAAACCCATTCATACCGGGCATTTCTATATCAAGCATCACCAGCGATGGCTGGTATGTTTTCAATAACTCCAGTGCTTCAGCCGGGTTATTTGAAATTTCAATTTCCCTTTCGCCGGGAATATATTTTTCAATCAGTACTTTTAAAATACGGCCTGCCGACTGCTCATCGTCAATAATCAGAATTTTAATCATTGCTGGCATCAATTTTAATCATTAAATCAGTCGATAATTTTATCAGCACTTTTGTTCCGGATGCAATTCCGCTGTCATCATATAAATCAATCGTTTCGATACTGGCCGAACCTGGCTTCTCCCGGTTCAATATCTCAATTCGCTGCAATGCAAGTTTTGTTCCTTTTGATTCAAATCGGTTTCCTCCCAATTTCTGCTCCTTGATTTCTGCAGCCTTTACTCTGCCTATCCCATTATCCTGTATTGTACATTCAAGGTTCCCGTTTTTCTCTTCAAACCGCAACAATAATTTTTTTTCTCCTTCTTTATTGATCAATCCATGCCAGATTGCATTCTCTGCAAATGGCTGCAACAGCAGCGATGGTATATAAATATCCTCTTTATCCAGCTGATTATCCAGTTCAATTGTATAAGAAAAAGACTGGCTGAAACGAAGTGCTTCCAGGGATAAATACAACCGAATTGTTTCCAGTTCGCTGCTGAGTGGAATCAGATTCTTTTCTGAATTGTCCAATACCATTCTCAGCAGTTTGGAAAAACGGGACAAATAATCATAGGCAGCATCCACTTTTTCAGTAACAATAGTTTCCTGAATAGCATTCAGACTATTGAAAATAAAATGAGGATTCATTTGTGCCCGAATTGCTTTGGCTTCCAGCTCTGCCAATTGTTGATTAATGGCTGCTTTCGATTTAAACGACCTGATCCTGGCTCTGAAAATTGCAATAGTAATTACTCCTATCAATGAAATAATCATTAACCTGAACCACCAAGTTTGCCAGAAGGGAGGACGAATAGAAAAAAGATAATACAAAGGCTGTTTAGTCCAGACATTATTATTATTACAAGCCTTTAGCTCAAAAGTATATGTTCCGGGTTGCAAAAAATTAAAATTAACGCTACGGTTGTTTGTGTATGTCCAGCTACTATCCAGTTCCTTTATCCGATAGGCATAACGGATTTTGGCAGGGTCGGTAAGTGATACCGCAGTATAGCTGAATTGTAATGAATTATAATTGTAGGGCAACTTAAGTGAGGAAGATGCTGAAGACCTGCTTTCCTGACCACTTATCAAAACAGAATTTATTAACAGCACAGGTGGAAGAACATTAAGAGAGATGCTATCCGGATGAAAAGATACCATACCCATTGACGTTAGTCCCCAGATGGTACCGTTTCGTTGTTGCGCTAGTTTCAAAGTTTGATAATAAGAAGAAAGTAGCCCATCATTTTCGTTGAAAGTTACCAACTGTTCATCACTGCCTGGATTTTTGAGTACAGAAAAACTCATATAATCTCCCAACCATACATTTTCATTTTTATCAATCAGCACTGACAAAGCAATATCCGAAGGCAACCCGTTACGGCTGTCATATTGTTTTTGCAAAACCAATGATTCATTTTCATACAGGCAATGTAAAAGCCCTTTTCCCTGTGTGGCAACCCATATGTTTCCTTTTCGGTCGCTGATGATTTTATTAATGTACAAATTTCTTACCGACATTTTCAGTATAGAATCATCCACCAACTGACCGTTGACAAGCTTATACAATCCCTGGCTTCCGTAAAACCAATAGCCGGAACTTGCTATTTGAAAACACCCGAATAATTCAGGAGGCCTTGTGTATTTTTTCTGAAAAGGATAATGAGCTGATATTGGTTTGGCAGCCAGTGGCTCAATAACAGTAACTCCGTTTTCTGTACAGGCAAACAGTTTGCCATCTGCTGCAGGATACAATGCCTCACAATTATTATCTTTTAAGAAACCGGAATCTCTCCAGTTGGCAAGTTTGTTATTTTTAAATCGGCTGATGCCCTGGTAGCCACTACCGGCCCACAATCCACCTGTTGCGTCTTCATACATACACATCACTTCTGAAAGAGGAAATAATGGTGGCAATCCTTTATTTACAATAATTGTCTCTTCTTTTTTAGTGAATACAATTCCGCGGTTACTGCCAAATAATAAATCACCATTCTTTCTTTCAAGAAATGAGAATGCTTCTTTTTGCTCATCATGTTGCAATGAAAATTGCCGAAAAACTGTTTTTCTGAATTTCTGTAATCCTTCCCAAGAACCTATCCAGATATTCTCTTCGGCATCTACCAACGCTGCCACAGCATTGTTGGTAATGCTTCCAAAAGAGACAAGTGGTAGTACAACTCCGTTGTTAATAATCCCAACACAACTCGTTGTTAGTGCAAATGCTTTTTGACGATAAGTAAATACTGAACGGCCCAAAAAATCCTCCGTAAATGTTGTCGCGACTTTTCCATTAATCATCTGCGTTGGGTGAAGGTCAAGACAGTTCCAGAAAATGCTATCCGGCGAAGTGGCAGCAACCGAACGAACAGGTTTTTGTGGACTAGGGTTTTTCCAAATCATTTCATAGCTGCCTGCCTTCAGATTAATTTTAAAAACACCATCATAAGAACCGGCATAAATATTTTGTTTATTATCTGCCGCCAAACAAAAAACCCTTTTGGCAAAAGAAGCAAACGATGAAAGTTCAATCCCTGATAAGTGATTTTTATAAATTTTTTCAACCTGCTTAAATGATATTTTATACAGAGCATTGATATCTCCCACCCACACATTTCCCTCCCCATCGGTAAGCAATGCTTCCACTGCCAGTATTGTTTTGTTTTGCAATTCAACCTTCTTTATACTATCACCGTTGAAATAAAAAAGGCCTTTGTCACCGCCCATCCACACTCCTTTCAAATTATCCTGCGTAATACAAAGGATACGACCGATAGATTCATTCGCAGAAGTATACTGATAGTTAGTAAAATGATATCCGTCGTATACACTAACTCCTAATTCGGTACCTATCCAGAGCATCCTGTCATTTGTTTGTGCCAGGGTATATATTTTGGAAGACAGCATACCATTCCGGGTACCGAAAGTCTCCAGCCGGTAAGGAGACGATTGTCCGAATCCGTTGACTGACAAAACAGTAATAAGCAGCAATACTAGTATTTGCGGGTGGCGCAGCATTTATAAAGTAAAAATATACACCCTTTTCCCGAAAGTTTCTCCGTTTACTCATTCAGGCTACCATTCGATAAATCCTGAACCCCTTTGGCTCTTTTATACTTTTAACAGGGTAATAATACTGATAGCTTAGTTGAGCAAACAATTCATACATGATCGAAATTAGTTTAGTAGCAGAAAAAATTAACGAGGTAAAAGAGGAAATGAAACGGGTTGGCTTATGGGCAACCGAGGCACCTGCCTGGGTACTTCACTTTGGTAAAACAAGTATTACCGACGGCAAAGATTTTTGTGAGTGGTTACAGTTCATTTACCTGCCTAACAGAAAGATTGATTCAGTTGGCAAAAATGAAGTTTACGAAAGAAATTACATAGTTCCACAGGCTATAAAATTTTTTAGCAATGATATAAAGAAAGGAAAGTTGCTGCAATTATTGATTGAACTGGACTCACTATCATAAAAAGTAAAAACAAACTAATGAAAAAAATAATTATCGGTTTATTAATAATAACACAATGTCAATCATTAACAGCACAAAATGTAGGAATCGGCACAACGACTCCCAATAGTTCAGCACAATTAGATGTTACCAGTACCACAAAAGGAATGCTGATACCAAGAATGACGGGAGCACAAAGAACGTCTATCCCTTCTCCTGCAATAGGACTGATGGTGATACAGACAAATACAGAAGCGGTGCCCCCTTCATCCCCCGGTCTTTATTTATACGAACAGGTTGGGATATTTCAAGTATGGAGAAGAATTGCCCGGACAGATGAAATAACAGGCGGTTCTTCCACCTGGACAATCAGTGGCTCCAATCAATACAGTAATGTGGCAGGTAATGTGGGGATTGGTATCGGTGCACCCACAACTAAATTACACCTGGTGGGAGATTTTTTGCAGGATAATGGAACCGTGACAATGAATAATGCTGCTGCTGCTATTCAGCTGCAAAATGCCGGGGTGAATAAAGTATTTATGCAATTGTCAGGTAATCATTTACGTATAGGCACCAATTCTGGTAATACGTTAGGAAGGTTTATTGTCAGCACAAATAACACGGAAAGTATAATCGTCGATAGCATCGGAAGAGTGGGAGTTGGTTTAAATACAGGTATCAATGAAAAGTTTACATTAAAAGGAAATGCATTAATTACTTATGCCAATGCAGGTGACCTGGTAAATGGCGGAGCCAATGCATCTCTAAGACTAATTGGCGCAGGTACAGGAAGCAGTAATATTCGATTCTTAGATCCGGATAGCACCGTTGGTGGGCAAATTTCATATACTCCTATTTTCGATGTGCTATCTGTTGCCAATGGATTTAATTCAAATGCAAATGCCAGGTTTTATGATAATGGCAATGTAGGTATCGGCACCGCAGGTACAAGTAATGCTGTATCGAAATTGCAGATAGAAGGAGGTGATTTTATAGATCTGGATAATCATCACGGCTATCTTATGATGGGTACAACAGGTAGCCTTAACATGGCCTTAGGCCGCTATGGAATACAGGCAAGAGATAATGGTGCAGAAGGTGGTTTGTATTTACAGCAATCGGGCGGGCCTGTAAGAATTGGAAATGGCGGAGCAGAGCAAACAAGACTACAGATAATGGATGGTTTTACAGCAGGATTATCTTCAAATGGCTATATGTTACTTGGTGGACATACTCAGCAAAATTTAGCACTTTCAAACAATAACATCCAGTCAAGAAACAATGGGGTGGCATCAGATCTTTTTGTACAAAACTATGGTGGTGATTTTAATGTTCAACTAAATACGTTAGTTGTTTCCAATGCCCAGGTAGGCATAGGCACTGCTAATCCTCTCGAAAAACTACATATTATAGGTAATGCGCTGCTAAATACGACAAATCCAACCATTCAATTACAAAACAGCAGTGTCGATAAAGGATTTATGCAACTTTCCGGAGATAATATCCGCATTGGCACTAATAGTGGAAATGCAGCAGGAAAATTTGTGATTCGTACTAACGGTGGAGATAGATTTTTTGTTGATGGAAGTGGTAATGTAAATATTGGCTCGCAGACAGATGCTCCCGGATTTTTACTGAGGGTTGATGGCAAAATAATTTGTGAAGAAGTAAAAGTAAAACTAAGTAGTGCCTGGCCTGATTATGTCTTTGATGATAAGCATCAGTTGATGCCCATCGATCAACTGTCACGATTTATAGGGATCAATAAACATCTTCCGAATATACCTTCCGCAAAAGAAATAGAAAGCAATGGAATGCAGCTGGGCGACATGCAAAAACGGATGATGGAAAAAATTGAAGAACTGACACTTTATATCATACAACAGCAAAAAGAGATTGATCAACTGAAAATTCAAACACAGAAGAATGACAGTTTGATTAAAAACCGTTTAAACTAATAATATATAACTGGCCTTTGCTATTAAAACAAAAAGAGTTTGTATGAGATCAAACAAAATCATCTTAACTATTTCGATTTGTTTAAATGCTTTTTATTTATCCGCACAACAGGAAAGCAATAATTATTTTGAAATAGTAAGACAGTCAGATGAATACTATAAAAAGGTGGGTAAAAACAACCCGGGCTATAAGCATTATAAAAGATGGCAATGGTATATGTCAACCCGTACAGCACTGAATGGCGACCTGGTAAATATAGCAGCGTACAAGCAACAGGCTCTGGTGCAAACTAACTGGATGTTCACAAACAGAACAGAAGCAAATACAGGCTCATGGAGTTTTTTAGGACCTAACAATATTTCTTCTACTGATAATGGTATAGGAAGAGTAAACCGAATTGCATTTGACCCAACTAATGCAAATATCTTGTTTGTAGCAACAGCAGGTGGTGGTTTATGGAAAACTACAGATGGTGGCGGATCCTGGTTTTCATTAACAAACGGGTTGCCCAATCTTAATACAAGTGGTATTATAGTTGATTATTCTAATCCCAATACGCTGTATTTATTAACGGGTGATGGCGATGCAATCTTCGGAGGTGCCTGGGCACAGTTTGGTTATGTAAAATATACAACCGGTGTACTTAAAAGCTCAGACGGTGGCAACAACTGGTACCAAACAGGATTAATTTTAAACGAAACAGAACAGGTAAGAGGGTTTAAGATTGTACAAGATCCTGCGAATCCTAATACATTATTAGTAGCTACTGATGATGGTATATTCAGAACTACTAACGGTGGAAGCAGCTGGAGCCAGGTAAGTACCGCTTTAGTATATGATATTGAATTCAGACCTAATAACCCCAATACACTGTTTGCATCTGGCAACAATAATTTATATCGTTCCCTAAATGGAGGAGCCAACTGGACTTCCGTGGCATCTATTTCAGGTACAGCGGAACGAACTGCTATTGCCGTTTGCCCGAGTAATGATACAAGGGTTTATCTGCTGGCAGGGCCATCAACAGCACCGGGTAGCTTCAGAGGATTTTTCAGATTTAATAATACCGACTCAAGTATAACTACAGTTACTACCACGCCTAATATTTTGGGACGTTCTACAAGTGGTAATGATGATGATCACCAGGCCAGGTATGACTTATGTCTTGCAGTAAAACCCGATAATGCAAACTATGTTTATACAGGTGGAATTTATTTATGGCGTACCACTAATGGAGGCAGCAGTTTTAACTGGGTTAATAACAGCACTTCTTTGCCAGCCAGCAAGTATCATGCAGATATTCACGACCTTGCATATAATCCTGTTGATGGCAAACTATATATGTGTTGCGATGGCGGGGTTTATGTAAGCAGCGATAATGGAGTAACGTTTGACGCCATCAATACATACCTTGGCGTAACTCAGTATTACAAAATCAGTTCTTCCAAAACAAGTCCGGATTTAATCATTGGCGGAACACAAGACAATGGTACCAACAAAAAAACCAGTAGCAGTAGTGTATTTACAAGAATTCTTGGCTCAGATGGTATGGATTGTGCATTTGGCAGCTCCAGTAACAGCATTCACTTTGCCAGTGAACAAGATGGGGTCATTAGCCGTTCCGGAAACAGTGGTTCCACATTTATTGAATTTGCAAATCC
>JBARSW010000052.1:0-6332 GCA_049644925.1 Chitinophagaceae bacterium | reverse complement strand
ATGCAAAAGTGGGTGTTTACATTTGTTACGACCGGCATTTCCCGGAAGGGGCAAGAGCACTGGGATTAAATTGGGCGGAGATAGTTTATAATCCTTCAGCAACAGTTGCTGGCTTATCACAATATTTATGGAAGCTGGAGCAACCAGCACATGCAGCAGCTAATGGTTATTTTATGGGTTGTATTAATCGGGTTGGTGAAGAAAAGCCCTGGAATCTTGGTAAGTTTTATGGTTCATCTTATTTCGTTGATCCAAGAGGACAAATATTTGCACAGGCATCTGAAGACAATGATGAATTATTAGTGGCAGATTTTGATTTAGATATGATTGAACAGGTAAGATCTACCTGGCAGTTCTTCAGAGATAGAAGGCCGGAGACTTATGGAAAAATAGTTGAGCTTTAAATACAGGAACACGGATGACTGGGATAAGAAGGATAAACACTGATTTTTACATTATTATGAAATACGAAGAGCTGACAGAAAAAATCATTAAGGCATTTTATAAAGTTTATAATACACTTGGATATGGTTTTCTCGAAAAAGTATATCTAAACGCATTACTTATAGAATTAACCCAAATGGGACTTTCTGCTACAAAAGAAAAAAAAGTGTTAGTTTATTATGAAGGCCAGTTAGTCGGGGATTATAACGCTGACCTGACAGTGGAAAATGTTGTAATCTGTGAATTGAAAACATCCGAGCAACTCTATGAAAGTGATGAAAACCAGCTTATCAACTATTTGAAAGCAACCGAAATTGAGGTTGGTCTGCTACTCAACTTTGGAAAGAAGCCGGAAGTAAGGCGTAAGGTATATGACAACGAGAGAAAATCCTGGCAAACAACAACATTTAGAAAAATAAACACCATATGATACATGAAAATCACTGTGAAAATCCATTCATCCGTGTCATCAGTGTTCCAAAATATTTTTTATGCCAATAAAAAATAACAGATTATCTAAAGAACAATACGAACAAAACTTCAGCGACATTCACCCGCCGTTTGAAAGTAAAACCGCAGCACAGGTGGAAGCCAACCGCTGCTTATTTTGTTATGATGCACCTTGTACAAAGAGTTGCCCAACACATATTGATGTGCCTAAATTCATAAAACAGATTGCAACAGATAATGTAAAAGGTTCTGCACATACCATCTTTATGTCAAACATTATGGGAGCTGGTTGCAGCAAAGTTTGTCCGGTTGAAAAACTTTGTGAAGGAGCTTGTGTTTATAATTTATTAGAAGAAGAACCGATTCGTATTGCAAGACTACAGCGTTATAGTACCGAAATGGCAATGGCTAATAACTGGAAATTGTTTCAACGAAAATCATCTTCTGGAAAAAAAGTTGCCATAATTGGCGCCGGGCCTGCTGGATTGAGCTGCGCCCATGTTTTATCAATGGCAGGAATTGATGTTACCATTCATGAAAGAGAAAGCAAAGGTGGCGGATTGATGACCTATGGTATTGCAGCTTATAAAGTAACTCCTCAATTTTGTGAAGATGAAGTAAAGTATATATTATCTATCGAAGGAATTGAAATTAAATACAACCAGGAATTAGGCAAGAATGTTTCAATAGCGGAATTGCTAAAAACTTATGATGCTGTATTTCTTAGCATTGGTGTTGGTATTGCCCGAAAATTAGGCATCCCCGGTGAAGAGTTGAATGGCGTGGAAGATGCAATCAGTTTTATTTATAACATCAGGGAAAAAGGATTTTCATCTGTTCATGTTGGAGATAAAGTGGCAGTCATAGGAATGGGGATGACAGCAATTGACGCTGCTACACAGGCAAAACGTTTGGGTGCAAAAGAAGTAACATTAATCTATCGGAGAACCGAAGAAGAAAAACCATGTACTGATGAAGAATTGAATATTGCAAAGCTTGACGGATGTGAAATCATCTGGCTGGCTGCGCCAAAAGATGTGAAGGGCGCAAATGGCAGGGTCTCTCAATTAGTTTGCAGTAAAATGAAATTAGGCGATCCTGATGCCACTGGCCGCCGTTCTCCTGTTGATACCGGCGAAACATTTTCATTAGAAGTAGATATGATTATTAAAGCAGCTGGTCAATTGGCCTTTGAAGAATTAATAACCGGTTGTGGAATTAATAATAAAAATGGAAGAATAATTACAGATGAAAATTCATCAACTAATATCAAAGGAGTTTTTGCGGGTGGTGATGCAGTGAATGGCGGTAAAGAAGTAGTGGATGCTGTGCAGGCCGGGAAAGATGGGGCAGCAGCAATTTTGAAATACCTGGCCCCCTAAATCCCCGCATGGGGGATTTGCCAAATCTCAAGGCCAGCTTATCTGAAAATTCTTTAAAGCTCTTACAAAGTATTTATATGTGCTAGCCCCCAGGTTTTAACCCGGGGATTGAAAATGAAGAATGTGTTCAGAGCCTCGTAGTGGCGATATATTTTGTTGAATAGAACCTGCCTGTTCGTCTGGCAGGTTACCGAAAGATGAAGTGTATGACGCAACGAAGTTCATCAGTGTTAATGTAGCTGATAAAATAAAAAAATATTTATGGCAGACATCAGTTCAAATTTCCTCGGTATTAAATCACCTAACCCGTATTGGTTAGCCAGTGCCCCACCAACCGATAAAAAATACAATGTACTCCGGGCTTTCGAAGCTGGCTGGGGAGGTGTTGTCTGGAAAACTTTAGGCTCACAAGTGAAAAATGTATCATCCAGATATTCTGCTGTTGATTTTGGCGGTCAAAGAGTAATGGGTTTTAATAATATCGAATTAATCAGTGACCGGCCTTTGGATATTAACCTGAAAGAAATAACTGAATGTATAAAACTGTTCCCCGATAGAGCAATGGTTGTTTCTTTAATGGCAGATAACGATAAAAAAAGCTGGCATGAACTGATAAAAAAAGTGGAAGATACCGGTGCACATGGATTGGAACTGAATTTCGGTTGCCCGCATGGAATGACAGAAAGAGGCATGGGTGCTGCTGTGGGGCAAGACCCCGGAATTGCCTGTATGGTGGTGGAATGGGTGATGGAAGCAGCAACTATTCCTGTTATTACAAAACTTACGCCGAATGTTCATTCGGTTGTACCTACAGGCCGGGCTGTTGTTAAAGCAGGAACCAACGGCATTTCATTAATCAATACTATTCAATCCATCACAGGAGTTGACCTGGATACATTGGTGCCCAATCCATTTGTAGCAGGTAAATCTGTTTTTGGTGGCTATTGTGGTCCGGCAGTAAAGCCTATTGCCTTAAAATTTCTGACCTCACTGGCACAGGATGAAATAACGAATAAAGTTCCTATCTCTGGTATTGGTGGTATCAGTACCTGGAAAGATGCAGTGGAATTTATGCTGCTCGGTGCATCAAACGTTCAGGTATGTACAGCTGCTATGAAGCATGGTTTTCGTATTATTGAAGACATGTGTGAAGGCTTGAATAACTGGATGGATAAAAAAGGGTATAAAACATTGAATGATTTTATCGGCAAATCCGTAGGTAACATTACTCATTGGGAAGAACTAGACATCAACTATCATCATATTGCAAACATTAACCAGGATAAATGTATTCATTGCGGACTTTGCTATATTGCCTGCGAGGATACTTCGCATCAATCTATCAATCTTGAATACGGAAAGCCCTATAACAAATACACCATTAAAGATGAGGAATGTGTGGGTTGCAATCTTTGCAAATTAGTATGCCCGGTTGATGATTGCATTACCATGGAAGAACACCGGGTGGCGTCGGAGTATCTCAATTGGATAGAGTTTCAAAAAAGGGGGTTACCGTTGAACGACCATTAATTATCATCCTGAGCGAAGCAAAGGATGGATAGAGTTTCAGAAAAGAGGTTTGCCGTTGAATGATCATTGATGTCACCCTGAACTTGTCGAAGGGTTATGTAGCCAGCTGCAGTATTTCTTGGCATCGCCTATTGTGTCACTCAATTGTACGTCCCGTTTTCAAAGCAGTAAGGGAGTAACCTATAAAAGTTAATAGACTAATAAACTACCGTAAAAGCAAATCTATTATAAATTTTAAAGTACAAAGTTTTTAAAAACTTATTTAATAATCATTGTTATGAAAGAGACAAAATATTTTTTTCTCATTGCATATTTGTTTTTAATACCTTATAACAAACTATATAGTCAAAGCTTGTCCAATTTTGTTTCTGTAAATCCAACTGCTCAAACAAGCAATTTTATATTTCCATCTGCTACACACCGGTTTCAAAAAATTATGGAACATGGCGATGTGCTTCCTGTTGGTACCATGATGGATAATTTTGATTTTACAGGTTATATGCCGATTGCCGGTTCATCAACCAATGGTTACCTGAGTATTAATCATGAACTAACGCCGGGTGGTGTTACCGCCATGAATGTTTCTTTTAATCCCATCACGAAACTCTGGAATAAAAACGGGGCAACAGCAGTAGATTTTTCTTCCGTTGCCGGTACGGCCAGGAATTGTTCCGGTGGTTTAACTCCATGGGGGAATATCATAACCTGTGAAGAAGTAATTTCAACAGCTGATGTAAATGCAGATGGTTATAACGACCAGGGCTGGCATGTAGAAATTAATCCTTCCACTAAAACAGTTGTAAGAAAACTATGGGCCATGGGATGCGGAGCCAAAGAAAATATTGTCATTCATTCAAACAGGAGAACGGCTTATTTTGGCAATGATGCAAATCCCGGTTACCTGTATAAGTTTGTTGCCACTACCATGGATGACCTGTCTGCCGGATTATTGTACGTATATACAGGACCCAAAACAGGAAATGGTAATTGGGTGCTGCTAAATAATACAACCCAACCAGACAGAAATAATACAATGGCATTAGGTAGCGCTGCAGGGGCTACGGCCTTTAACGGTATAGAAGATGTAGAGATTGGTCCCGATGGAAAAATATATTTTGCCGTAAAAGGTGAAAACAGTGTATACCGGCTCCTGGATGCTGACCCCATTTCCGGAACCACCACTTCTTCAATGGAAACCTATGCAGGCAATGCATCGTATAATATTACTCATGCAGGTGGAACCGTATCCACTCCCTGGGGAACCGGAAATGATAACTTAGCATTTGATGAGCAAGGTAATTTATGGGTTCTTCAGGATGGTGGCAATAATTATATCTGGGTAGTAATGAGTAACCATACCCAGGCCGCTCCCAATGTAAAATTGTTTGGAATTGCCCCGGCAGGATCGGAACCAACCGGAATTACTTTTTCCCCGGATTATAAATTCCTGTTTATTTCATTTCAACATCCGACTGCAACTAATAATTCAGATTTGCAAATTGATGCTGCCGGAAACAGCATTGGTTTTGAAAAAGATATTGCTATCGCAATAGGATTAAACAGTGATCTTGGATGTATTACTGGTGATGGTTGCTTTGTTGCAAATAATACTAATAACATTGGTGTTGACACAGATAGCCCAAAGGCAAAATTGCAGGTAAGAAATGGTGATATATCATTAGAAACAATTGGTACAGGAATTATTCTGAAATCTTCTAATGGTAATTGCTGGAAAATTACTGTCAGCAATTCGGGTGTTATTTCTTCTGTGGCTGTACCTTGTCCGGAATAGAGCTGAAGATTGTGTGTTTGAAAAATCATTTGTTTCCCAGCAGAGTTTGCAATGAAGAACCCGGAGGTAACACTGTAATTTAACTGCGAGAGCCACAACTTGACACCGCTTCATGCGGGAACCCTAACACATAAACCCAACTGACACTCGACTGTAAAATAAAGATGAGGAATATGTGGGTTGCAATCTTAGTCAATTAATGAAACCGGTTGAAAATTGTATCACTATGGAAGTTCACCGCAAAGGAGATGAATACCTTAACTGGATTGAATTTCAAAAAAAAGGGCTGCCTTTAAATGACCATTAAAAAAGTCATCTGCCAATTGACGGATGACTTTTCTTGTCGGGATGACAAGATTCGAACTTGCGACCCCTTCGTCCCGAACGAAGTACGCTACCGGGCTGCGCTACATCCCGAAAATTCTATACCAATAAATAAGAAAGGGTAATCACTTTTTTAAAATGACTACCCTTCCATCAGAAAAGTCGGGACGACTAGATTCGAACTAGCGACCCCTTGCACCCCATGCAAGTGCGCTACCGGGCTGCGCTACGTCCCGAACATTTTACTACAAAGAGTAGTTATTGGGATGACAAAAGTAAGGCTTTTCTCATTTTTCAGAACCAAATACAAACATTAACTTCGCTCCTTAATGAAAATACTCATTAAGCAAGCCAAAATAGTTGATCCCTCCTCTCCTTTCAACGGACAATTAGCTGATATTTTAATTGAG